>AEZC01000085.1 GCA_000257205.1 Vibrio ordalii ATCC 33509 | reverse complement strand
CGAAAAAAGCACCTCCCAATAGCTCAAGCGAACAAAAAGACATCAAAATGTTAAATGTCGATTAATTAACAGTCGATCCCCCTCTTTAAATCTCCTTATTATCACCATAACATTGAGGTTACACTCCTCACTATCGAAGAAATAAGAGCTCCTAGAACGTTGATTAAGATAGTCTCGTATTTTATCTGGAAGTTTATGCGGAAGATGAGTTTAAAAGAAGTCACTCAAAAGTTCATCAACTACATATTAGTCGTGTTGATATAAATGTGTATGGCTAGAAGCGAGAAATGTGCGCTGTTCAGTATAGAAGTATGTGAAGGCTATCAAAAGAGTCCCAATTATCTAATATAGTGGGCTATTATTTCGAGGACAAAAACAGCAAAGCCCCGACTTTCGTCGAGGCTTTGCTGTTTAAATTATGGTACCGGTGGGCGGACTTGAACCGCCACTCCCGAAGGAAACGGATTTTGAATCCGTCGTGTCTACCAATTTCACCACACCGGCATCTTGGGCATTGCCCTTTGATGGTTGGCATTATACGTAAGAAAGTTATTGGCGCAATAACAAAATATTGAAATACAAATCGTTTGCCGATATTTTCGCCACAAACCTTCAAGCTGTGCGTCTCTTCTCTTTTCAGATCCTCTTCGAGGCTATATGCTGCTGCAATTTCGCGAATACAAAAGATGTTTAGATATGATGAGTAACTCTATTTCTCTACCGCCTGCCGGATTATTACGCCGATTTGGTGCGCTCATTTACGATGCATTAATCATCATTGCTCTGGAGATGATGGCTGCTGGTGTTGTCGTTGCTATATTAGAAGCTCTCGTTGCGTTGAATGTGATGAGCTATGGCTCGTATGCAGATGTCAGCGACCTTCTCACTCGTCATCCCATTTTGAGCTATGTTTACACATTTTACCTTGCCGCTGTCTGGGTCTACTTCTTCGTCTTTTTCTGGACAAGAGCAGGCCAGACATTAGGGATGCGTGCTTGGCGACTTTTGATAATTAACGAACAAGATGGACATTCAATCAGCGCCACGCAAGCTTTAATACGTTTGTTCACCTCAGGCTTTGGCTTGGCAAACCTCACCGTACTCTTTGATCAGCAAAAAAGAGGGTTCCAAGATATTTGGGCCAAAACTAAAGTAGTGGTACTTCCTAAAGTTAATTGAGCCGGAATAACAAAAAGGAAGGTTTGCCCTTCCTTTTTGTTGATAGTTCTTACCTGTCATTTTTAGAGTTTTCGTCTTAACAACATTACGGCAACGCTGAGAAACACCAAACTAGGTGCGACGGCACCAAACACTGGTGGGATACCATAAACAAGACTCAGTGGGCCGAAAAACTCACTGGAAATATAAAATGTAAAGCCTGCAATCACGCCTGACAAAATCCTTGCGCCCATAGTAACGCTACGCAATGGCCCAAAAATAAACGACAATGCCATCAACATCATCACAGCAATAGAAAAAGGTTGAGTAATTTTACGCCACAACGCCAGATCGTAGCGTGAAGCATCTTGCTCCGACGTTTTTAAATAGCTGACATAATCGTACAAGCCACTCAGTGACAACTCTTCAGGTTTGACCGTAACTACCGCCAGTTTGTCTGGAGCTAATGAGGTCGTCCAACGATATTCAGGTAATGTTTGCTTTGTTATCAATACATCATCGCGCATGTCGGTGATTTGAACATTTTTCATTACCCATTGATTGTCTTTATCGTAATCCACCTCTTCGGCAAAAAGGATGTTTTGCAAACTCTTATTGTTATCAAAGCGCCACATATTTAAGCCATAGAGTTTGTTGTCATCAATTTTACCAATAAAGATAAAATCATTCACATCGCGCGCCCACACACCGCTGCGCACTGAAACAATACTACCGCCAGAGAGAGAAAAAGCGCGCAGATCTCGCGCCATCTTCTGCGCTTGGGGTGCTCCCCATTGGCCAAGCAAGGTGACAATGATCATTAATGGCACTGCGGTTTTTAATACCGACATACCGATATTAAGCTTAGAAAACCCCGCAGCTTGCATGACAACGAGCTCAGAACTTGATGCCAACATACCTAACCCAATCAACGCACCGAGTAAGGCGGCCATAGGAAAAAACATCTCGATATCACGAGGAATACTCAACACCACAAACAATAAAGCTTGCAGTAAATCGTAGCTTCCTTCCCCGACTTTTCTCAATTGCTCAACATATTTGATAATGCCGGACAAACCAACAAAGGTCACCAACACTAGCGAGGTTGTCGCAACAATAGTACGGCCGACGTATAAATCTAAAATCTTAAACACGCGTTATGCTGCCTTCTTTTGTCTTAGTTTATCTTTGAAGCGCCGCACTGGCACACTGTCCATGATATTCACTGAAATCGCCGCCAAAAGTAACGCAGCATTGATTGGCCACATACCGATCACCGTAGCAAGTGAGCCATCTTCAATGGCGGACTTGGTTGCGCTGATGGCCATAAAATAGGCCAAATAAATTAAGATTGCTGGTCCCATTTTCGCAAAGCGTCCTTGCCGAGGGTTAACCGCCGACAAAGGGACCACCAGCATGGTGAGTAACGGAATACAAATCACCAGAGAAATTCGCCATTGCAACTCAGCTTTCGCTCTTCGATCCGGGTTGGAAAGCAGATTTGATGTCGGTAACGCCTCCCAATCACGTCCTTTGGGTTTAACTTCACGCTGGCCAATTAAACCTTCGTATTCGTCAAATTTTGTGATCATATAATCAACGCGTGTTGGCACGCCTTCATAGCGAATCCCGTCATACATGGTGATCATCTGACGGCCATCACTGAGCTCTTTAACATCGCCAGAATTAGAGAACATCACACTCGGGAGTATCGAATCCTTTGGCGCAAGCTGTGCAACAAACACATTATGCAGTTTTTTGTTTTCAATATTTTCGATGAAAACTACCGAGGAACCATCCGGTGTGCGTTGAAATTGTCCTTTCTGTAGCAAATCAACACTATTTTCTGCTGCGAGCTGCTCCATTAATTGTGCTTCTTTGTCTTGGCTCCAAGGCGCCAACCAGAATGCGTTAAATGCTGCAGCACCTGAAGTGATCAAAGCCAAATAGAGTGCAGCACGGATCAAAAATTTATTGCCGATACCAGTGGCATTCATCACCGTAATTTCGCTTTCTTCGTACAAACGCCCAAAAGTCAGTAAGATGCCGATATACAAACTCAAAGGCAGCATTAATAACCCCATTGCGGGCATATTTAAACTCACAATAGATAAGATCATTCGTGCCGGAATGTCACCATCGGAAGCTTCAGCCAAAACGCGAATAAATCGTTGGCTGAGAAACACGAGAAACAGTACGAAAAAGATCGCAAATTGGCTCTTGAGTGTCTCGCGGATCAAATATCTAACAATAATCACGCTGAAATTACCTATACAAAACTTGTTTTTTTGATTGAATCACTATAATTTCCCGTTGAACCTTTTATTTTTAAAATTTTCACTAACTGTTAGGCGTTCAATTAAAAGTAGATCCAAACTCGGATTCAACCACTAAGAGCGCATTATCTAACATTTAGTTCTATTTGTCTTCAGGATGTAGGAGTACGCATGGAGTTCAGTGTAAAAAGTGGCAGTCCAGAGAAACAACGTAGCGCATGTATCGTTGTTGGAGTGTTCGAACCACGCCGCCTTTCTCCAGTAGCAGAGCAGCTTGATAAAATCAGCGACGGCTATATTAGTTCACTACTTCGCCGTGGTGATCTCGAGGGTAAACCCGGCCAGATGCTACTGCTGCATCAAGTCCCTGGTGTTCTGTCTGAACGCGTTTTACTGGTAGGTTGTGGTAAAGAGCGCGAATTAGGCGAACGTCAGTACAAAGAAATCATTCAAAAAACCATCAGCACACTGAACGAAACGGGTTCAATGGAAGCCGTATGTTTTCTGACTGAACTACACGTTAAAGGCCGCGATACTTATTGGAAAGTACGCCAAGCGGTTGAAGCAACGAAAGATGGCTTGTACACCTTTGATCAATTCAAGAGCGTAAAACCAGAGACTCGCCGCCCACTGCGCAAACTTGTCTTTAACGTACCGACTCGCCGCGAGCTTAACTTAGGTGAGCGCGCGATTACACACGGCCTTGCGATTGCATCCGGTGTGAAAGCGTCGAAAGATCTTGGCAATATGCCACCCAACATTGCCAACCCAGCTTATCTTGCATCTCAAGCGCGTCGCTTAGCGGACGACTATGAGAGCGTCACCACCAAAATCATTGGTGAAGAAGAGATGGAAAAGTTGGGCATGACCTCTTACCTCGCTGTCGGTCGTGGCTCAAAAAATGAGTCGATGATGTCGGTCATTGAGTACAAAGGCAACCCAGATCCAGATGCAAAACCCATTGTGTTGGTGGGTAAAGGCCTAACGTTTGATTCCGGCGGTATTTCATTAAAACCAGGCGAAGGCATGGATGAAATGAAGTATGACATGTGCGGTGCGGCGTCAGTCTTTGGCGCAATGAAAGCATTGGCTAAATTGAAATTGCCATTAAATGTCGTGGGTATCTTAGCCGGCTGTGAAAACATGCCAGGCAGCAATGCCTATCGCCCTGGTGACATTCTCACGACTATGTCTGGCCAAACGGTTGAAGTACTCAATACCGATGCCGAAGGTCGCTTAGTTCTATGTGATGCACTCACTTACGTTGAGCGTTTTGAACCCGATTGCGTGGTAGATGTGGCGACACTAACTGGCGCTTGTGTGATTGCATTAGGTCACCACATCAGTGGCGTGGTTTCAAACCACAACCCATTGGCGCATGAATTGGTTAATGCTTCAGAACAAGCAAGCGATCGCGCATGGCGTCTACCAATGGCCGACGAGTACCATGAGCAGCTAAAGAGCCCATTTGCTGATATGGCAAACATCGGTGGTCGCCCTGGTGGTACGATTACCGCTGGCTGCTTCTTATCTAAATTTGCTAAGAAATATAACTGGGCGCATTTGGATATTGCTGGCACGGCATGGAAGTCAGGTGCAGCAAAAGGATCAACAGGTCGTCCCGTCTCATTGCTCGTCCAGTTCTTATTGAACCGCAGCGGCCAAGAGTCTGAGGAATAACCTCAAAATGTGAAAAGGGCCGCAAGGCCCTTTTTTGTTGATGAGCGATTAGATAGTAGGTGACAACATGCAGCGAGCCACCTTTTACATTGTGAACGAAGAAAGCCCTCAAGCAACGCAGGCAGGCTTTGAGCAATATGTCCTATTTCTGGCTCATCATTTCGCCAAACAAGGGGCAAAAATTTATCTGCATTGTGATGATAAAACTCACGCTGAACAGTTTGCCGAACATTTATGGCAAGTGCCTGCAGAACAGTTTGTCGCGCACAATCTGGTGGGTGAAGGCCCGAAATACTCTACTCATATCGAGATTGGCTACCCCAACGTCAAACCCAATTGGAATCGTCAACTGGTAATAAATGTGGCGGATAATCATACAACCTTTGCGAACGCCTTTGCTGAGGTGGTAGACTTCGTCCCCTGCGAAGAAAAAGCAAAGCAACGAGCACGCGAAAGGTATAAAATCTACCGTCAAGCTGGCTACCAATTGCAAACAATCGAGATTCAACATTCATAGGTCAAACCTTATAGTTAAGGCGATCTTTAACAAGATCCTTCACTTATGAAGTTTGACTAAGATTAACCATTCACAGTATCCATTTAAGAGCACTATGGAAAAGACATATAACCCAACAGCAATCGAACAAGCTCTGTATCAGACTTGGGAAGAGAACGGCTACTTTAAGCCTCACGGTGATACATCAAAAGAAGCGTACAGCATCATGATCCCACCGCCGAACGTCACTGGTAGCCTTCATATGGGTCACGCATTCCAAGACACCATTATGGATACTTTGATCCGCTGCGAACGCATGAAAGGCAAAAATACCTTATGGCAAGTGGGTACAGACCACGCCGGTATTGCTACCCAAATGGTGGTTGAACGTAAAATTGCCGCAGAAGAAGGCAAAACCAAACACGATTACGGTCGTGATGCCTTCATCGACAAAATTTGGGAATGGAAAGGCGAATCAGGTGGCACCATCACTAAACAGCTTCGCCGCCTTGGCGCATCGGTAGACTGGGATCGTGAACGATTCACTATGGATGCGGGCCTATCCAATGCCGTTCAAGAAGTGTTTGTTCGCCTTTACCAAGAAGATTTACTCTACCGTGGTAAACGTCTTGTGAACTGGGATCCAAAACTGCACACTGCAATTTCTGATCTAGAAGTAGAAAACAAAGACGTCAAAGGTCACATGTGGCACTTCCGTTACCCACTGGCTGACGGCGTAAAAACAGCAGACGGTAAAGACTACATTGTTGTTGCGACCACTCGTCCTGAAACCATGCTGGGTGACACAGGCGTAGCGGTTAACCCTGAAGATCCACGCTACCAAGCTCTGATCGGCAAAGAGATCATGCTGCCAATCGTCAATCGTCGCATTTCTATCGTGGGCGATGAGCACGCAGACATGGAAAAAGGCACAGGTTGTGTGAAGATCACCCCTGCTCACGACTTCAATGACTATGAAGTCGGTAAGCGCCATCAACTGCCGATGATCAACATTTTCACCTTTGATGCCAATATTCATGACGCCGCCGAAGTGTTCAACACCAATGGTGAGCCAAGTGACGCTTACAGCAGCGATCTACCTGCTAAATATCAAGGCATGGAGCGCTTTGCGGCACGTAAAGCCATCGTAGCTGAATTTGAAGCTCTCGGCCTGCTTGAAGAAATCAAAGATCACGACCTCACCATTCCTTACGGTGACCGTGGTGGTGTGGTTATCGAACCGATGCTGACCGACCAATGGTACGTACGCACAGCGCCACTAGCGGAAGTCGCAACCAAAGCCGTTGAAGATGGCGAGATTCAATTTGTGCCTAAGCAGTACGAAAACATGTACTTCTCATGGATGCGTGACGTGCAAGATTGGTGTATCTCACGCCAACTTTGGTGGGGTCATCGTATTCCTGCTTGGTATGACAACGACGGCAACGTTTATGTCGGCCGTAGCGAAGAAGAAGTGCGCGAACAAAACAACCTAGCCCCAGTGGTGGTACTGCGCCAAGATGATGATGTATTGGACACTTGGTTCTCCTCTGCTCTTTGGACTTTTGGTACACAAGGCTGGCCAGAAAATACTGAGGCACTAAAAACATTCCACCCGTCTGACGTTCTTGTTACTGGTTTTGACATCATCTTCTTCTGGGTTGCACGCATGATCATGATGACCATGCACTTCTGTAAAGATGAGAATGGCAAACCACAAGTGCCATTTAAAACTGTTTATGTCACAGGCCTTATCCGTGATGAAAACGGCGACAAAATGTCAAAATCTAAAGGCAACGTGCTTGATCCTATCGACATGATCGATGGTATTGATCTTGAATCTCTGGTTGAAAAACGTTGTGGCAACATGATGCAGCCACAGCTTGCAGCCAAGATCGAGAAAAATACACGTAAAACCTTTGAAAATGGTATCGAACCTTATGGAACCGACGCACTGCGTTTCACGCTAGCAGCGATGGCTTCAACCGGTCGTGATATCAACTGGGACATGAAACGCCTAGAAGGTTACCGTAACTTCTGTAACAAACTCTGGAACGCGAGCCGTTACGTGTTGATGAATACCGAAGATCTCGATTGTGGCTTTAACGCAGGTAGCGAGCTTGAGTATTCGTTAGCCGATAAATGGATCGAGTCTCAATTTGAATTGACGGCTAAAGAGTTCAACAACCATATCAACAACTTTCGTTTAGATATGGCGGCAAATACCCTTTACGAATTCATCTGGAACCAATTCTGCGACTGGTACTTAGAGCTGACTAAGCCCGTATTATGGAAAGGCAGTGAAGCGCAGCAACGTGCAACACGCCGTACATTAATTACGGTATTAGAGAAAACATTACGCCTCGCGCACCCAGTGATCCCGTATATCACTGAAACTATTTGGCAAAGCATTAAGCCATTAGTGGACGGCGTTGAAGGGGATACCATCATGCTGCAAGCGCTGCCTCAGTACGATGAAGCGAACTTCAACCAAGCGGCGCTGGATGATATCGAATGGGTGAAAGCCTTTATTACTAGCATTCGCAACCTACGTGCCGAGTACGATATCAACCCAGGCAAACCTCTTAACGTGATGCTAAAAGCCGCCAACAAGCAAGAAGTGGCACGTTTAGAAGCGAACAAAGCGGTACTGTTGTCACTGGCTAAACTGGAGGCTCTACGCGTTCTTGAAGAGGGTGAAGAGACTCCCGCTTGTGCAACGGCGCTGGTTGGTCAATCTGAACTGATGATCCCAATGGCTGGTTTGATTGATAAAGATGCAGAGCTAGAGCGCTTAGCAAAAGAGATTGCTAAAACTCAAGGTGAAATCAAACGCATTGAAGGCAAACTCAATAACCAAGGGTTCGTCGCTAAAGCACCCGAAGCCGTTGTCGCTATCGAGCGTCAAAAGCTGAATGGCTATCAAGATACCTTGGTTAAACTGGAAGAACAGAAAGCGACCATAGTCGCGCTATAATCGCGATTGCGTTACCATTAAAAAGGTCGGTGTGAAAATACCGACCTTTTTTATTTATTCACGCCATCAGCAGATGTGAATTTTGTACCCTTTACATCACACTAAGGTCGGGGCAACGTTTTGTAATCTGGTAATTTTCGCTCAGGATCAAAGTGTTGCAAAATTTGCTCTTGTGCTTCGGGATAAAAATCACAGCCGACAAAAATATTGCGCAGCCAATGACTCTTTGGGTGATAAAAACTGAGCTCTGCGGCATGCAATGCTAAACGATCGGAAAAATCTTGCGCTTCTTGCGGGGCATAAAACTCATCACCCACAATCGGATACCCCAAAGCTTGCATGTGCACACGTAATTGATGCGAACGGCCAGTCACAGGGAAAAGACGTACAATTGTGGTTTTTTCTTCTCTTTTCGCTACTTGATATAAAGTTTTTGATGGTTTTCCATCTTCAAAGCAGACTTTCTGTTTAGGCCGATTTGGCCAATCGCAAATCAGGGGTAATTCAACCGCCCCCTCGTCAAGTTCCATTACGCCCCACACGCGAGCGTAATAAATTTTATGCGTTAAACGGTATTGAAACTGCTTTTTCAATGCCCCTTCCGCGTATTTATTTTTTGCCAGCACCATCAAGCCAGAAGTCGACATATCCAAACGATGCACAACTTGGATCTCTGGATATTGCTCAGCCAAACGACTCCACATACTGTCGTGATGCTCAGGCAGGCGTCCTGGAACCGACAGCAGACCTGAAGGTTTATTCACCGCGAGAATCTGATCATCTTCATAGACAATATCAATCCAAGGATCTGTGGGCGGCGTGTATTCAAGCATAGCCATCGAAAGTTTCTCCTAAAAAAATCGGCGCATTATAACAACCTCTCCGCCAAGCCAATAGAGAAGAGTCATCTTAGTTTCGTTAAATCACGAAATCGTCAGTAGGTCAGCCTTGCTTAGAAACATCACTTAAAATGTCACTTAAAATTGACAGATTAACTGGGTGTGATATTGATTGATGAGCTTGACATTAAAGTCAGCTTCAAAAGCAAAAATTATAAATAACACAACATCAAGTCTAAGGAACAAGAATGGAACACAGCGTCCCTTATCAATCGGCCAAACGTTTAACCCTGCCACAACTGCTTCGTTCACTCGGGCCGGGCATTATGATGGCCGCCGCCGCCGTCGGCGGCTCTCATCTCGTCGCATCAACTCAAGCAGGTGCAATTTATGGCTGGCAACTCGCAGGCCTCATTTTGCTGGTCAACTTATTAAAATACCCCTTTTTTAAGGCTGGCATTCAATACACCATGGGGACAGGCAAAAGTTTAGTACAAGGCTATGCTCATCTCGGGCGCGCTTACTTATGGGTTTTTGCCATCTTAAGCGTGGTATCGGCCATTATAAATACCGCCGCGTTACTGCTGTTTAGCGCCAGCTTACTGGCCTATTTTGTCCCTTTTGAGCTAGGCAATATTGTTCTTTCCGTGATTGTGCTGACCACTTGTTTGCTGATCCTTTTTGCAGGCCACTTTCGCGCGCTCGACTCACTTTCTAAAATGATTATGGCAGTACTGACAATCGCTACCTTACTCGCCGTGGTGATTGCCGTCGCAACCCCAGCGCAGATAGTAGTGGAAACCATTTCGCCTTCACCTTGGACACTCGCCGCGATTGGTTTTTTGGTAGTAACTATGGGCTGGATGCCCGCACCCATTGAGATTTCGAGCATCACTTCGGTGTGGCTAAAACGTCAATGCCAAGAGCAGCAAGTGACGCCGCAATCCGCGCTATTTGATTTCAATGTGGGCTATATCGGTACTGAAATCTTGGCGATTGTATTTTTGGCGCTTGGTGCCTTAGTACTACACGGGACAGGCGTTGAGCTCTCGAAATCTGGCGTCGGCTTTTCGCATCAATTGGTCGGATTGTACGCTTCAACCATAGGTGAGTGGTCACGTTATTTAATTGCAGTGATCGCCTTTTTCTGTATTTTTGGCAGCACCATCACCGTCATTGATGGCTATTCACGAGTGATTGCAGAATCACAACGTCTTTTGCAAAACAAAGAGAGCCAAAGCCCACGTTGCTACCAAGCTTGGGTCATCGTGGTATCGGCTTTAGCGCTGGCCATCATTGCCTTTTGGGCTTCAGCACTGATGACAATGCTGAATTTTGCGATGATCATGGCGTTTATGACCACGCCAATTTTTGCGCTGCTCAACTATATTCTGGTGACTAAAACACCTTTACCGGCTGAACTCGCGGTAGGAAAAAAACTCAAAGCACTGTCTATCGTAGGACTTGTTTATCTGTTTGGCTTTTTAGCGCTGTTTATTTGGTGGAAGTGGATTATGTAACAGCAGACAAAACAAAGGCCTTATCGAAAAAGGCCTTTGTTATTTTTAATGTAACGCCACAAAGGCCAAGTAAAGGGATCAGTTATGCGTCACAACGATTAAACGCAACGAATCCAGTTGGAATTGCGCTTTACCGATGTAACCGCTTAACTCGTTAATCTGCTCTTCAATCGCGCTGATCTCTTCATCACGAATGTTCGGGTTGACTGCTTTAAGCACCAATAAGCGCTCCAGTTCACCGTTTAAGCTCGACTGCATCTCTTTTTGCGCTTGTTCACGAATCGCTTCAACACGGCTCACAACTTGGCTTTCACTGGCAGCAATTAAGCTATGCACATCATTTTGTACTGACGTAACGAGCTTGCTGGCCAAATGACGATTCACTGGGCTTAATTGGCGATTGAAGCTTTCAAACTCAACTTGCGCGGAGAGATCATTACCACGCGCATCCATCATCAAACGGATTGGTGTTTGAGGAAGGAAGCGGCTGATACCACTGCGTTTTGGCGCTTGTGCATCCACCACATAGATCAACTCAAGCAGCAAAGTCCCAACAGGCAGAGCTTTATTTTTCAGCAGAGAAACCGCCGATGTTCCCACCCCTTCGCTCATCAGTAGGTCGATCCCGCCTTGAATCATCGGGCGTTCCCAACTGATGAAATTCATATCTTCACGCGATAATGCCGTATCACGATCAAAAGTGATGGTCGCTCCTTCATACGGCAAACCGGGGTAGCTTGGCACCATCATGTGCTCTGATGGTGTGACCACCAGCGCGTTTTCACCCCGATCATCTTGGTTTAAACCGATCGCATCAAATAAGCTCAAAGCGAAAGTAACCAAGTTAGTATCGCCATCCGTTGATGCTATACTTTCGACGATTTTCAATGCTTTTTCGCCACCGTTTGAATGCATTTCAAGAAGTCGGTCACGCCCTTTTTCAAGCTGAGCCTTCAACGTTTTGTTGAGCGTTGCCGACTGTTCAATGATCTCATCCAACGTATCGATATTTCCCGAAGCCAGCATGTCAATCAGATCATCGGCATATTTATCATACACAGCGCGGCCTGTTGGGCAGGTTTCAGCAAATGCATTCAAGCCTTCATCAAACCAACGCGCCAAAATCGCTTGCGATGTGCCTTTAAGGTACGGCACATGGATATCGATATCACGGTGTTGACCAATACGATCCAAACGGCCAATGCGTTGCTCTAAAAGATCTGGGTTAAACGGCAGATCAAACATCACCAACTGGTTAGCAAATTGGAAGTTACGCCCTTCAGAGCCGATTTCACTACAGATCAATACTTGCGCGCCACCCTCTTCTTGTGCGAAATAAGCGGCGGCTTTATCACGTTCTAAAATCGACATACCTTCATGAAAAACGGTAGCGCGAATGCCTTCACGCTCACGCAGTGCTTGCTCCAGTTGTAACGCGGTGCTAGCGCGAGAAGCGATCACTAAAATCTTTTCGCTACGTTTCTCTTTCACTTTTTCAAGTAGCCAGTTAACGCGAGAGTCAAACTGCCACCAGCTTGCATCATCGCCTTCAAACTCTTGGAAAATCTCTTCGGGATAGAGCATTTTCATCGCGCGAGCCTGAGCACTGAGCTTACCGCCGATCATGCCAGCCACTCGCATCGAGGTCGTGTATTGCGCGGGGATTTCCATCGGCATCAAGTGCACATTACGCACAGGGAATCCTTTAATCGCAGCGCGGGTGTTTCTAAACAGCACGCGGCCTGTGCCATGGCGATCCATCAGATTATCAATCAGCTCTTGGCGAGCAGAGGCTTTGCTCTCTTCATCGACATCGCTTTCAATAATGCGAAACAGCGGCTCAACATCTTGCTCTGAAAGTAGCTCAGTGATTTGGTTTTTGGCTTCGTTTTGCAACTTCTCACCCGAAAACAGGGCACTGACGGAATCGGCTACGGGCGCATATTGCTCTTCTTCTTCAACGAACGCCTCGTAATCGTAAAAACGATCGGGATCGAGCAAACGCAAACGCGCAAAGTGGCTTTCACGGCCCAATTGCTCCGGCGTTGCCGTTAGCAGCAGTACCGCTGGGGTGTTTTGCGCTAGCCCTTCGACCACTTGGTATTCGCGGCTTGGTTTATCTTGGCTCCATTCTAGATGGTGCGCTTCATCCACCACCAATAGATCCCACTCCGCCTCAAGTGCTTGTTCAAAACGTTGACGACTTTTACGCAGAAAATCGAGCGAACAAAGCACATATTGCTGAGTATCAAAAGGGTTGTGTGCTTCAGCGAACGATTCAACACAGCGCTCCTCATCAAAAATGGAGAAATGAAGATTAAAGCGACGCATCATCTCCACCAACCATTGGTGCTGCAAGGTTTCCGGCACCACAATTAAAATACGTTCCGCGCGGCCAGAAAGCACTTGTTGATGAATGATCATCCCCGCTTCAATGGTTTTACCTAACCCTACTTCATCGGCTAATAACACGCGGGGCGCATGGCGACGGCCAACCTCATGTGCGATATAAAGCTGATGAGGAATCAGGCCCGCGCGCATGCCACATAAACCACGCATTGGGCTTTTGTGTTGTTGATATTGGTTAGTGAGGGCGCGATAACGCAACACAAAATTATCCATGCGATCAATTTGACCTGCGAACAATTTATCTTGCGGTTTGTTGAAACGGATTTGGTGGCTTAAGAAAATTTCACGTAGCGCCACGCCGCTTTCATCGTTGTCTTCGCGCGTACCGAGATAAGTGAGTAGTCCTTGTTCTTCAACAACTTGCTCAACGCGTAGTGACCAGCCTTCTTGGCTTTCAACCACATCGCCGCTATTGAACGTCACTCGTGTTACCGGGGCGTCACTGCGTGCATAAACGCGGTTTTCTTCTGATGCAGCAAACATCAAGGTCACAGTACGCGCATCAAGCGCCACCACAGTACCTAAACCAAGATCACTTTCTGTATCGCTTATCCAGCGTTGCCCCAAAGCAAAACTCATGAATCGACTACCTTATTTATTTGGAATGGATTGTATCGATCTGCTACCACGTGAAGGCAACCCCTAATTATGATTGTTGTTGGAGTATGGTGCAGAAAAAGGTCGCTAATCTTACTTGATGGCGTGATACAGGTCACGTGTAAAGCGAAGGATAACCAAGATTTTTTTCTTCAACTTTTGGTTGACATCAAACTGTAAGAAATCGGTGGCATTTGTAGTAAACAAGGTTGCTATACTTGTTGTAACGATGCTTGCTTTACCAGTCAACAGGATGATTCTGGCACGAAGCATGCAGAACCAAACAGACAATGAGTATCAACACAGGCTTGCAGTAAGTCATCGAGCGATCGAGTCACTACCGGCATCCATTGATCGATAACCTCTACTTGCTGGCATCTTTTGTTAAGCACGCTGCGTAGCAGCAAGGAGACGCTTATGGGCGATACCGATCGGAAACTGTTTGTACTTGATACCAACATCCTGCTTCATGAACCTTTAGCCATTTACTCCTTCCAAGAGCATGACGTGGTCATTCCGATGACCGTTCTTGAAGAACTTGACCGGATCAAAGACAGCAAACGCGATGTTGCACGAGATGCGCGGGTCGCAATTCGTGCTTTAGAGCACTTATTTCACGATGCCACCCCAGACGAAATTACCGAAGGTATTCCATTCTCTAAAGAGGCCAGCAAGACGGGAACTATCTCGATCCTTGCCGACTTTGAGTTGCAAGAAACCGTCAAAGCTTTTGCTGACAAAGCCGGCGATAACCGTATCCTCAATGCTGTTCTTTACCTGCAAGCGAAACGAGCGCCACGCGCTGTGGTTCTCATCACCAAAGACATCAACATGCGATTGCGCGCTAAAGGTGCAGGCGTGCGCTATGTTGAGGATTACCGCACAGACCAATTGATTGATGATGTTCAGTACCTGACCAAAGGCTTCCAAGTTCGTGAAGGCAACTTTTGGAGCAACGTCGATGAAGTTGAGAGCAGAACCGTCGGCGGAAAAGCCTTTCATACGCTAGATAAGGCGCCATTTGATCCGACCTTTATTAATCAATATGTCATTGATGAAGAAAGCGATTTTTCGGCGCGCGTGCATGAAATCAACACAGACAAAATCACGCTGCTTGATATTGGCCGCGAGAGAATGATGCACCGCAAAGCGTGGGACATCACCCCGAAAAATATCTACCAAGCGATGGCACTTGATGCTTTGCTTGATCCAAGCATTGATTTGGTGATTTTAACTGGAGCCGCTGGTAGCGGGAAAACGCTGCTCGCGATGGCCGCCGCTCTTGAACAAACCATTGAGAAGAAGATGTTCGATAAGATCATCGTCACCCGTAACACGCCAGATATCGGAGAGTCGATCGGCTTCTTACCCGGAACAGAGGAAGAGAAAATGATGCCGTGGCTGGCCGCGGTAACGGATACACTGGAAGCCTTGCACAAAAACGATCACTGCACCGAAGGTTCACTCAAATACATCTGCGATAAAGCCAATATCCAGTTTAAATCGATCAACTTTATGCGTGGGCGCTCAATCCAAAATGCCTTTGTGTTACTCGATGAGTGTCAAAATTTAACCGCTTCTCAAATCAAAACCATCATCACGCGCTGTGGTGAGGGCACTAAAATTGTCTGCTCTGGTAACTTAGCGCAGATTGACTCCCACTACTTAACCCCGGTGACCTCAGGTTTGACCTACATGGTTGAGCGCTTTAAAAACTTTGAAGGCAGCGCCAACATTCACTTAAATGGCGTCGTGCGCAGCCGCTTGGCCGAATTCGCTGAAGAGAATTTATAGTCACATTAGGCGAGATATTATTAATATCTCGCCTTTATTTTAAAATAATTATTCACAAATTTAGCATTTATATGTTTTACTAAGGCCATTCATCATTCACCGTTTAGGACTGGGATATGGCTTTCAATTTACGCAACCGCAACTTTCTAAAACTGCTCGATTTCACGCCGAAAGAGATCCAATTTCTGCTCAATCTCTCTGCTGATCTCAAAAAAGCGAAATACGCCGGATCAGAACAGAAAAGATTAGCGGGTAAAAATATTGCGCTGATTTTTGAGAAAGCCTCAACACGAACACGATGTGCATTTGAAGTGGCCGCGTTTGATCAAGGCGCTCAAGTCTCTTACATCGGGCCATCGGGGTCGCAAATTGGTCATAAAGAGTCGATGAAAGACACCGCGCGCGTACTCGGAAGAATGTACGATGGCATCCAATATCGTGGTTTTGGACAAGACATTGTCGAAGAGCTTGGCGCACATGCTGGCGTTCCTGTATGGAACGGGCTCACCAACGAGTTCCACCCAACACAGATTTTAGCTGACTTTTTAACCATAATTGAGCATGGCCGTGGTAAACAGTTGCACCAAGTGTCACTGGCTTATCTAGGCGATGCACGCAATAACATGGGCAATTCACTGATGGTGGGCGCAGCAAAAATGGGCATGGATATTCGCCTCGTTGCACCCAAACAGTTTTGGCCAGAAGCGTCACTCGTCACCACTTGCCAAGAAATTGCCAAGCAGACGGGAGCCAAAATCACGCTCACTGAAAATGTACCAGAAGGCGTGCAAGGATGCGATTTTCTCTATACCGACGTTTGGGTTTCCATGGGCGAATCGGCCGATGCATGGGATGAACGCGTGGCCTTAATGACACCTTACCAAATCAATATGAATGTGATTAAGCAAACTGGTAATCCACAGGTAAAATTTATGCACTGCTTGCCTGCGTTTCATAACGACGAAACCACTGTAGGTAAAGAGGTGGCGGAAAAATATGGCATGAAAGGGTTGGAAGTCACCGAAGAGGTATTTGAGTCTGAGTATTCGATTGTGTTTGATGAAGCTGAAAACCGCATGCACACCATCAAAGCTGTGATGGTCGCGACTCTCGACGCTTAAAAAAAACAAGGCAACAATGGATCGAAGCCCGATGAACTTACATGAGTAAGTGATTCGGGTGAGTGAAAGCAGCTAACGCAGCGACAGCGCCAAAGCGACTTTTAATCCTCAAAATCATTGGTGCTGTCGCAAGGCAGCAAGAGAACGAAGCCCGATGAACTTACATGAGTAAGTGATTTGGGTGAGTGAAAGCAGCTAACGCAGCGACAGTGCCAATGATGAAGAGGATTATGAGGTAATCGCTTGCGCTCACACAACGAAAGCGTATAATCCCCAGCAATTTGTCTGAGGGGTAGCCATGAAAATGGACGTTGTTATTCACATCTACAACCCAATTCGATTCAATGTAGGTCAGCGTGCTGACTTACTGGGCGCGTTATTTTTCCCCTCTCTTGATTTCTAAAGCCTCCCTATTGGGGGGCTTTTTTATGGCTATTAGAAAATTATAGGGAAGACGACCATGGTGAATTCGCTTTATCAAAAGCACATTATCTCAATTCCGGATCTCTCTCGTGATGAGCTGGAATTGATTGTGAAAACCGCAGGCCAACTCAAAGCGGAACCAAAACCAGAGCTGATTAAGCACAAAGTGGTAGCAAGCTGCTTTTTTGAGCCATCGACTCGTACTCGTTTGTCTTTTGAAACCGCTATTCAACGCATCGGCGGCAGCGTGATTGGCTTTGATAATGGTGGCAACACGTCACTGGCGAAAAAAGGCGAAACACTGGCCGATTCAGTACAAGTGATCTCCTCTTATGTGGATGCGTTTGTGATACGCCACCCCCAAGAAGGCGCAGCACGTTTAGCCTCTGAATTTTCAAACGGCGTTCCTGTGATTAACGCTGGCGACGGCGCTAACCAGCATCCAACCCAAACACTGCTTGATTTGTTCACCATTGCCGAAACACAAGGCCGCTTAGATAGCATTAATATCGCCTTTGTTGGCGACTTGAAATATGGCCGTACCGTCCATTCTTTAACCCAAGCTTTGGCTAAATTTAACCACATTCGCTTTTTCTTTGTTGCGCCGGATGCGCTAGCAATGCCTGACTATATTTGCGAAGAGTTAGATGATGCAGGCATTGAATACAGCCTGCACACCGATATGGAAAGCGTTATTCCACAGTTAGATATTCTGTATATGACGCGCGTCCAAAAAGAGCGCTTTGATGAATCAGAGTACGCGCACATTAAATCGGCGTACATTTTAACAGCCGCCATGCTTGAAGGCGCACGCGATAACTTAAAAGTGCTGCATCCGCTTCCGCGCGTGGATGAAATCACCGTCGATGTGGACAAAACGAAGCACGCTTACTTCTTCCAACAAGCAGAAAACGGGGTCTACGCCCGTGAAGCTTTGCTGGCGCTTGTGTTAAACGAAACCCTGTAATAAAGGAGCCCCAACCATGACTAAAGAGACTCAATTGCAGGTTGAAGCCATTAAAAACGGCACGGTTATCGACCACATTCCTGCGCAAATCGGTATTAAAGTATTAAAGTTATTCGATATGCACAATTCTCATCAACGTGTCACGATTGGCTTAAATTTACCCTCTTCGGCGCTGGGCGCAAAAGATCTGCTAAAGATTGAGAATGTATTCATTAATGAAGCCCAAGCCAATAAATTAGCACTTTATGCACCGCATGCGACTGTCAACCAAATCGAAAACTACCAAGTGGTGAAAAAGCTAGCGTTGACACTGCCTGAGCAGATCAATGATGTTTTTGCCTGCCCAAACAGCAACTGTATTTCCCACAATGAACCGGTCGAGAGCAGCTTTAAGGTTTTCGAAAAGAAAAATGATATTCGTTTGAAATGTAAGTATTGTGAGAAAGTTTACTCACGTGAGATTGTGACCGAACGCGAGTCATAATATAACCTCATTTAAGTCTACCGATGCCTCACTTTAGTGGGGCATTTTGCACTTTACCTGCCCTTTCTTTAAAGGCAAACTGACGCCTACTCTTCCCATAAAAATAGATGGAACACAATCATGACTAAAGTACTTCATACAGAATCGGCTCCTGCCGCAATTGGCCCTTATGTACAAGGTGTCGATCTTGGCAATATGGTGCTGACTTCAGGGCAAATTCCAGTCAACCCAGTCACTGGTGAAGTGTCAACAGATATCGCAGTGCAAGCTCGTCAATCTCTCGACAACGTAAAAGCGGTGGTGGAATCGTCTGGCTTAACGGTTTCTGACATCGTAAAAATGACTGTATTTGTTAAAGATCTGAATGATTTTGGCACGGTGAATGAAGTCTACGGTAAGTTTTTTGATGAACATAACGTGGCAAACTACCCGGCGCGTTCATGCGTAGAAGTTGCTCGCTTACCCAAAGATGTGGGTATTGAAATTGAAGCAATTGCGGTACGTAAGTAAGCGTTATCCGCTATAAACGTATTGGAATCAGCCTAACTTGATGTTGAACACTTTGCCAAAGCCTCGACTCCGTTCGAGGCTTTCTCTATTTGCTAGCTTGTAGAACAAGCTTCTAGGAGACTACCCAAGATTAACCTGTTACTGGTTGCGAGACCTGACTTGCTTACCATCAAGCATCGCGACTTCTTCATCCAGTTGCGCTAATTTGGCCACCATCTGCTCACGGCATAATGTCGCTAATTCCCGTAAGTTTTCTTTCCCATATCCTTCAATACTGATCGGTGGCAGCATCTCAACAATCACATGACCATTGTCCCAACGGTTAAGCTTAATATCATTAGTTGAGCTGCAAACGATAGGGATAATCGGCACACCGGCGCCAATTGCCGCATGAAACGCCCCCATTTTAAAGGGCAGCATGCCACGGCCACGCGAGCGAGTACCTTCTGGAAACATCCACACAGACACATCACTGGTTTTGATGCTATCGACAACTTGATCAATGGTGCCTTTGGCTTTGTTGCGATTGGCTCTATCAATTAAAATATTTCCTGTTAACCAATACAACTGACCAAATACAGGTGTCCAAACTAAGCTTTTTTTTCCTACTGTCACGACTTTCGGCGTCACAGCCGCAGCAACAGTACACAGATCCCAGTTATTTTGATGATTCGCAATGTAGATGTGCTGGCCGCGTTGATAAGCATCTTCTGGGATACGCAGTTCTAATTTAATGCCCATCAATTTTGACATACGGGCAAATAAACGCCCAAACGTAAATACATGTTTGGGATTGCGTGGGCTAAGTAAGCAGTAACCACATCCAAAAACAAACATCACAATGGCAAACAGTGCGACGGCCAATAGACGCAAAAGAGCAATCATTTCAGTTCTCCATGGAACAAAGATAAAAAATGAGCAAAGATAAAAAAGCCGAAACCCAGAGATTTCGGCTCCATTGCATGAGCGAGAGTTTAACTGCTGACTTGAATGCGCTCAATATTAGCGCCAAGAGCCGACAGTTTATCTTCAATTCTTTCGTAACCGCGATCGATATGGTAGATGCGATCGACGATGGTTTCACCTTTTGCGATACAACCGGCAATCACTAGGCTGGCTGAGGCACGTAGATCGGTCGCCATCACCTGCGCGCCACTCAACGATTCCACATCACCACAAATCACGGTATTCCCTTCAATCTCCGCTTTTGCTCCCATACGCATCAGTTCAGGAACATGCATAAAACGGTTTTCAAAGATGGTTTCAGTGATTTTGCCACCACCTTTTGCCATCATATTGAGTAGGGTAAATTGTGCTTGCATATCGGTTGGAAAGCCAGGATGAGGCGCAGTGCGAATCGAAACCGCCTTAAGCTCTTTTCCGGTCATATCAAGGCTTATCCAGCCCTCGCTCGTTTCAATCTCAGCGCCCGCTTCTTCCAGTTTTGCTAACACGGCCTCTAACAAATGCGAGTGAGTGTTGTGGCAAACAATTTTTCCGCGAGAAACAGCTGCCGCGACTAAAAACGTGCCCGTTTCAATGCGATCAGCCACAACCGCGTGTTTACCACCACCCAAACGTTCAACACCTTCAATGGTAATGGTATCGGTGCCTGCACCGGACACTTTCGCACCGAGCTTATTCAAAAACAGTGCGGTATCGACAATTTCAGGCTCACGCGCAGCGTTGTCGAGCACGGTTGTGCCTTCGGCAAGGGTTGCAGCGCACATAATAGTAATGGTGGCCCCCACGCTCACTTTATCCATGACGATGTGTGCACCTTGTAGACGACCTTCGACACTGGCTTTCACGTAGCCATCTTCTAAGGTGATGGTGGCACCAAGCTGCTCTAAACCGTGAATATGCAGATCGACAGGACGGGCGCCAATGGCACAGCCTCCAGGCAATGAGACTTGTCCATAACCAAAACGAGCCACTAATGGACCGAGAGCCCAAATAGAAGCACGCATGGTTTTGACTAAATCATACGGCGCGCAATATTCATCAATTTGACTAGGATCGACATGAACTGAGCCATTACGTTCGACTTTAGCGCCTAAACGTTTGAGCAGTTCCATTGTGGTATCAATATCACGAAGGTGTGGCACATTGGCCACTTCTACTGGCTCAGAGGCCAAAATAGACGCAAATAAAATAGGCAGTGCAGCGTTTTTGGCACCGGAAATGGTCACTTCACCTTGAAGAGGTTGTGTTGACCCAATAACTCGAAACTTTTCCATCAATAAACCTTACAGCGACATCAACTTTTTATCACGAGCCCACTCTGTTGGTGTGAACGCTTTAATAGAAAGAGCATGAATGTCGTTTCTTTGAATGTAATCCATCAGTGGAGCATAAATAAGTTGTTGTTTTTTAACGCGACTCATCCCTGCAAAACAAGCATCAACAGCGATAACTTCATAGTGGCTACCTTCACCTTTGACGTGGATCTCTTCAAGGTTTAGTGCTTGTTCTAATAACTGTTGTACTTTTGCGCTATCCACAATGTTCCCCTGCTTAATTCTTTATATGTTGAGCCATTAAACGATCAATGTTGCTCAATTGGAATAGTGTGCGCAGTTGCTCTGGCACGAAACTGAGCATTATATGACAGTTTCGTTTTTTTGCATGCTCTATTAGGTGGATTAACATCACCATTCCGGCAGAGTCTATGCGTTCAACGTTTTTCAGTTCAATCTCAAACTGTGTACTCACCGGGTTCCATTTTTGGATAAACGCCCATAAATCAGGCACATGCTCTCTGTCTAATGCGCCCGACAAAGCCGCAATCGGCATATCAGTTTGATGCCACTGCGGATGAATCATTGCGCTTTACCTTCAAAACGGATCGGCTGATCCGCCAATTGTTGCAGTTCATTGGCAACCGCTAAGATGCCATCTTGGCGAATTCTACCGCTCCATTCAGATTGCTTACTGGAGAGCAAACTCACTCCTTCTGCAATCATATCAAAGACTTGCCATTCGCCATTTTTCTCTTTACGCAATTTAAACTCAAGTTTGATGTTCGGTCGTGGCGTATCAATAATATCCACTTTCACGCTAGTAATGCGTTTATCATCCGACACCGCCTGTTCAGGCTCGAACTCAATAATTTGGTTACTGTACTGAGTCAATACTTGCGCATATGCACTGACAAGATAGGCACGAAATGCGGTGATGAAAGTGGCGACATCTTCACGCTTGGCCCCTTTTAAGTTTGGGCCCAATAACTTCAGTGCCGCATACTGCTCATTGACGTAAGGCATCAGCTCCTGTTCCACGATTTCTTTCAAATATTCAGGATGGTGGTGAATCGCTTCTTGTTCGGCTTTCAAACGAGTAAATGCCGTTTCAGACACCTGCTTCATCATGCTATAGGGCTGGGTTTTATCCACATTGGCCGCTTGCACAAACATGGCGGCAACGAGGGTAAATACAAAAATCAACGTCCGTTTAAACACTGTTTTTATAAACTCTGTTGTTATAAACACTGTCGTTATAAACACTGTTGTTACTCCTTACCTTTTTCTTGTGAGCCACCACCGACGCTATACAGCACTTGGCCAATCAAATCTTCTAATACGAGGGCGGATTTTGTGTCTTCAATTAAATCGCCCTCTTTTAACATTTGTTCATCTTCAAAGACAAAACCAGGCACAAGCCCAATGTACTGCTCGCCAATCAATCCAGAAGTTAGAATTTGCACACTCGACGTTTCTGGAAATTGATCATATTGACTGTTAATAGCCATAGTAACCACAGGCAGCAAACTCTCTCTATCGAGTTTAATCTCGGCCACTCGCCCAACGACTACACCACCCACTTTGACTGGCGAGCGCACTTTTAAACTACCGATATTGTCAAATTCAGCTTTCAGTTGGTAAGTATGGTTGGAGCCCAACCCTTTTACGTCAGCGACCTGAAAAATCATCACCAGAATTGCGCAAATTCCAGCAAGGACAAAGCTACCGACCCAAAGTTCTATTTTTCGTGTTTGCTGCATGATTAATTCCCAAACATCAATGCGGTGAGTACAAAGTCTAGCCCTAATACAGCTAAAGACGAATGCACTACGGTTCTTGTGGTGGCACGGCTAATACCTTCCGAGGTTGGAATAGCATCGTAACCGTTAAACAGTGCAATCCAAGTCACTGTGATGGCAAACATCACGCACTTGATCATACTGTTGCCAATATCTTGTCCTAGCTCTACCGATGACTGCATCGCAGACCAAAAACTGCCGTGATCAATCCCTTTCCAATCCACGCCAACAAGCTGGCCTCCCCAAATACCAACCGCCATAAAAATCATCGCTAGCAACGGCATTGATATTAGCCCAGCCCAAAAGCGAGGAGCGATAATACGTTTGAGCGGATCAACCGCCATCATCTCTAAACTGGAAAGTTGCTCGGTGGCTTTCATCAGGCCAATCTCGGCGGTAAGTGCAGAACCAGCACGCCCAGCAAACAGCAGCGCAGTCACCACGGGGCCAAGTTCACGCAATAAAGAGAGCGCGACCATCTGCCCAAGGCTACCTTCCGCGCCGTAATCGACCAAAATCACATAGCCTTGCAGGCTCAACACCATGCCAATGAACAAGCCAGAAACGACAATAATCGCCAGCGACTGAACACCAACGCTGTAGAGCTGCTTCACTAATAATGGAAAATTCTGAATAGGCCGTGGGCGGCTCACTAATGCACCAAACAGCATCAAGCTCGCTTTGCCAAAGGCTTGGCAAAATTCGAGCGTACGGCGACCGAGCCCTTCAATCCAGTCAGTCAATCTAGACATCATGAGAATAAATCCTTTTCTAGGCTTTGCGCTGGAAAGCGAAATGGCACAGGGCCATCAGCCTCGCCTTGTAAAAATTGCTGTACGCGAGGATCGCTATTTTGGTAAAGATCGCTTGGCGTTCCTTTGGCAATCACTTTGCCATCGGCCAGTAGATAAACCCAATCGGCAATGCTCATCACTTCAGGAACATCATGAGAGACCACTATCGAGGTCACCCCTAAAGCTTGATTCAAATTGCGGATCAATTCCACCAGCACGCCCATGGTGATCGGGTCTTGCCCCACAAACGGCTCATCATACATGATCAGTTCCGGATCCAGCGCAATCGCGCGCGCTAATGCAGCCCTTCTTGCCATACCACCGGATAATTCGCTCGGCATGAGCAAGGCGGCACCGCGCAGACCAACCGCTTCTAATTTTAATAAAACTAATGTCTTAATCAGCGATTCATCTAATTGAGTGTGTTCACGTAAAGGGAAAGCCACATTATCGAACACATTTAAATCGGTGAATAACGCGCCCGACTGAAATAACATGCTCATTTTTTTACGAGCTTGATACAGCTTTTTGCGACTGAGCATCGGGATGTTTTGTTTATCGAACCAAATCTCACCTTGTTCAGGGAACAATTGTCCGCCGATAAGACGTAGCAAAGTGGTTTTACCAATACCAGACGGCCCCATAATGGCGGTAATTTTTCCTTGTGGAACGCTTAGGCTCACGTCGTTGAATATCTTACGTCCTGAACGGGAGAAGGTTAAATTCTTGATTGTGACAAGATCGTTGATTGGCATCATGAGTGTTTCACTATTATTATCCGCCCCAAAATGATGGGCAATCATAAGCATAACGTTCTAAAATTAAAAGCACTGTTCAATTACATCCTAAAGTAAAGCTCCATCTTTCGCCAAAACAATCTTCCGGACATTTATTGATGGATAGCTGACTAAACCATGAATTGAACGTAATTAATTGGATCTTCAGCTTCCCTTTTCGCAACCAACACGTCAAAATTAGCGGTTAATTGCATCATTTTTTCACTCATTTCATTAATTAGGTATCATCATGATCGAAGCGGTAGCGTTTCTCATTGTAGGTTTGGTGTTTTTAGTCTGGAGCGCTGACAAGTTAGTCTTTGGTTCTGCCGCGCTTGCTCGCAACTTCGGCATCTCGCCATTAGTGATCGGCATGACTATTTTAGCAATGGGATCATCAGCACCAGAGATGATGGTATCGGCAACGGCCGCTTTGGATGGAAAAACCGATACTGCCGTCGGTAACGTACTCGGTTCTAACATCGCTAATATTGCTTTGATCTTGGGTATTACGGCTCTGATCAAACCGCTGTCAGTTAGTTCTGCGGTGCTCCGCCGTGAACTGCCGCTGATGATTGCGGTCACATTACTTGCGGGTGCGTTATTGTGGGATAACCACTTAGGATTCTATGAAGGTGTGTTGCTGTTTGCACTTTTCGCCGTGTTTATCATCGCGATGCTACGCATTAGCCGTAACGAACAAAAAAATGGTGACGCGCTACTTGCCGAGCAGGAATCTGAAATACCGCAAGGCGTGAGCAATGCAAAAGCGGCTATTTGGGTAGTGATTGGGCTTATTATCCTGCCGATTGCTGCCAGCGTGTTAGTCGATAACGCTGTCGTCATTGCCAAGTTTTTTGGTATGAGTGATTTGGTGATTGGTCTGACGATCATCGCTGTTGGGACCAGCTTGCCAGAATTGGCCGCCTCACTCACAAGCGTGTTGAAAGGTGAAGATGATATGGCAGTGGGCAATATTATTGGATCGAACGTATTCAATATTCTTGCCGTGATGGGCTTACCCGGCATTCTTAATCCATCGATACTCAGTGAGCATGCGATGGGACGCGATTTTTGGGTGATGCTTGGCGTATCTCTGCTACTGGTTGCCATGGCTTTAGGCAAATCGCGTAGTATTAACCGCATTGAGGGAGGCGTGCTCTTCCTCGCTTTTATCGGATACCAAGCTTATCTACTTATGAATATGACCGCTTAACCCAAACTCGGAGTATCGAATGTCGAATCAGTTTGATTATCGCAGCGTTGCACAGCAAGTTCTTGCCACCGAAATGGCGGCTTTACAACAGCTAGAGCAATACTTTGACGACTCATTTTGCCAAACGTGTGAAATGATCATTGCCAATGAACACGGCAAAGTTGTGGTGATGGGTATGGGTAAATCAGGCCATATCGGTAAGAAAATTGCCGCGACCTTAGCCAGTACTGGCACTTCGGCATTTTTCGTACACCCGGGAGAAGCGGCGCACGGTGATCTTGGTATGATCGAGCGTGGCGACATCGTAATTGCTATTTCAAACTCTGGCGAATCCTCGGAAATTTTGTCGCTGTTTACTGTGCTAAAACGGCTCAATATTCGCATCATCAGCATGACAGGCAACCCGTCATCGAATATGGCAAAGTTGGCCGATCTTCATTTGCAAATCACCGTCCCACAAGAGGCATGCCCGCTTGGCCTTGCGCCAACCTCCAGCACTACAGCAACACTTGTAATGGGCGATGCGTTAGCCGTCGCACTCTTGCAAGCACGCGGCTTTACCGCTGAAGATTTTGCGCTGTCTCATCCCGGTGGGGCTTTAGGTCGAAAATTGTTGCTCAAGCTCTCTGATATCATGCACATTGGCGATGCACTACCAACAGTGCAACCAAATGCATTGATCCGCGATGCCTTACTTGAGATCAGTCAAAAAGGCTTGGGGATGACAGCGGTAGTTGACAGCAACATGCAGCTTATTGGTATCTTTACTGATGGCGATTTACGCCGCATCTTAGACAAACGAATCGATATTCACAGCGCGACAATCAGCGAGGTGATGACGCAAAACCCAACGGTAGCAAACCCTAACATGCTCGCGGTCGAAGGGTTAAACCTAATGCAAGATAAACGAATCAATGGCTTGATGCTGTGCGAAAATGGCACATTGGTCGGTGCATTAAACATGCACGATTTGCTCAAAGCGGGAGTGATGTAATGGCCATGATTGATACACTCTACGGCCCGGTCCGAGCGACTATTCTCGACATAGCCAAGCAGATCAAATTGCTGATCTGCGATGTGGATGGC
The DNA here is from genome assembly GCA_000257205.1 of Vibrio ordalii ATCC 33509. Taxonomy (GTDB): domain Bacteria; phylum Pseudomonadota; class Gammaproteobacteria; order Enterobacterales; family Vibrionaceae; genus Vibrio; species Vibrio ordalii. The sequence continues at coordinate 76,968 of AEZC01000085.1, read as the reverse complement.
GTCTTCTCTGATGGCTTAGTTTATATGGGTAACCAAGGCGAAGAGCTAAAAACCTTCCACACTCGAGATGGCTACGGCATAAAATCATTGATGAATGCTGGCATTGAAGTGGCGATCATTACAGGTAGACAGTCAAAAATTGTCGAAAATCGCATGAATGCATTAGGCATTGCATTGATTTACCAAGGGCAGGATGACAAGGTCAAGGCCTATCAAGATATTTGTCGCCAGCTCAATATTGCGCCAGAACACACAGGGTATATTGGTGATGACTTAATTGATTGGCCGGTAATGGAAAAAGTCGCGCTGAAAGTCTGTGTCGCGGATGGCCACCCGCTATTAGTTAAACGCGCAAACTACGTGACCCACATAAAAGGTGGACATGGCGCGGTGCGCGAAGTGTGTGATTTAATTTTGCAAGCTCGCGGTGAGTTAGATGCACACAAAGGTTTAAGCATATGAGTGTGTCTCGTGTCCTCTATGTGATACTGATTTTTATCGCATCGTGGTCAGCCTATTACTTGTTCGATAAAGAACAAAATACCGAGATACAAGTTGCTCCGAACTTGGAGTTACCGTCATTTAGTGGAAAAAATCTCGACAATACCACCTATAACGAGCAAGGTATCCGCAGCTACATCATTCAATCGACGCATCTGGATCATTACGCAAAAAGTGGCGACACCATTTTCGAGTACCCGATACTCAAAGTCTTCCGTGATGGTATTGTGCAAGAGTGGGAGATTACCGCCAAACGCGGCGTGCTCGATGAAGAGCAAGTTCTGACACTATATGACGACGTACTGGCAAAAAACCTATTAGCGGATTCTGGTTTTGATACGCTTTCAACCATTAAGATGAGCATTCAACTCAATAATCGCGATTTTTGGGCCGATAATCAGGTCGATTTGGTTGGGCCACAATTTGAAACACAAGGACAAGCGATGAAAGGCAACTTTGCCGACAATACCGCTATTCTTTATAACCATGTACAAGGTAGATATGAAACTCTCACACCTTAGTCTTATTGCTTGTTTAGCGATTTCTGGTCACGCATTGGCATTGTCTACCGACAATGCTCAACCGATTTATATCGATTCTGACAGCCAACAGCTCGACATGAAAAGCAACAAAGTGACTTTCCTTGGTGATGTAAAACTCAAACAAGGTAGTATCAATATCAACGCCGACAAAGTGATTGTGACTCGTGATGCGAAAGATGGCTCCATTCAAGAGATTGAAGGGTATGGCAATCTTGCTACGTTTTCACAATTAACCGACGATGGAAAAACCTTATACGGTGAGGCAAAAGAGCTCTATTACATCATGGCTGATGATCAGTTGACCATGATAGATCAAGCCATGCTATCACAAGACGACAGCATCATCCGCGGTACAAAAATTCGCTACAAAATCTCATCACAAAAATTACTCGCAGATGGTAATTCAAATGAACGAGTATCGACCGTGCTTCAACCTCAAGCCACTACAACACAAGAATAATTATGGCCATACTCAAAGCAGAACATTTAGCGAAAAGCTATAAAAAACGCAAAGTCGTCTCTGACGTCAGCTTGCAAGTAGAATCGGGGCAAATTGTTGGCCTACTCGGTCCTAACGGCGCAGGGAAAACCACATCGTTTTACATGATCGTCGGTCTTGTGGCTCGTGATGAAGGTAAAATCAGTATTGATGATCACGACATCAGTATTCTACCGATGCACAGCCGCTCACGCTTAGGGATTGGCTATCTACCTCAAGAAGCCTCTATCTTCCGAAAATTATCGGTCGAAGAAAACATCATGGCGGTGCTTGAAACCCGTGAAACTATGACTCGCGAAGAGCGCCAAGACAAACTCGAAGATCTACTAGAAGAGTTCCACATTCAGCATATTCGGCATAGTGCTGGAATGGCGCTATCGGGGGGTGAACGTCGCCGAGTTGAAATTGCCCGCGCGCTTGCCGCGAATCCACAATTTATCTTGCTTGATGAACCCTTCGCTGGGGTTGACCCCATTTCGGTTATCGACATCAAAAAGATCATTCAACACCTGCGAGATCGTGGCTTAGGCGTTTTGATCACTGACCACAACGTTCGAGAAACATTGGACGTCTGTGAAAAAGCCTATATTGTAAGCCAAGGTCGTTTGATCGCAGAAGGAACGCCACATGACGTGCTCAATAACGAAGAGGTAAAACAAGTTTATCTCGGCGAACAATTCCGTCTATGATAATTCCGTCTATGATTAAGTAGAGAGTGACATCAATTCTAAAAATAATAAGGTAACTAGTACTGAATGAAACCCTCATTACAACTGAAGCTTGGCCAGCAATTAGCGATGACACCGCAGTTACAACAAGCTATTCGTTTGTTGCAACTCTCCACATTGGAACTCCAACAAGAGATCCAAGAGGCCCTAGAGTCCAATCCATTATTGGATGTTGAAGAGGGCTATGAAGAGAATGCTACCGCTGATGTTCATAGCATCAATGAGGATAAAGAAACCAGTGCTGAAGTGTTAGATATTGAACCCCAAGACAGCTCTGAGTTAATCGAGAAATCCGAAATCAGCAGCGAGCTTGAGATCGATACTACGTGGGATGATGTCTACAGCGCTAACACAGGCAGCACAGGGATCGCCCTTGATGATGACATGCCCGTGTATCAAGGTGAAACCACGCAAACCCTGCAAGATTATCTACTGTGGCAATTAGATCTCACACCGTTTAGCGACACCGACCGCAGCATTGCTCTTGCCTTGATTGACGCCATCGATGACTACGGTTATCTCACCGTTTCTTTAGATGATATTTTAGAAAGCTTTGCCGATGAAGAGATCGAACTTGATGAAATTGAAGCGGTCCGTAAACGAATTCAACAGTTTGACCCACTCGGTGTGGCTTCAATCAACCTCCAAGATTGCCTGCTTTTACAATTAGCGACCTACCCTGCCAATACCTCTTGGTTAGAAGAAGCTAAACAGCTGCTGATCCAACACATTGATCTGCTCGGCAACCGTGACTACAAGTTGATCATCAAAGAAACCAAGTTAAAAGAAGAAGATCTGCGAGAGGTATTGCAGCTCATTCAACAACTGGATCCAAGACCGGGAAATAATATTTCAACCGAGCACGCCGAATACGTTGTGCCTGACGTGTCTGTTTACAAAGATCATGGCAAATGGGTGGTCACAATAAACCCAGACAGCGTACCAAAACTTAAAATAAATCAACAATATGCAGCACTAGGCAAAGGTAACAGTGCCGATAGCAACTACATTCGCAGCAATTTGCAAGAAGCAAAATGGCTTATTAAGAGTTTAGAAAGTAGAAACGAGACACTGCTCAAAGTTGCCAAGTGTATTGTTGAACATCAACGTGATTTCTTTGAGTATGGTGAAGAAGCAATGAAGCCAATGGTACTCAATGACGTTGCTTTAGCGGTAGAAATGCATGAATCCACCATATCAAGGGTGACAACGCAGAAGTACATGCATACTCCGCGTGGTATTTTCGAATTGAAATACTTCTTCTCCAGCCATGTCAATACCGACAGCGGAGGAGAGTGTTCATCGACTGCAATACGAGCACTGATTAAAAAACTGGTGGCCGCTGAAAATACAGCCAAACCATTAAGTGACAGTAAAATTGCAGATCTACTGGCTGACCAAGGAATTCAGGTAGCTAGAAGGACGATAGCTAAATACCGTGAATCATTGGGCATCGCTCCATCGAGTCAGCGCAAACGCCTACTGTAAGGCACAAAACAGAGAAGGAAAGTCTATGCAAATCAACATTAATGCCCATCACATTGATCTGACCGATTCAATGCAAGACTATGTAAACTCGAAGTTTCAAAAACTTGAGCGATTTTTTGACCATATCAATAACGTACAGGTTGTTTTACGTGTTGAAAAAGTACAACAGATCGCTGAAGCTACGCTTCACATAAACCAAGGTGATATCCACGCAATGGCCGACAATGAAAATATGTATGCTGCCATCGATAGTTTAGTGGATAAACTCGTAAGACAACTCAACAAGCATAAAGAAAAGCTAAGTAGTCATTAATCATGCAATTAAGCGAAGTACTCTCATTGGACTGCACCAAAAGTGCCGTCCAATGCACCAGTAAAAAAAGAGCCCTAGAAATCATTAGCGAAATCGCTGCTGAGCATTCAGGTCAAAATTCAACCGAGCTGTTTGAATGCATGCTCAGCCGAGAAAAAATGGGCAGTACTGGTATTGGTAATGGCATCGCCATTCCTCATGCAAGAATGACCAACAGCGATCGCGCCATTGCCGTTTTGCTGCAGTGTGAAGAACCGATTGAGTTTGATGCCATTGATAACCGCCCTGTCGATCTGCTGTTTGCTTTGCTCGTTCCTGAAGATCAGTGCAAAGAGCATTTAAAAACGCTCGCTTGTATGGCCGAGCGCCTCAATGACAAACAAGTTTTAAAACAGCTTCGAAGTGCACAAAGCGATCAAGAGCTGTACGACATCATGACTAACCAATAACCACCGAGCCAAAACTATGCGTTTAATCGTTGTGAGTGGTCAATCAGGCGCAGGAAAAAGCGTTGCTTTACGAGTACTGGAGGATCTCGGCTACTATTGTGTCGATAACCTTCCCGTCAACTTGTTGGATGCGTTTATTCAATCAGTCCAAGGCAGCAAACAAAATGTCGCGGTGAGTATTGATATCCGTAACTTGCCCCAAGAGCCTAGCTTGGTTGCGGATGTGTTAGAGCAGCTAAAACAGAATAACGATGTCAGCGTACTGTTTCTCGACGCCAGCAAAGAGACACTACTCAAGCGCTACAGCGAAACGCGTCGTATCCATCCTCTCTCATTGAACGCCGATAAACCTTCACTGGCGCAAGCGATTGAATTGGAAAAGTCGCTGCTTGCACCGCTCAAAGAGCAAGCCGATTTAGTGCTCGATAGCAGTAATCAATCGTTGCATGAGTTGAGCGAAACCGTACGCATGCGAATTGAAGGACGTGAGCGCAAAGATCTGGTGATGGTGTTTCAGTCTTTTGGCTTCAAATATGGGCTACCCAGTGATGCAGACTACGTGTTTGATGTGCGTTTTTTACCCAACCCACACTGGGAACCCGATCTTCGCCCATTAACTGGCCTAGATGCGCCAATTAAGTCTTTTCTTGAACGCCATAGCGAAGTAATTGAACTGAAACAACAAATTCAAAAGTTTGTTGAATACTGGCTGCCGATGCTCGAAAAAAACAACCGCAGTTATCTCACGATTGCAATTGGCTGCACCGGTGGTAAACACCGCTCCGTTTACCTGACTCAACAGCTTGGCGAGTACTTTGCTCAATTGGGGCACCAAGTACAGATACGCCATACATCATTAGAAAAACAGCAATAGGAGCGATGGTATGCCACTATTAAGTAAAACGGTTTTAATCCAAAATCGCTTGGGCCTTCATGCTCGTGCAGCCGTTAAGCTGGTTGAACTGTCGCAATCTTTTGATGCGCTGGTCACCATTCAAAGTGAAGAAGGAAAAGAAGCCACTGCAGACAGTGTGATGGGTTTATTGATGCTCGAATCCGCACAAGGTCAATACATCACCATCAATGCTGAAGGCTCACAAGCAGAGCCTGCTTTGCAAGCGGTTAGTTCGCTGATTGAACATAAATTCGATGAAGACGAGTAAGCACAAGGCTTACACTCCACTCTCCCACAGACAGCGCATGCGTGCCCCTGATAGCCAAAATAAATTCAGCGCTTAATAAGAACTTATTAAATAAGGCCTAGAATTAAGTTATTATTCAACACATTGTAAGAATCCTAAGTAGGGGGAAACCATGGCCGAGCAAATTGAATTTGATCAAGCTCACCTAACCCTCCAAGAAGTCAGCGAAGCTTTAGAAAATGGTCGTTTTGTCCATGTCCGTCGCCAATTGCAGGACATGGAGCCAGAAGATATTGCTCACCTCTTAGAAGCCTCTCCACGTAAAAGCCGGGAGGTGTTATGGCAACTCACCGATCCAGAAGACTACGGTGAAATCCTTGATGAGCTCAACGAAGACGTCAAAGATGCCCTCGTTTCCAAAATGGCACCCGAGAAACTGGCAGAAGCGACCGAAGGTATGGACACCGATGACGTGGCCTATGTACTGCGTAGCTTGCCAGATGACGTGTCACGCGAAGTGCTTTCGCAAATGGACAGCGCTGATCGCCAGCGCGTTGAAACCGCACTCTCCTATTCAGAGGAAACAGCCGGCGGGATCATGAATACCGACGTGATCACCATCCGTGCTGACGTTGATATTGACGTGGTTTTACGCTATTTACGCATGCGCGGCGATCTGCCCGAAGCAACCGATGCACTTTACGTGATTGACGATGAAAGTAAGCTGATTGGGCATCTCTCACTCACCACCTTACTGACCACGCAACCGGATATTCCAGTAAGTGAAGTCATGGATGATGCCGATGAAGCGATTTTGGTCACCACCAGCGACTCAGATGTTGCCAGCCTGTTTGAACGTCGCAACTGGGTGTCCGCGCCTGTGGTGGATGAAAACCAGCACTTGGTCGGTCGGATCACCATTGATGACGTTGTTGACATCATTCGTGAAGATGCCGAACACTCAATGATGAGTATGGCTGGTATGAACGATGACGAAGATACCTTTGCTCCGGTAGTCAAATCCGCTCGTAAACGGACCATCTGGCTTGGAGCAAATGTTTTGGCCGCCCTCGCCGCCGCGTCAGTTTCCAACATGTTTGAAGCGACACTGGATCAAATGGCCGCCATTGCGGTACTAATGACCATAGTACCCTCTATGGGGGGTGTCGCAGGTAACCAAACCGTGGCCTTGGTCATTCGTGGTCTAGCATTAGGTCATATCGGTGACAGTAACCAACGTGAATTGCTGTTCAAAGAAGCGGCGATCGGTTTCTTAAATGGCATCATGTGGGCCACCATCATTGGCGGCATTGTGGTGGTATGGAAAGGAAATTGGATGCTTGGCGGCATCATTTCCGCCGCGATGATGACCAACCTACTCATTGCCGGGATCGCCGGTGTCACCATCCCAATTTTACTGAAAAAAATGAAAATCGACCCGGCTCTTGCTGGTGGAATGGCGTTAACAACCGTCACCGATGTGGTTGGGCTTTCGGTCTTTCTCGGCTTGGCGACCATTTTGATGTAGCCCTATTTTAATGTAACCCGATAGTGATACATAACCAAACCACCCACAAAAAAAGCTTGGTTGTTATACCAAGCTTTTTCATATTCAGCTTAAGCGATTATTCGCCCGCAATTTTCATCGATTCAAGTAAAATAGACCCGGTTTGGATTTGCGAGCGTGTTTCGACATCACTCCCTACCGCCACCATTTGCTGGAACATATCTTTCAAATTACCCGCGATAGTAATCTCAGATACAGGGTATTGAATCACACCGTTTTCAACCCAGAAACCAGCGGCGCCACGCGAATAATCACCTGTCACTGCATTAACACCTTGGCCCATCACTTCAGTGACTAACAAGCCTGTGCCTAACGCTTTAAGCATCTGCTCAAAATTCTGTCCTGTGGATTGAACATACCAGTTATGGATGCCACCCGCATGACCAGTTGGAGTCATCTTCATTTTACGAGCGGCGTAGCTGCTCAGAAGATAAGTCGAGAGCACACCATCGGTAATGATTTGGCGGTCTTGCGTAAACACCCCTTCACTATCAAATGGGCTTGATGCTAACGCACGTAATACATGGGGTTTTTCGGCAATATTGAACCAATCGGGTAAAATTTTCTCGCCTAACTTATCAAGTAAAAAGGAAGATTTACGATACAAGCTACCACCACTGATCGCCATCACCAAATGGCCAATCAAACCTGTCGCTACATCTGCGGCAAACATCACCGGAACTTTGCCCGTCTTCAGTTTTTTTGCATCTAAACGGCTGATGGTTTTTTCTGCAGCTTGTTGCCCGACCAGCTCTGGTGACCATAAATCGTCGCGGTGACGTGCAACGGTATAGCTATAATCACGCTCCATCTCACCATTTTTACCCTCACCAATCACGCAGCAGCTAATGCTATGACGGCTAGAGGCATAACTCGCGAGCAAGCCATGGCTATTACCATACACTTTGACACCGTAATGGCTGTCATAACTTGCGCCATCACTTTGTTTGATCTTGTTGCTGTAAGCTAACGCTTTCTCTTCTGCAGCAATGGCAATTTTAGCGGCCATGTCCGGGTTAGGTTCATCGGGATGGAAGAGATCTAAATCAGGAATATTTCGCACCATTAACTCTTTAGGTGCAGGGCCTGCATAAGGATCTTCAGAAGTGTACAGCGCAATATCAAGCGCTGCAGCGACCGTCTGCGCAATTGCTTTTTCACTGAGATCTGACGTCGACGCACTGCCTTTACGTTGCCCACGATACACAGTGATGCCTAATGCCCCATCACTGTTAAATTCTACGTTTTCAACTTCACACATTCGCGTCGAAACACTCAGGCCGGTACTTTTGGTGATCGCCACTTCGGCAGCATCAGAACTGAGCGCAGCCATCTCTAATGCCTTGGCAACCGCCGCTTCAAGTTCGATGCGCTGCTGAGCAACTTGTTGTTTTACGTCCATATCTCATCAATTATTAGCAAACAATGTCATTAGGATAACAAGAATTTCGCTTTCTCCCCACGATTTTTGCTAAAATAGCTGACATACATAACTCAATAGATGAAGAAAATGGCGCGTAAGAATCAAAAAGCTCCTTGGGAAGAAGAAGAGGAGATCATTTGGGTTAGCAAAACCGAAATGAAAAACGACATGACTGAGCTACAAAAACTGGGTGAAGAGCTGGTTGCTCTGAAGCCGTCTCAGTTAGCAAAAATCCCGATGTCTGAAGATTTGATGGATGCCATCAAAGATGCTCAGCGTTTTAGCATGGAAGCCAGACGCCGCCAACTGCAATACATTGGTAAAATGATGCGTACCATCGATGCCGAACCGATTCAAGCGGCATTGGATAAACTGCGTAACAAGCACTCACAAAATACCGCCATGCTGCACAAGCTCGAACAGATGCGTGATCGTATTGTTGAGAAAGGTGACAGCGCGATTGAAGATGCGATGGCACTCTATCCAGAGATGGATCGTCAACGTCTGCGCCAATTAGCGCGTCAAGCAAATAAAGAGAAAGCCAACAGCAAACCACCAAGAGCATCACGAGAGATTTTCCAAGTGCTCAGAGAGCATAACGATAAGTCAGTTTAACCTGTCATAGTGCTGATTAGATGCCAAAACCTCACCTAAACGTGTGAGGTTTTTTTATTCCCCCGCACGCACAAAATCACTGAGCTGCGCGTCTGCGTGTTGCGCGGAAAGTGCCTCAATACGATCACTCACTAACACATGTCCTTGAGCCATAAACGCAAAATGGCTCGCAATCGCTTTGGCATCACTAATATGGTGCGTCACCATCACAACAGTGATCTCTCTTTCTGCGGCTAACTGCTTAACCAAAAGCAGCATCTCTTCTCTGAGTAGCGGATCCAAGGCGGAAAAGGGCTCATCCAGCAGCCAGATAGGATGTGGTTGTACAAAACAGCGCGCCAGAGCAACTCGTTGACGCTGCCCCCCTGAGAGCTGCTCAGGCAAGCGATCAAGTAGCGCAGCCAAACCAACTTGCTGCGCGGCGCACTCAACCAACGCCTTTTGTGAAGGGGTTAATTTCAGCCCAGGATGTAGCCCAAGGCTAATATTTTCACGCACAGTGAGATGGGCAAAAAGATTGTGCTCTTGAAACAGCATCGAAAAAGGACGCAAGTGTGGCTCTTGCCCAAGTAAAGATTGCCCTTGCACTTGGATATCGCCGCTTTTCGGTGCAATAAAGCCCGCAACTAAGCTCAGTAAAGTCGACTTGCCCGCACCACTTGGCCCCATCAAAGAGAGAATCGCCCCTCGCGGTACAGAGAGCGAAAATTCAAACCACTCCTGTTGATACTCATAGTGCACGGCCTTGAGTTCTAACATTGCTTTACCTTTGAATGTGAGTGAAATAACCGCTCAATGAGGGCAAAACAACCCACACTGAGTAGCAACAGCGTAAGGGAAACCACCGCCGCCGCTTGCATTTGGTAACTGCCCAGCAGTTGGAACAGGTAAAGCGGTAAGGTTCTAAACTCTTGGCTACCAAATAGAGCAATCGCACTTAAATCCCCCATTGAGAGCAAAAAGCTGATCGCAAAGGCATGCGCTAAGGGTTTACGCAACGCACGCAGCTCAATCACTTGCAAACGCTGCCACCCTTTAATGCCAAGGCTGGCACATAACCATTGATATTGCTGCGCAATATGCAGCATAGGTTGCGCCAATGTTTTCAACACATATGGCAATGCCATTAAGCCATTGACGAAAAAAACTACCCAATACGCTAGGCTAAATGCATCGGTCCAGATACGCAGCAACAGAAAAAGCCCGGTGCTGATAACAAGCCCTGGCGTGACCAAAATAATCGCGCCAATCAACTCTAATTGGTCCGCCTTACGGTTGTGCTGCTGCAGGCGCCAAGCGCGAGTCGTGATGAGTATGGCAACCCCAGCCGAAACAGCAACCACGCTTGCCAATAACGCCACTTGCAGTGAAGCCCAAAGCGCACGCCAGAATTGCTCATCGCTCAAGACGTGAAAAAGCTGCGAATTTAAACCGCTCAAGATGACCATCACCAGCGGCGGAAGTACTAACAGCAACGCAAGGAAGATCCATGCGCCGTCCCAACATTGCGCTTTTCGATTGTCTCGACTAACCACATAATCACTCGCTTGACGCCCTGTGGTGATGGCTAACGGCTTCGCTAGACGTGAAATGGATAGAGACAGCAGCCCGCATAACAGCATCTGCCACAGCGCAAGCAGCGCGCCGGCTTGTAAATCAAAATCAAATTTGATCGCCTGATAAATCGCCAGCTCAATCGTGGTTGATTTAGGCCCGCCGCCAAGTGCCATCACAGTGGCAAAACTGGTAAAACAGAGCATGAACACCAAACCACAGACATGAGGAAGCTGCTGACGTAAACGTGGCCATTCAACCCAACGAAATTTGTGCCAATGACTCATGCCAAGATGCGCGCATAACTTATGTTGTTCAGCCGGGATCGACTCTAACGCTTGCAGCAATAAACGGCTGGCATACGGGAGATTAAAAAACAGATGCGCCAGTAAAATACCGTTTAATCCGTAAATGGAAAACGGCAGTTTGCTATCAAACCACGCGAACAGCGAGGCGAGCAGGCCGCTATTACCATAAATGGCCAACAAACCAAATACGCCCACCAGCACTGGAAGCACTAAGGTCGTTGCAAACAATTTGATCAGCAGCGCACGTCCGCAAAATCGACGACGGTAAAGTGCGTGAGCAACAGGAAGCGCGAAACCAACACTGAGCAGCATCGACAAGCTAGCTTGGTAAAAACTAAATTGAGTAACATGGCGATAATACGGGTCTTGCCATACGTGCAGCACATTTAAGCTGGGTGCTTGTAACAGCAACGCCGCCAACGCACTGATGACAAAGGTCGCGACAAGTATCGCGACCCCAATGCCTATTTTAGGAATAGCATTCAAACTTTATCGCACCTTAAAACGTTAAGGCAGTTTGCCACTCACGGATCCACGCTTTACGCATCTCAGACACCTCTTGTGCGCTAAAGGTAAGCGCCTTTGATGGCACAGCCAGCGTTTCAAAACCTTTCGGTAGCACGACAGACGTCACAGGATACATCCAGTTTCCGGTTGGCATCACCGACTGAAATTGATCACTTAAAATAAAGTGCATGAACTCATCGGCCAATTTGCCGTTATCACTGTGTTTTACTTTCGCAGCCACTTCCACTTGCATGTAGTGTCCTTCGGCAAAATCGGCAGCCGCGTACTTGGCGTCATTCTCCGCAATCAAATGATAGGCTGGAGAGGTGGTGTAAGAGAGCACCAGATCGGACTCACCTTTTAGAAACATCGCATAGGCTTCTGACCAACCTTTGGTGACTGTCACCGTATTATTGGCGAGCTGTTGCCATGCTAAATTGGCTTTCTCACCATAGACAGATTTCATCCACAGCAGTAAGCCTTGACCGGGTGTTGAAGTGCGTGGATCTTGATAAATAACTTTAAGATCATCGCGCTTCTCTACCAACTCTTTTAAGCTTTTCGGTGGGTTTGCTAATTTCTCTTTATTGTAAACAAAGGCAAAATAGCCGTAATCATAAGGAACAAACGTTTCATCACTCCAACCACCGGGTAGCGTGACTTGGCTCGTCTCGACATTATGATTTGTCAATAAGCCAGTCTGTTTGGCCTCGGCCATTAAGTTGTTATCTAAACCGAGTACGATGTCTGCTTTACTGTTATTACCTTCAAGACGTAAACGGTTTAGGATCGATACCCCATCATCGAGTGCCACAAACTGAAGATCGCAAGCGCATTGTGCTTCGAATGCTTTTTCAATCGCCGGTCCCGGGCCCCATTCTGATGCGAACGAGTCATAGGTATAAACGGTAAGGATATTGTCAGCGGCATGCGCTGAAAAAGAGGTGATGGTAGCAAGTGCAATGGTATTAAGAGTGGTGTTCAACTGGTCGCTCTCCTTGGTTGAGCGGCACAGGCTTGAGGAGGATGAGAATATTCCATTATTCCTATTCTGAGATCCTAACCCAATTCCTACGCCAGCATTATCTGGTTCAGGTTTACGGGTCCCAAGCTCACGCTTGATCTCAGCAGCATTCATTGAGATGAATGATTTGCTCCCCGTTGAGTGAGGTGGATTGTAATTGGAATTAACGCAATAAGCTATACCGTTGGGCGTGAGTCATATCCCCAACGCGGCACAAGCCCTTGTTCAACGCCTAAATGGTCTAAAATACGCGCCACCATAAAATCGACCAAGTCTTCAATTGACTGCGGCTGATGATAAAAACCGGGGGCAGCGGGCATAATGGTGACGCCCATTTGCGACAACTTGAGCATGTTTTCTAAATGTAAGGTGGAAAACGGCGTTTCGCGCACCACTAACACCAGTTGGCCACGCTCTTTCATCACGACATCGGCAGCACGTTCGATCAAATTATCGGACATGCCATGGGCAATCGCCGCAACGCTGCCTGCTGAACATGGGCACACCACCATCTGTTTTGGCGCAGCAGAGCCCGAAGCCACTGGTGAGAACCACTCTTCTTTGCCGCACACGACAAGCTGTGAGGCATCACAGTGTAAATGTTCCACCAACGCCGCTTTGGCCGCCTCAGTTCCACTGGGCAACTTCAAACCGTGCTCGGTTGCAAGCACAACGCGCGCGGCCGAAGAGATCAGCAGATACACTCGGTAATCTGCAGCCAATAAACACTCCAACAGACGAAGTCCGTAAGGAGCACCTGAAGCGCCAGTAAAGGCTAAAGTGATGGCTTGCTGTTTTGTTGTCATAACTCTCTATTTCGTTTGTGTCGCTGGCATTACATGGCTTGATTTAATGCAAGTAGGAGCTTGTTATGAATACCTTCAAAGCCACCATTGCTCATCACCAAAATGTGATCGCCCGGCTGGGCTTGCTGCGCAATTTGCGCGACGAAAGCATCAATATCATCATTCACTTGCGCTGGTTGTGAGCATTGGTCAGCCACATCCTGCACCGACCAAGCAAGATTGTTCGGCTGATAGAGATAAACTGAATCGGCTTGCTGTAATGACGCCGCTAAAGTTTGCTTATGCACGCCCAACTTCATCGTAGCCGAACGAGGCTCTAAAACCGCGATAATTTTCTGATCGCCTACCTTGTTACGTAAACCACCCAAAGTAAGTTCAATGGCCGTTGGATGATGAGCAAAATCGTCATACAACGTAATACCGTTCACTTCGCCTTTGAGCTCTAAACGACGTTTGGTATTGATAAATTTGCCCAAAGCTTGACAGGCTAAATCTGGAGTGACCCCTACGTGACGCGCCGCGCCAATCGCCATTAAGGCGTTATCGACATTATGATCGCCAACCAAATCCCAAGTTACGCGCCCCACGCGTTCATTGTCAAAGAACACATCAAATTGCGAACCATCACGCGTGATTTTTTCAGCTTTCCACTGCGCTTGCTCACCGGTAAACTCAGTTTCGCTCCAGCAGCCACGTGCGAGAACATCCGCTAATGCGCGCTCTTTTTGCGGAGCAAAAATACGACCATTGCCCGGAACAGTACGCACTAGATGATGAAATTGGCGCTTAATCGCTTCAAGATCGTCAAAAATGTCTGCATGATCAAACTCTAAGTTATTCAACACTAAAGTGCGTGGGTGATAATGGACAAACTTAGAACGCTTATCGAAAAAAGCACTGTCATATTCATCGGCTTCTACCACAAAAAACATGCTTTCGCCCAAACGCGCAGAAATGCCAAAGTTGCCAAGTACGCCTCCCACCAAAAAGCCCGGTTGGTAACCGCAATCTTCTAAGATCCACGCCAACATGCTCGACGTAGTGGTTTTACCGTGTGTGCCAGCGACCGCAAGGACCCAGCGGTCATGCAACAGAAACTCTTGCAACCATTGCGGGCCAGAGGTGTAACGCAAGTTGTGGTTCAGCACATATTCAACACACGGATTGCCGCGACTCATGGCGTTGCCAATCACCACCAAATCAGGCTTGGGCTCTAATTGAGCAGGGTCAAAGCCTTCGATAATCTCGATACCTTGAGACTCCAATAACGTACTCATCGGTGGGTAAACGTTGGCGTCGCTGCCGGTAACTTTATGACCTAATTGCCGCGCTAAAACGGCAACACCGCCCATAAACGTACCGCAAATCCCAAGAATGTGAATATGCATAAATCCTAGCCTCGCACATGGCGTTGTGAGTGATTGCCTCCATTATCACCATCCATTTAAGAAAAGCGAGCATGTTTGCAACTTATCAAAAGTCGACAAACAAATTGAGATCTCAATCTGTTACTTCATTACCATTAAAAAGATCTAAGCCCTAGAATCTCATTGTTACCCAAACGTTATCAAATGGGTGACTCGTTTCGGCCGACATCCCAGTAAGAGGATGCGTTGTGAAACAATCACTCCCTATCCTATATAGCTATGTTAAGGAAATAACATGTCTGAGATTCGCACTCTTGGCGAGTTTATTGTTGAGAAACAACATGACTTCCCCCACGCAAGCGGTGATCTTTCATCTCTGTTGTCCTCTATTCGTCTTGCGGCAAAAATTGTTAACAGAGAAATCAACAAAGCGGGCCTTGCTGATATTACTGGTGCGGTGGGCTCAGATAATATTCAAGGCGAAGAACAACAAAAACTCGATGTCTACGCCAACGAAAAATTTAAAGCGGCGCTTGAAGCGCGCGATCAAGTGTGTGGTGTCGCCAGTGAAGAAGAAGATGAAGCGGTTGCGTTCAGCAAAGAGCTCAACAAAAACGCAAAATACGTGGTGTTGATGGACCCGCTGGACGGCTCATCCAACATCGATGTCAATGTCTCTGTCGGCACGATTTTTTCTATTTATCGCCGCGTATCGCCGGTTGGCACGCCCCCAACGCAAGAAGACTTCTTACAACTAGGCAATAAACAGGTTGCGGCCGGTTATGTCATTTACGGCTCTTCAACCATGTTAGTCTACACCACTGGCAACGGCGTAAATGGCTTTACTTATGACCCGTCACTCGGCACTTTCTATCTTTCACACCCCAATATGATGACCTTCGATGATGGTAAAATTTACTCCATCAATGAAGGTAACTACATCCGCTTTCCAACCGGCGTCAAAAAATACATTAAATATTGCCAAGAGAGTGTGCCTGAAGATAATCGCCCTTACACCTCACGTTACATTGGTTCATTGGTGGCGGATTTTCACCGTAATCTGCTCAAAGGTGGCATCTATCTATACCCAAGCACGCAAAGCCATCCAAACGGCAAGCTGCGTCTATTGTATGAATGCAATCCAATGGCGTTTTTGATTGAACAAGCAGGCGGTATTGCTTCTGATGGTGTCAATCGCGTATTAGATATTAAACCGACAGAGCTACATCAACGTGTGCCATTCTTCTGCGGTTCAAAAAATATGGTCCGAAAATTGGAAGAGTTTTTAGAACTCAACCGTGACTAAACAAGCTCAGTGAGCGCCTAACTCTAGGCGCTTTTTTTATCGATAAATATGAGGCAAGGCTCTCTTTTTACGGTTTACACCGTTTCCTATTTACCGCTAAAGTTGCAACACAAGCGTTTACGTTCTGTTAATCAACCCAACACAATTTAAGTCCAGCGACGAAAAAGGAAATGCTAAATGAGCTTAAACAACGTTCCGGCAGGAAAATCACTGCCTGATGATATTTACGTGGTGATTGAAATTCCAGCCAACGCCGACCCAATCAAATACGAAGTCGACAAAGAATCTGGCGCGGTATTTGTGGACCGTTTCATGTCTTCACCTATGTTCTACCCATGCAACTACGGTTATGTAAATCACACCTTATCGCTCGATGGCGATCCTGTCGATGTGTTGGTGCCCACCCCTTATCCGCTGATGCCAGGCTCGGTGATTCGCTGCCGCCCAGTTGGCGTATTGAAGATGACCGATGAGTCTGGTGAAGATGCCAAAGTGGTGGCGGTTCCTCACTCCAAGCTCACCAAAGAGTACGACCACATTCAAGACGTAAATGACCTGCCAGCACTACTGAAGGCGCAAATTACACAGTTCTTTGAACGCTATAAAGAGCTTGAAGCGGGCAAATGGGTCAAAGTCGATGGATGGGAAGATGCCGCTGCCGCGCGAGCTGAAATCCTGACTTCATTTGAACGCGCTCAAAAGTAGTCACCATCATTAAACAGTCACGATAGTTATATACCCAAACAACTTGGAGTTGCAGGTAGGCGGCAAGTGAGTCCCCATGCTCATAGGCAAACTATGTGATTGGGGTGAACAAACGTAGCCAACACCGCTGCAGCTTCAAGTAGGAAGGGTATAAGTGTCGTTATAAATAAAAAGCCACATCCTGCTAACGCGCGATATGGCTTTTTTATTTCCATTTTCAACGCCGTTCGTTACACCCGTTGGCACCAGTCTCCAGAATCAATCACAGCAGTAAGACGGCGGTGATCTTGATAGAGATAAATCCACGCACGGCCAAATGGGGTATCAACCGTTTCACGGCGATATTCGATAGGAATATCTTCTAAAATATCGAGTTTTGCTAGTGTTTGCTCATCCACTCGATATACCTCACCGACTATCGATTGCTGACCCTGAGTCAATCCAGGATATGGACCTAGATCGTACAGCGCGTAGTCAGGCTGTGTGCAGAATGAGCCCAACATTTCGCTTGTCTCAAGCAGGTGTGCATTACTTTCACCACGGCGTAATGTACCGTAGACAAAAATCAGATGTTGCATGTAACCGTCCCTAGTTAAATTCAAACTGATACAAAAGATCCACCGCGCTATCAAGGCCGGATACCGCTTCAATGTACAGATCTCTCATTAAGCGATAACGCACGGTAAATTCACCGACCGAACTGAAAATACCAACGCCATATTTCACTTGTAATCCCGGTAAAATATAACCACTCACTGTCACTTGTGAATCATCACCGTCACCAGCCGTATCCAACTGTAGATCTTGTACGCCAAAAGCTTGGCCAATTTCACCCACCACTTTACCGCTTTGTGCCAAGCTCAGACCAATCAGCGCAGTAGTCATCGCATTGCCACCCGCCTCACCATCAATATTCTGACCACGAAGTAGGTAAGAAAGAGCATTGGCTTGTGGCATCGCGGGTTCTGAAAAAATAGAAACCGCAGGTTCATCAGCGGGCCCCGTCACTTTCACCCCAGCAATAACACCATCTTGTGTGTTATTAGGGTTGCGCACGGCTCGAATAGAAACATAAGGTTGATCCACTGGTCCATTCATTAAAATTTTACCTTCTTGGATCAACAAATCTTGTCCAAAAGAGCGATACGAACCATTTTGAATGTTTACTTCTCCAGTAATCATTGGGCCTTTATCCTTTTGCGCCACATTGAGGCGGCCAATCAACCCGCCTTGCAAACCAAAGGCACTGAGCCTGAAATCATCACCAATCGAGATGTTTACATTAGTTTCAACGTTAAATGGCATGACGCTTTGCTCGCTCACAGGCTGCAAAGCAGCGTCCAATATCACTTGATCTTTAGAAACACTGATCGCACTTGATGGCAACTCTTCTACCACAATACGTCCCCAAGGCAGGTTAATATTTCCTGTCACAGTGGCCAGTTGAGGTTCCAGCGTAATGCTCATGTCTGGGATAACTTTAATCTTGACGATAGGCGGCAGATCCACCAATAGCTCATCGGCCAACACGCGCAGGTTGGCACGCCACTGCTCCATTTTCTGCCAGTCGACATCCCCCTTGATACTCAACTCGCCATCCGCTGTTTGAATCGCTGCATTGAGCAAGGCTTGGTAACCATTAAAGTCCATCGCCACTCGGCCCGAGGTAACATCCAGCGGCGAAATATCGCCTTTGACGACAATGTCATCCACCACCACGCTGCCCATCACTTTCGGGTGCAACATCGGCCCACTGAAGGCAAGTTGACTGCGAACCTTCGATTTCGCTTGGCTATAATCCCCAAGCAGCTGCTGTAGAAAATCAATATTAAAAGTGGAAAGCGTTAATGCGCCATCCATCATTTTTTCTTTTGCCATTAGATCCGCAATGGTGATTTGCCCCGACAGATCGCCATTATCGGTCACATCCACTAGCCAACGAGCAAACAGCTTGTTCTGTTCAAGCGTACTGTCAATAGTGACACTATCCCAACCTAAAGTAATGGCTTGATCGATGTGCTGCGTGACTGCACCTTGGCTTAAGCTGAGTAATACTTTCGCTTGAGGCGCGGTATTGGGCGCCCATTGAGCGGTGAGACTGACATCGGCTTGGCCTTTAAGTTGAGTCTCTTGCGGTAAAAACATTGCGATTTGCTGAAAATCAAAATGGTTGAGAGAGAGCTCGGCCGCGCCACTTTGCCCCACAGTCGCGTCTTTATCTAAGCAGAGCGATGCTCCCTCTTGCTGCCAACAATGCGCGGCAATCGTGGCTTGCTGCTTCTCGATATTAACCGCAACAGGTGTCGCTTGGTTTAATAGCCACGGCCCTTGTTCTGTGGACAGTTGTACTCGTTCCAGCGCACCTTGCCACTGCATCGTCGGCTTATCTTCAAAAGATCCACTGATCGCTAAGCTGGTTGAAATCAGATTTGAAATGACGTCTAAGCTCAGTTGATGCTGCGCTTGGGTACCTGAAAAATGCAAGTCAATACGATCAACTAACTGCTGTTGGTAGCTCAACAGCCTTGCCTGCAACTTCACTTCGGCTTGTGGCACAGGCAGTGGCGTCACATCACCGGTTAAGGTCACCTGCTTTAGAGTCGCTTGTTGCTGCCAAGCAAGATCATTTGCATTAAGGCGCAGCTTAATTTGTGGCTGCTGTAAATCGCCACGCAGATAAATATCGCCAATCACTTTGCCGTGCAAATCAGGAACACTTTTCACCAGATCCGCAAAATCAACCGATAAGCCCATACGCCACTCTTTATCCAGCTCACCTTTGGCCGTAATCTGGTTGGGTCCATGGGCTAACGTTAAGCCGCTGGTCGACACAGTAAAAGCGCCTTTCCCTGTCATATCTGATGCGTTTAATTGACCTTCAATATTCAGTGGGTAGCCACGCAACACCCCCTCAATATCCAAAATAGGCAGCGCAACGTTCCAACTGCCCTGCGCGGTCAGCTCGCCCGTGGTTTCGAGCTTACCGCTGATCACGCCTTTGGCTTCCGGCCACTGCAATCCCGGCTGAATCTGTTCTAAATTCAGCGCTGCTTGCCAGTGAATTGGGGCTTGCCAGTTAGCCATCACTTGGCCAGCAATTTGCCCCCCTAAGGTGTCGACCAGCAAAGAATCTAAGTTGATTTGCTGTAAAGTGCCTTTACCAGCAACATCCAGCGTCACATCGGGCAGCTCTTTACCTTGCAGTTGGCCATTGAGCGCCACGCTATATCCGTCGAGTGAGCCTTGAGTTTTTAAACTCGGCACGCGAACAAAATAGTCTCCTTGCCCAATCAATGGCCACTGTGCTTGAACATCATCCAACGAAATATCAAACGGGATCTCAGGTTGCAGTAGCGCCAATTGCGCATTTAAGTTTGCTTGCGCAAGCCCGCCCAGTTTCGCGTTGAGCGTTAAATCACCCAAGCTACCCGAAGCCTCTAGTGCCAGTGTTTGCCCCTGAGCTTCGGCCATTTTGAGCGTGCTTTTTAAAGAGAGATTGAGTGGATAGTCTCCCTTCAGCTGCGCATCAGCTTTTAGGTTGGCAATCAATTGTGGCAGCTCAAGCTCAAATGATTTTAATGAAACGCTGCTCTGATAAGCATTCACAACCAAACCAATGTGGTTGACAACCAAAGGCTCAGCTTGCTCAAGGGTAAAACGATTAATATCAAAACGCGCCACTTCCAATTGCAGCGGAATGATCACCTCTGGCAAGGTAATCGGCGTTTTCACCGTAGGTGCAACAGTCGATGATACGGTTGTGGATTGAGTGGGTTTGGATTGTGCGCTTGAGGCTGAATCTACCTCGTCATTGGTCGCAAGCTTCAGTTGAATATCGCTCCAACTGGTTTTGCCAATCCGTAAGCGGTTACCTTGAAATGAGGCATGGGTAGAAAATTGCTTCCATGCCAGCGTATTGCCAAAAATATCCAGTTGAATATCATTGAGCTCAACACGGCCGACCTTAATTGGTACTGGTGTGGAGATTGACGTAATGGGATCAGAGGCAGACGAAGGCTCACCTTGCGTCGAAGGGGGAAGCTCTGGCAGCGCCAGCATTAAGCCACTGATCGCAAGTTCATTTAAGCAAATTGAAGGCTCCAATAAGCAGCTAGCACTTATGGCTAATGTCACGCGCTGTAGATCGAGTTCGAGCTTTAATGCCTCATCGGAAAAGGTGACTTGGTTGAGCGTGAAACGTGGAAAAATGGCACCTTGAGCGCTGGCAACCTGCAGTTGTGGCAGCGCTTTTTGCGCTCCCCACAACAGGCCGTTAAGCCCTGTGTTGGTAAACAACAAGGCTGCGAGTTCAATAAATACCGCGCCCAACAAGGTGAATAAAATCGCCGATGCCCATTTGGTTATCTTCAACATCACTTTGGTCATAGTTCAGGCCCCAAGGTGAAATGCAGCTGAAATTCATCACCGGGATTGGCGTCAAGCCCCCATGCAAAATCTAAGCGGATCGGTCCAACCGGAGAAGCCCAACGAATCCCAGCTCCCACACCAGTTTTCCAATCCGGCGAATCATTAAAGGCATCGCCATAATCGACAAACAGTGCACCCCACCAATTTCCAACCAAACGATATTGATACTCCAACGAACTGGTGGCGATGTATTGGGCTCCAGTCAGTGCGCCGCTAGCATCTTTAGGTGAGATAGATTGATAACTATAACCTCGTAAATTGTTATCGCCACCTGCAAAGAAACGCAGAGAAGGCGAGAGTTTATCAAACTCTTCACTGAAGTTTGCGCCACTGTCTAAACGCAATAAACCACGATGGTTTTGCCCAGCGCTGCGTATCCAAGCCGTACCAGCCAACAAGCGCACCACGCGCGTTTCAGAAACGAAATTCGGATCGCCATACTCAAGTGTGATGCTCTGTTTATCGCCCCACATCGGCATTGAACCACCGCGAACACGTACACGAGAATAGGTCGCTCCCGGTAATACAAACTGGTCGACATCACTTTGCAAACCTTGTTCGTAGTTTTCTATCAAATAACGAACGAATAGGGTTCGATGCCAGCCACCATCACGCAGCCAGTGGCGCTCAAACGATAAGTTAGATTCCAAACTCTTCGTATCACGGTTGTCGAGATTCTTCATCCCATACTGAATTCGATAATATTCACGCCGCACATCTTCCAGTGGAATTTTATAACCAGCAGTAATAGTCTGCTCAGGGGAGGAAAGGGAGAAACTACTATCAAAGCTGTGGCCGAGGCTGTTAACCCAAGGTTTCTTCCATTTAAATGAACCGCGCACTCCCACATCCGTTGAGTAACCTAAACCAGTTTCAAGTTGGTTTCGAGCTTGCGGTGCAAGGGAAACCTTCATCGGCAGTTCGCGGCCGTTCTCCAGTTGGCTGAGATCGGGTTCGACAAAAACCGAGGAAAACCAATCAGTATTGGATAAGTTTTGGTTATATTCCCCGACCTTGGAAACCAGATAAGGATCATTGTTTTTATAAGGCTGAAGTGAGCGGACTCGCTGCTCTTCAATTTGATTGCCAGTAATAACAGAAGGACCAAAATGGTAACGGATACCACTGTTAAAATGAAGACGAACAAAAGCTTCATTCAACTCTGGCGCGACTTCCAAACGGCTTAATTCAAAATTGCCGTTAAAATAACCTTTTTGCAGCGCTAAGTTACGGATACCCGATTTCAAAGCATCGTACTGGCCATGATTAACCGCCGCGCCCACTTTAAGAGCATTGCGGCTAATAAGATTGGCAAAATCAACATCAGATTCAGCTTCCCCGCTGATCACCACATCCATCTCTTTAATAGTGGTTAACGGCCCGGGATTAATATTAACCACCAGCGCTTGCTCATCGCTCGCCACCACAAACTCAAATTGAGGATGATAGTAACCGAGCGCCGCAAGCGCTTCCGTCATACTTTTCTCTAAACGAGATTGAAAACGAGGATGCGTTGAATAGTCGCTCTCTAGAATAGACGATAAATAGGCTTCAACGTTGTTTTCTAATTCACCCTGTAAACCATTAATGGTTAACGCCACCTTGGCATACGCGGAAGTGGAAACAAGTAGCATCGTGAATAGAACTGGTAATGATTTTCGTCTCATGCTTAATTAAAGGAACAGTTGAGTAAACAGATCGTTAATGGCTGGAAATCATACCGCCAATAGCACGCTTCGTCTGTATGAAATCAGTCAATTATTGGGGCTGAACGTGAAACAGTGGCTCAACAACAATAAATAAAGCCCAAAATAGACACACGAAAGGAAAGTTCATGCTCAATAAACAAACAATGGTCAGCGCACAAACAGCACTGAAAGGACGAGAAACCCCTATGCCAGTGGAGGAAATTCATTACGTTAACCACAGCAAAATCACTGAGCAGCCTAATGAGCATCAGCAACAAATAGTGATTGGTATGGGCTGTTTTTGGGGCGCTGAACGCTTATTTTGGCAACTCGATGGTGTGGTGTCGACTGCAGTAGGCTATGCAGGCGGCTTTACCCCAAACCCAACTTACGAAGAAGTATGCAGTGGTGAAACTGGCCATACTGAAGTGGTACGCGTGATTTTTAATCCACAACGCTTGCCATTAGAAAGGCTATTAAGTCATTTTTGGGAAAAACACGATCCGACCCAAGGCATGCGTCAAGGTAACGATAAAGGCACCCAGTATCGCTCCGCTATCTATACCTATTCAGCACAACAACAGCAAATAGCACAGGCCTCAAAGCAGCGGTACCAACAGGCGTTGTCAGCCAGTCAACGAGCCTTAATTACCACCGAAATTGCACCCGCTGGTCCTTACTACTACGCCGAAAGCTATCATCAACAATACTTAGCTAAAAATCCAAATGGTTATTGTGGGTTAGGAGGAACAGGCATCTGCTTCCCACCCCAGCTCAGCGAATAAGCGTGTAGAATTGAGGCTTTGTTAGCATTTTGTTAACCGGTTAATGGCCTCTTTTCGTGGTTTTATTGATTCTGTGCTATACTTTTGTTGCTCAACTAAAGGGGACCCCTACAATGAAAAGTAAACGAGTGATCGCCATTCTAATGGCCTGCTGTCCAGCGCTTGCCATGGCACACAACATTACCCAAGGTCAGCGAGTTGCTGATGTTTCAGTGGAAAAATATGGTGAAATCATTCTACAAGATGATAAAACGGCCTTTCAAACTTGGGATACCAGCCAACTGCTAGGCAAAGTACGCGTCATTCAAGCTATTGCTGGTCGCAGCAGTGCTAAAGCGTTAAATGCACCATTGATGGGTGCCATTACGGCCGCACAATTTCCCGCAGAAAGTTATCAAACCACCTCGATCATCAACCAAGATGATGCGATTTGGGGCACAGGATCGTTTGTCAAATCTTCCGCTCAAGACAGCAAGAAAGAGTTTCCGTGGTCTTCCATGGTGCTAGATGAAGCGGGAAATATAGCCAAAGCGTGGGATTTAAAAGAGGAATCATCGGCGATCATCGTTCAAGACAAGCAAGGCAAGGTACTGTTTGTTAAGGAAGGTGCATTGAGTGATGAGGAAATTCAAACGGTTTTAGGCTTGATTAAGCAGAATTTATAATAACCTTAGGTGGCCGATAACACGGCTGCCTTTGCTAAACATATCGGGGTGAAAGGTGCTTTTATAAAAATAAGAGTACGCTTTATTCTCACAATATTGTTATATTATAACAATTATCATTTTACTACTGTATTGGTTTGATGTTTACCCGTCTACGTTGCCCCCATTACCGAGCTCAAAACATTGCATTATGTGCCATGCTGCTGATGCTATGGCTGAATGTCGCTTATGTAGATCATCACCTCGATACTAATCCTGCGCATCACGCGCAGCATCATTGCCAACTTTTTTCTGGGCTACAAAATGCATTAAGCTGCGCACTGCCTATCCTTCCTGCCGTTAGTGGCAGCGAAATTCGATCATCTGTAGAGAAAACTCAGCGTCGCCCCTCAGTTCATTACGCTTATCTTGCTCGCTCGCCTCCTCACTTTTAGACGTCTTATCTAGTTATTTATGGTTTGTTACCCAAAGCCAACGCGCTAAGGGCTATTTTGATGTTTAAAAGGAATCACCCAATGTTTATCCAACGTAAACTCGCTCTCTCTATCGGCCTAATTTTAAGCACGCCAGCACTGGCAAATGAAGAGTTTCGCCAGCATGAAGCCCATGTACATGGCCACGTCGAGTTCAATATTGCTCAAGATGGGCAAGATTTACTGATTGAAATCACCGCCCCTGGCGCTGATGTAGTCGGCTTTGAACATGCACCACAAAATGATGAACAACAACAGCGCTTAAATAAAGTCCTTGAGCAGTTCAGCCACGCCGATGGCATTTTCCAGCTGCCCGCTCCAGCCAAATGTCATTTAGAAGAAAGTCGTATCGCGCATACGTTAAATGGTGAGCACCACGACCACGACCACGACCACGACCACGACCACGACCACGACCACGACCATCATGAAAAACATGATGATAAACATCAAGATAAAGATGCTCAACACGCACACCATGACCATAAAAAAGATGTGCATGATGAAGGCGAGCACAGTGGTCACGGTGAATTCACGGTTCAGTACCAATATCACTGCGATAACATGCCACAATTGCATTACCTCGACACGCAATGGTTTAACTTGTTCCCAAATACCCAAACAATCTCTGCCAATGTACTGACAGACAAAGCACAATCTGCCTTAGAGTTAAAAACAAACAGCACTCGCATTACGTTTTAAGACGTATAAGCAACAACCTAGAGTAAGCACACACTTACTCTAGGTTTATTGTCGTTAAAGGAATTTACAATGAGTGATTTGCATATTCTATCGCTGACGTCTGTCATTGAATTGAAAGAGGTCGAATTTCGTTGGCCGAACAGCTCACAACCAGCCTTATCTATCCAGGATCTTTGTGTAAAACGTGGAGAGCACCTTTTTATTAAAGGGCCAAGTGGTTGTGGCAAATCGACCTTACTGAGCTTACTGACCGGGATCAACCAAGCACAACGAGGGGAGGTCTCTATTTTAGGCACCAACCTGTCGACGCTAACTTCTCGTCAGCGGGATCGTTTTCGAGCCGATCACATTGGCTACATTTTTCAACAATTTAATTTATTGCCTTATCTCTCAGTGATTGAAAACGTTACGCTACCTTGCCACTTTTCCAGCACTCGCCAGCAGAATGTGGCAGGCGCTCTGATTGAGAAAGCACAGCAGCTACTCACTCGATTACATCTTGCACCAGAACTATTGGCCAAACCGGTTATCGAACTGAGTATTGGCCAGCAGCAGCGTGTCGCGGCGGCGAGAGCACTGATTGGCGAACCCAAGCTGATCATCGCCGATGAGCCAACCTCGGCGCTGGATCACGATAACCGACTCGCGTTTATCGAACTGCTATTGGAAGAGGCGAATCGGGCAGGTTCAACACTGGTGTTTGTGAGCCACGATCCCACCTTAGAAGCTTTATTTGACCGCGCAGTTTACCTCCCTCAATTGAATAAGGCAGGAGTCGCAGCATGAATGTGATTACCAATCTGGCGTGGAAAAGCGTACTTAACCGCAAAACCACGGCACTACTCTCCATTCTGACGGTCGCCATTTCAGTCATCCTGTTAATGGGTGTTGAACGCATTCGAACTCAAGCCAAAGAGAGCTTTGCCAACACCATTTCAGGGACCGATCTAATCGTCGGTGGCCGCTCTGGACAAGTCAACTTGCTGCTCTATTCGGTATTTAGAATTGGCAATGCCACCAACAATATCGACTGGAAAAGCTACCAAGCCTTCAGTGAGCATCGCAGCGTCAAGTGGGCGATCCCCATTTCCTTGGGTGACTCACACCAAGGGTTTCGCGTCATGGGCACCAATCACCATTATTTTGAGCATTTCAAATATGGAAGTAAGCAACCACTTACCTTCTCTCAAGGCACTGATTTTCATGGTTTATTTGAAACGGTATTGGGTTCTGATGTCGCCAAAACCTTAGGTTACCATATTGGCAGTGACATCATTATTGCGCATGGCATCAGCGATGTAGGTTTTAGCCGCCACGACAACCTCCCTTTCAAAGTAGTGGGCATTTTAGCGCCAACGGGAACGCCCGTAGACAAAACGGTGCATGTCTCATTAGAAGCAATTGAAGCCATTCACGTGGGTTGGGAATCGGGTGCGCATTTAGGCAATTCGCCATCCAAAGAGCAGCTTGAACAACACAACTTTCAACCCAAGCAGATCACCGCCATGTTGATCGGTTTAAAATCGAAAATTCAAACCTTTGCACTGCAACGTGAAATCAATAACTATCGCCAAGAACCCTTGAGCGCCATTATGCCCGGCGTCGCTCTGCAAGAACTGTGGGGTATGATGTCGATAGCAGAACAAGCTTTAATGGCGGTGTCGGTCTTTGTGGTAGCAGCCGGGTTACTTGGCATGCTCAGCAGTTTACTGACAAGCTTGCAGGAAAGACGCCGTGAAATGGCGATTCTGCGCGCCATGGGCGCACAACCTAAACATATTTTTGCTCTGCTTATCAGCGAAGCGACGACGCTGACCTTCATTGGCATCTGCGTTGGATTAGCGGGGTTATATTCACTGCTCGCACTGGCGCAACCTTTTATTGCGCAGCATTATGGCATTCAAATCACACTCAGCACCTTAAGCGGCTATGAGTGGCAATTATTAGCTTATGTACAGCTGGCTGGCATTATTATTGGTGTTATCCCTGCTCTACGCGCCTATAGACAATCACTTAGCGATGGAATGACCATTCGAATTTAGGACTTAACGATGAAAAAACTACTGCTTATCAGCGCGCTGCTGCTATCAGGCTTGTTACCGATGTACGCACAGAGTAATGAACAAGTACTGACGCTCGATTGGATCGATCTGATCCCGGAGAACGAACGTAACCAATTCAACGCCGATGGCATGCCAGCATTGAGCCATGACGGTGACATGACGGCTGCACAATCAAAAATCGGCGGGGTTAGAAAAGAGCTCAATGGCAGCGTGGTCAAAATACCCGGCTTTGTGATCCCACTGGAAGGTGACGCCAATAACGTTACTGAGTTTCTACTGGTGCCCTACTTTGGCGCATGCATTCACGTGCCACCACCGCCACCAAACCAAATTATTTATGTGAAATATCCGCAAAGTGCTCCAATCCAGCAGCTCTGGGATGTAATTTATCTGATTGGGACACTGAAAACCGAAAGTGTTAGCCACGATCTGGCCGAAACAGGGTATGTAATCGAAGGCACTGCAATCGAAGAATACGACGACATGTAGTTAACAAAATAGCAACCTATTGATTCATCTAAACTAAACGATATATTTAGATAAATACGCTAGCAAAGCGACATATATCAACAATAGTAAAGTGATCGATAGGTGCTTTTTCCGTCTATTTTCTTTCCAACACTTCATAAGCACCCCACAAACTCTGATAACAACCTTAACAATTTATTATCATAAGGGATAGCGCAAATTTATGATCTAGAACGAATGTTTTTCCTAGATGGAAAATGCGTTACACGTTACATTTTAATCCATGAATGAAATGGGTGATTGAAGCGGACATAAAATGGCAGATACCAACAACCCTGTAGTGATTGAACATCAAGCCAACTCAGGTCAAAGCCACGAAAAAAAATCGAGCTATATCAAAGACAGTGGTAGTCGCATTTTGAATATTGCTCAATATCACGGCTTAGATGCGCTGCTACAAACGGATCCGCCAGAAAAAACCTCGCTTGATCGCGCCTTATTTAGAGAACAGCAACGTAAAGAGCAGCGACAAAAAAACCTAGAGCAGATCGTCAAACTGGCGCATGTTTCTTGTAAAAATGAGACCGCCGGAGAGCCAGATCAAGATTGGTTACACCGCTTTTTCGATATGGCGCAAGACATCCACAACTCTTCGATGCAGCGACTTTGGGCGCAAGTGCTCAAACGCGAGGTGACTAACCCCGGTTCAACCTCAATGAAAGCACTGCAAGTATTACAAGACATGACACCAAAAGAGGCGCAGATACTCCAAAAAGCCTCAGCGTTAGCCTGCTGTTTTGGCAGCGATAACAGCCGCAAGCTGTTGGTCGGCATTCGTGCTACTAACGGTATTTTTAGTTTAGGAAAACGCATCAGCACATTTGTCATCAATATGGGTAGCTTCCAACTGCCCTATTCGAGCCTATTAGTACTGATCGAGCTTGGCTTACTGCATGCCACTGAACTGGAATCTGGAGAAATTGAACTTGAACCGGCACTGCTGTTGACCTATCAAGGCAAGAATCTGTCACTGCAATCGATGAGTAAAGGAGTCAGGCTGCTCTATTACCGTTTCAGTCCCACTGGCAATGAGCTGTGTAAGCTACTGGGTAATAAACCGAATATGCAATACTACGATCAGATGTTGGCGGTGCTTAGCCAGAAATTCACTGTCCACACCGACGTTGCCAGCAGCTCTTTTCATCACGCCGTCTAGCCTCAAAAATAAAGGGCTCAAGCTGATGAGCCCTCTTCTACATTAGGCGATAATCGCTCGTACTTGCAGCGCTGTTAGGAAAATTTCCACCAGCTCATCAATGCTTTTTTCGCCAGCCGCAAGATCGATCTCAGGGTTTTGCGGAGACTCATACTCAGAGTCAATGCCCGTAAAATTACTGATTTCACCAGCGCGCGCTTTTTTATATAACCCCTTCGGATCGCGCTGCTCGCACACGTCCAACTTGGTATTGACAAACACTTCGATGAACTCACCTTGTGGCAGCATATCGCGCACTAATTGACGCTCAGCGCGATGCGGTGAAATGAATGCTGATAACACGATTAACCCAGCATCGGCCATCAGCTTCGCGAGTTCACCAATACGGCGAATATTTTCTCGCCGATCTTGCTCTGAGAACCCAAGGTCGTTGCACAAGCCGTGGCGTACATTATCCCCATCGAGTAAATAGGTGTGATACCCGAGTTGAGCTAAACGCTGTTCCAACGCACCAGCAATGGTTGATTTTCCCGCCCCTGACAGCCCCGTAAACCACAATACTGCTGGCTGTTGTTGTTTTAAATTGGCGCGGAACGACTTATCCACCGTATGCTGATGCCAGACAACATTTTCATCTTTATTGGCCAAATTCGTACTCATTACTCAATCCTTTGTTGCCTCAAACTAGCCAATAGAGGGACGCGGTAAGCGGCAATCCCTCCCACCGAATCACCACAGTTAAGCCTTGAATAACTGACGAAGATCTTTGGCTTCCCAGTGTGGAAAGTGCTTGCGGATCAAGGCATTCAATTCAACTTCAAACGCAGAATGGGCGCTTTGAGCATGAGCGATGTTTTGCAAACTATCTCGAACCAAACCCGCCCCCACCGTCACATTCGTCAGGCGATCGATGATGATAAAACCGCCAGTATTGGCACTGTCTAAGTATTTATCCAGCGCGATCGACTCTGTTAGCGACCATTCACACAAGCCAATGCCATTGAGCGGCAACTCTTCACTGTGATAAGTCGATAAATTATTAATATCGTACTGGTGACGCACCGCTTGCAACTGGCCGACGGTTTTCTTACCTGCAATTTTGATGTTGTATTCACGCCCGGCTTTGAGCGGTTGTTCTGTCATCCAAACCACATCGGCTAATAGATGGTTGGTTGATTCAACCTGTGCTCCTTGCAACACAATAAGATCACCGCGGCTGATATCAATTTCATCGCTAAGCGTTAACGTCACCGCTTGGCCTGCTTGCGCTTGCGGCAAATCTCCATCGAAAGTAACAATACGTGCCACGGTGGATGTTTTTCCGGACGGAAGTGCGGTGATTGCATCTCCAACGCTGATGCTGCCCGCTGCAATCGTGCCAGCAAAACCGCGAAAATCGAGATTCGGTCGGTTCACATACTGCACTGGAAAACGAAACTCACCGGCTCCTTTTTGCTGATCAACGTCCACCGTTTCAAGCAGCTCCAGCAGTGATGGGCCTTGATACCAAGGCATGTGCTGGCTTGCTTCAACCACGTTGTCCCCTTCCAGAGCAGAAAGCGGGATGATCTGAATATCAGTATCACCTTGCAGATGCTTTGAAAATTCCACGTAGTCTTGACGGATCTGCTCAAAACGATCTTGTGAGTAATCGACCAGATCCATCTTATTCACCGCCACCACAAAATGCTTCAAACCTAACAGATTGGCAATGAATGAGTGGCGACGCGTTTGATCCAAAATGCCTTTACGGGCATCGATCAAAATCACCGCGAGATCGCAAGTGGATGCGCCCGTCGCCATATTGCGCGTGTACTGCTCATGCCCCGGAGTATCGGCAATGATGAATTTGCGCTTTTGAGTAGAGAAATAGCGATACGCCACGTCAATGGTGATCCCTTGCTCACGTTCCGCTTGCAGGCCATCAACTAACAGAGCTAAATCGGGGCGCTCGCCCGTCGTGCCAACACGCTGACTATCGGAATGGACGGCGGCCAGTTGATCTTCATAAATCTGTTTTGTGTCATGAAGCAAACGACCAATCAAGGTACTTTTTCCATCATCAACCGAGCCACAAGTCAGAAATCTCAGTAACGATTTGTGCTGGTGTTGCGTGAGATAAGCTTCAATACCGATCTCAGAAAGCTGAGCCTGAACTGCACTATTCATAATCTTTCCTTAGAGGCTTAGAAATAACCTTGGCGTTTTTTCAATTCCATCGATCCTGATTGATCGTGGTCGATCGCGCGGCCTTGTCGTTCACTGGAAGTGGCCACCAGCATCTCTTCAATAATGCCCGTTAGCGTATTGGCCTCTGATTCAATTGCGCCAGTGAGTGGATAACAACCTAACGTGCGAAAACGCACACTCTTGTGCTGAACTTCTTCTCCAGGTTGCAGCTTCATCCGCTCATCATCAACCATGATCAGCATCCCATCGCGTTCGACAACTGGGCGAATGTCCGATAAATACAGCGGTACGATCTCGATGTTTTCCAAATAGATGTATTGCCAAATATCCAATTCAGTCCAGTTCGACAACGGGAAAACACGGATGCTCTCACCTTTATTGATTTGGCCGTTGTAGGTTTTCCATAGCTCCGGACGCTGGTTCTTCGGATCCCACGTGTGGTTCTTGTCACGAAAAGAATAAACACGTTCTTTCGCGCGTGATTTCTCTTCATCACGACGCGCACCACCAAAAGCAGCATCAAAACCGTACTTATTCAACGCTTGCTTTAACCCTTGAGTTTTCATGATATCAGTGTGTTTTGAAGATCCATGAACAAATGGACTACAACCCATTGCCAAACCTTCTGGGTTTTTGTGCACCAGCAGTTCAAAGCCATACTTTTGTGCTGCGCGATCACGAAATTCAATCATCTCGCGAAACTTCCAGTCAGTATCGACATGCAGCAAAGGAAACGGAATTTTCCCCGGATAAAAAGCCTTGCGCGCTAAATGCAGCATCACCGAAGAGTCTTTACCAATCGAATACATCATTACTGGGTTATCAAATTCAGCCGCCACTTCACGTAAAATATGAATACTTTCGGCTTCGAGCTGTTGTAAATGGGTTAAGCGTTGTTGATCCATCTTCATGCTTCCTTTTCGCTCGCATTGCGAGCCTTGTGCAATGAGAAATTGGTTTGAGTATTGAGTTGGAACTAACTGACTAGGCTTGCAATTAGGCATAATTTACTTGGTTTTGCTGCGCGGGTTGTTCACCAAACCAATGCAGTTTTTCCGACAGCGCCACCACTTCGACCACCACAATCAAGGCCGGAGCCTGCGCCCGCGCCGCCAGTTGTGATAAGTCACAGAGCTGCCCTTTGAAGACTTTTTGCGAACGCTGAGTACCGCGTTCAATAATCGCGATTGGTGTGTTGGCTTGGCGTCCATGTTCAATCAACTGCTGCTGGATATAACTCGACTTCATCAAGCCCATGTAAATGACTAAGGTTTGATTACCACGCGCCAGTGTTGACCAATCCATGTCATCGTTTTCCGCTTTAAGGTGGCCGGTGACAAACAGAGCGGATTGCGCATAATCACGATGAGTCAGTGGAATGCCCGCATAGGCCGTTGCGCCTGCCGCCGCTGTAATACCGGGGATCACCTGGAATTTCACCCCCGCATCAAACAGCACTTCCAACTCTTCACCACCGCGGCCAAACATAAACGGATCGCCGCCTTTAATGCGCACGACTTTGTAACCTTGCTGCGCAAAATCGATCAGCAATTGATTGGTTTTTTCTTGAGGAACACTGTGATGTCCAGCGCGCTTACCCACGCAGACTAAGATGGTATCGCTCGGCACCAGCGCCATAATTTCATCAGACACTAGGTAGTCGTACAACACCACGTCAGCTTGTTGTAGAAAGCTCAACGCTTTGAGCGTCAGCAGTTCTGGGTCTCCCGGCCCTGCACCAATCAAAGCCACTTCACCGCAGGTCAATTGGCTTTTGACGTACGATGGAGCGCTACTTGCCAAAGCATCATTGTTGACCGCAACTAAGCGCGGCCCTTTGATTGGCAACTGAGAAATGGTTTCCGTCGTACTCATTGTTGTTATCCATAACTTAATTCATGGATGTATTATGGCGGGCTCTTCATATTACCTGAAATTCTAAAATTTCATTTTTTATATCAAAAGCTGATAAGGGAATGGATAATTCCGAATAAGAAGTGACTATCTCTCTGATTAAAAGCCAATCAATGATGAGATCTTGTCGACAGAATGCCGGTGAGTTAACGCGTAACATCACAAATTGATATTCATTGAAATCATCGTTTCATAAGATTTTGTTACATTAGACGAGTTATTTGTTCCCTACCCCTAACTGGAGTACACAATGAAAGTGGCAGTGAAACCTCTCTCCATCGCGATTTTGAGCGGTATGTTAGCAATGGCTGGCCCAGCAATGGCGGACACCATTAAACTGCGTATCGTCGAAACGACCGATATTCACACCAATGTGATGGATTACGATTACTACAAAGACAAACCATCGAACCAGATTGGTTTATCCCGTGCGGCGACGTTAGTGAAGCAAGCGAGCAGCGAAGTCGAAAACAGCATTTTGGTCGATAACGGTGATTTGATCCAAGGGAGCCCGATGGGCGACTATATGGCCGCCAAAGGCATCAAGGTTGGTGAGGTTCACCCAGTTTACAAAGCGATGAATCAGCTCGGCTACGATGTGGGTAACATTGGTAACCATGAATTTAACTACGGCTTGTCCTTTTTAAAAGAGAGTATTAACGACGCCGCATTCCCGTATGTTAATGCCAACGTCTATGACCAGCAAACGGGCAAACACCTCTTCAATCCCTATCTCATTAAAACGCACACGTTCAAAGATACCGACGGCAAAGAGCACCACATTAAAGTGGGTTACATTGGTTTTGTCCCACCACAAATCATGGTGTGGGATAAGAAAAACTTGGATGGCAAAGTGTTTGCCAAAGACATCAAGCAAACAGCCGAGGAGCTGATCCCACAAATGAAAAAAGAGGGTGCCGATGTGATCGTGGCGATCCCGCACTCTGGTGTCTCTGCTGACCCGTATTCCGTTGGTGCAGAGAACTCGGTTTACTACCTCACTCAAGTAGAAGGCATTGACGCGATTGCTTTTGGTCACTCTCACGCGGTATTCCCTAGCCAATATTTTGCCAAACTGCCGGGAGCAGATGTGACTAAAGGCACCATTAATGGCGTGACCGCTGTCATGCCGGGGCGCTGGGGTAGCCATGTCGGTGTGATGGATCTGACTTTGCAAAGCAAAGATGGCCAATGGTCGGTAGTGGATGGTCAATCCCAAGCTCGCCCAATCTTCGATAAAGCCAATAAGAAATCACTGGCAGCAGCCGATACAGGCATTGTGAAAGCCTTAGAGTCGGACCACAAAGGTACGCGAGATTTCGTGAATCAACCGATTGGCCAAGCGAATGATGTGATGTACAGCTTTTTATCCTTGGTACAAGATGACCCAACCGTGCAAATCGTTAACCTTGCACAAAAAGATTATGTGGAACGCTTTATTCAAGGCGACCCTGATCTTGATGGTTTGCCGGTGTTATCGGCCGCAGCCCCTTTCAAAGTTGGTGGCCGTAAAGATGATCCTGCCGGTTTCACCGAAGTCGAAGCTGGCCAACTGACCTTTCGTAACGCAGCGGATCTCTATCTTTACCCTAATACCTTAGTCGCGCTGAAAATGACGGGTAAAGAAGTGAAGGAGTGGTTGGAATGCAGCGCGGGGCAGTTTAATCAGATTGATCCGCACAGCACTCAACCACAACCCTTGATCAATTGGGCTGATTTCCGCACGTATAACTTTGATGTGATGGATGGGGTGAATTACCAAATCGATGTTACTCAACCCGCCAAATACGATGGTGATTGTAAAGTGGCGAATAAAGATGCTGAGCGCATTGTAGGCTTAACTTATCAAGGTAAACCTATCGATGTAAAACAGACCTTTATTGTCGCCACCAATAACTACCGCGCTTATAGCAATAAATTTGCAGGCACAGGCGCACAATTTGTTGCCTTTGACTCACCCGACGAAAACCGCACGGCCGTTGCCAACTACATTTCGCGCGTGAGTAAAGAAAAAGGTCAAGTTACGCCAAGTGCTGATAACAACTGGTCGTTTGCTCCGATTAAAACTAATACCGCGTTAGATATTCGTTTTGAAACCTCTCCAAGCGAGAAAGCAGCACAGTTCATCAAAGAGAAAGGCCAATACCCAATGACCTGGGTGGAAAACGATAGCATTGGTTTCGCAGTCTATACCATCGACCTGACTCAATAGGTCCAACCGTCAAATGAGCCTACTCAAGTAGGCTCATTTTTGGCCGTGGTCTTTACCATATAGCCAAGGTAAAATAGGACCAGTTTCTTTTTACTGGTCCTTTTTGATATGCATGCAGAGTTTCAACACCAGTTATCGCGAATCGGCTTTGAACAAGATGAAATCGAATATTTACTTACACGTTGTAAGCTTTTAGAGCTACCAACGCGGCATATATTAGTTCAGCAAGGTGAATGCCTACAACGGATCTATTTTGTTCTAGACGGAGTGTGCCACGCTTGCTATCTCACCGAGCAGGGGAAATCATTTAGTAAAGAATTTTATTGGGCGCAAGATTGGATTATTGGCTTTGAGAGTGTCATCAGGAATAAGCCGTCCCCATACTTGCTAGAAAGCTTAACACCGATCCGATTGGTTGAGCTACCGATCGACATTTTACACGCGTGGCGTGAAATGCAGCATCCGCTGTATCTTAAATTAGTCGAAGCTCAGCTGATGCATAAAGAAAACAAAGAACGATTCATGCTGCTACATACGCCAGCAGAGCGGTACCAGCTTTTTACTGAACATTTTGCTCCCCTCAAAGTGCACATTACAGATAGTCAACTTGCGGCCTATCTGGGCATAACCCCCATCAGTTTGAGTAGAATTAAAGCACGCCTAAACGCCAAAACCAGCGAATAACTCACTGGTTTTGGATATCGGAACAAAAAGCATCTATTTCAAAAGACGTGCTCTAAATTGGCGTCCTTTCATCTTGCCAGTTTCCATTTTCTTCAGCGCTTTTTTCGCCACCGATTTATGGACTGCAACGTAGCTGCGCATCGGTAACATGTTAATTTTACCGACATATTGACCGTCAATACCGTCGTTACTGGTCAACGCCCCTAGAATATCTCCCGGGCGCACTTTCTGCTTTTTACCGCCATCAATCTGGATAGTGACCATATTGGCTTGATAAGGCGCGTTGTTTAGCGCACTGGCATCAGGCAATTTAGCGGGTTCGATGGGCATATCCATATATTCATCAATCATCGCCACGCGGTGCATTTCACTGTCACTGAAGAAGCTAAAAGCTAAACCTTTGCTGCCCGCTCGGCCAGTACGCCCAATGCGGTGCACGTGCACTTCAGGATCACGTGATAACTCAAAGTTAAATACCGCATCTAAGTTATCCACATCAAGGCCGCGTGCCGCCACATCGGTGGCAACTAAAATGGAGATACTTTTATTAGCAAACTGCACCAAAGCTTGGTCACGGTCACGCTGCTCTAAGTCACCATGCAGTTCCACCACACTAAAGCCCTTGTGATGTAGATCTTCAGCAACACTTTGTACTTCTTTCTTTGTATTACAGAACACCACGGCAGATTCAGGCTGATGGTGTAAAAGCAGCAGTTCTAACGCGCGATCACGCGCCTCTGTACCCTCTACTTTATAAAAATATTGCTGAATGCTCGACGTATCATGGGTGGATTCAACTTTGACCATTTCAGGCTCACGCATAATCCGCTGCGCAATTTCTTTGATTTGATTGGGGAACGTCGCACTAAACAGCAATGTTTGGCGGCTGGTTGGCGTTTCATTGATGATCGCATCCAACGCTTCTTGGAAACCCATCTCGAGCATTCGGTCCGCTTCATCAAGCACTAACGTATTGAGTTCAGAAAGATCGATACGACCTTTGTCTAAATGGTCAAGAATACGCCCCGGAGTACCAACCAAAATGTGTGCGCCGTGCTCTAACGAACCAATTTGTGGCCCCATTGGCATGCCGCCACATAAGGTGAGCACTTTGATATTATGAATGGCGCGGCCGAGTGTGCGAATATCCGTTGCGACTTGATCGGCTAACTCACGGGTTGGACACAACACCAATGCTTGAACGCGAAAACGCTTAACGTTGAGGTTAGATAATACACCTAAACCAAACGCTGCCGTTTTTCCTGAGCCTGTTTTTCCTTGGCCAATCACATCCTTACCCGCCAAAATGGTTGGCAAGCTTAACGCCTGAATCGGCGTCATCTTGGTGTATCCCAAAGTATCGAGGTTAGAAAGAAGTTCGGGTTGTAGATTTACCGTTGAAAAAGAGAGATTACTCAAGAGACCGTCCTTTCGTTAGACGAAAATTAAACGCCTATTATCGTTATTTAACCTCGTGTGGCTAGTGAATCTTTATTTATCA
Organism: Vibrio ordalii ATCC 33509; assembly: GCA_000257205.1. GTDB lineage: Bacteria > Pseudomonadota > Gammaproteobacteria > Enterobacterales > Vibrionaceae > Vibrio > Vibrio ordalii. The sequence goes on along the minus strand of AEZC01000085.1, from coordinate 39,135 downwards.
TTCATCAAGTTTACCGTTCACCCTTAACCTTTGTTAATGAATCATGCACTTAAGCTTGATAGAGTAACGACATCCATTTTTAAAGGGACACTACGATGATTACTTGGCACTGTCTTTCATTCTCACAATTAACCACTCATCAACTTTATGCGCTACTTAAACTGCGCGTCGATGTTTTTGTGGTCGAACAAACCTGTCCTTACCCTGAGTTGGATAATAAAGATATTCAGCCGGGTGTTTTCCATTTAATTGGCGAACAGGGACAGCAGATTGTTGCCTGCGCGCGCTTGCTCCCTGCTGGGATTAGCTACCCAAGTGTCAGTATTGGTCGCATTGCAACCCAAAAAGAAGCGAGAGGAAATGGCCTTGGACACCAATTAATGCAGCAAGCATTAGCCGAATGCCAGAAGCTGTGGCCCAATCAAGATATTGAGATTGGTGCACAGCACTATCTTGCTAACTTCTATCAAAATTATGGTTTTCAGCCGACATCAGAGATGTATCTTGAAGATGATATTCCACATCTCGATATGAAACTCAGAAAGTAAATAACGCTATTTAATCAAGCGCTTATTTACTGCGACCAAAACCGCCATCTGAGCGCCTGAAAAACATCACTGATTGAGTGTTTTTTTCAAGTTGCAGAATATCGAGCTGTCCATCAGCCGCGAGTTTGAAGCGAACTAATTGGCCTTGGGTAATTTGGCTGAGCGGTTTGTCATTGCCTTCAATTTTGACTAAGGCATTGAGATCAGACATAGGTAAATCATTTGCCCGAAAAACCTGCGACAGAGTATCTCCATTTTTAACCGTGTACTCTCGCCAAGCATCAGATTTAAGCTCGGTTTGCTGAAGCGTTTTTTGTTCACTCAACCCAACCGTATTAATGCTGATTTCCACACGCTCACTACTTTTCGGTACAGAGGTCTGCTCTGTTCGCTCAGGAAAAGGAATAATAATGAGCAAACACACTACTGGAACGATCGCTAATAAAGCGCGCTGGTGAAGCTTAGGCAGCGCCAGCCAAACAGTGCGAACACGCACACTAAGGTCACGCCAATCGAGTCTATCCCATTGTTGTTGAATAGATGCTAAATAATCGGTTTTCGGTTTGTTCTTGTGACGACGATTCATCTTAACCCGTCTCCTTTTCTGTCGAGCTACAGTATAAAAACTCAAGAGGGATCAGTATAGAGCCAAGGTGGCGATAACGTAAACGTTGACACAATCTTGAACATTTTTCTTTGGGATCTGCGATTTGTCACAACCTGAAGGTTCAATATTGGATATTTCCCATTAGCATTTCATCCCATGCTTGAAACTGATATCCTTTGGCCCTTGTTTATTTACATAAAAAGAGTGACTGTTTATGTCTGAAGTAAAATTTGACACTGTAGAGCAAAAAGCAAGCTACGGTATCGGTCTACAAATGGGCCAACAACTTGCGGGTAGTGGTCTAGAAGGACTTAACGTTGACGCAATCGCCGCAGGTATCGCAACCGCATTAGTAGGCGACATGCCATCAATTGAAATTGATGAAATCAATAATGCACTGCAAGAGTTGCACATGCGTGCAGAATCTCTACGCCAAGAAGCTGCCAAAGCAGCCGCAGCCGACGGTGAAGTATTCTTAACAGATAACGCACTACGCCCTGAAGTGACCGTTCTTGAATCTGGTCTACAGTACGAAATTCTTACAGAAGGTACGGGTGATATCCCGACATCTGACAAGCAAGTACGTGTTCATTACCACGGTGAATTGACTGACGGTACAGTATTTGATAGCTCTGTATCTCGCGGTCAACCGGCTGAATTCCCAGTAACAGGTGTAATCAAAGGTTGGGTAGAAGCACTACAACTGATGCCTGTGGGTTCAAAATGGAAACTCTATATTCCACAAGATCTAGCCTACGGTGAGCGTGGCGCTGGTGCTGCAATTCCTCCTTTTGCAGCTCTTGTATTTGAAGTTGAACTACTCGATATCCTATAAGATAGCCTTGTAGTGAATGACCCAAGGTTGGCAATTGCCAACCTTTTTTGTATAAAATAAAAACGATGATCTACTTTATTCCAGATATAAAAAAATTCCAGATACAAAAAAGCCGAGTATCACTACTCGGCTTTTTAAATTATACGAACTGATTACTCAGCCGTAGCTTCTACAGCTACTTCTGGGCGATCGACAAGCTCAATGTATGCCATTGGAGCTTTATCACCAGTACGGAAACCGCACTTTAGGATACGTGTGTAGCCGCCTTGGCGAGCTGCAAAACGTGGACCTAGTTCGTTAAATAGTTTTGCCACAACTTCGTTATCACGAGTGCGAGCAAATGCTAGACGACGGTTTGCAACACTGTCAGTCTTAGCTAGTGTAATCAAAGGCTCAACGACGCGACGTAGCTCTTTTGCTTTTGGCAAAGTAGTCTTGATAACTTCATGACGTACTAGAGAGCTAGCCATGTTGCTGAACATCGCTTTGCGATGACTGCTGTTGCGGTTGAGTTGACGACCACTCTTACGATGGCGCATGACCTAATCCTTCTAACTAGTATCGATTAATCTTCAGCGATAGACGCTGGCGGCCAGTTCTCTAGGCGCATGCCCAAAGATAGACCACGTGATGCAAGCACGTCTTTAATCTCTGTAAGAGATTTCTTACCAAGGTTTGGCGTTTTAAGTAGCTCAACCTCAGTGCGCTGTACTAGATCACCGATGTAGTGAATCGCTTCTGCTTTCAGACAGTTAGCAGAGCGAACTGTTAGTTCAAGATCGTCTACAGGACGCAGTAGGATTGGATCGAATTCTGGCTTCTCTTCCTTCTCCTCAGGTACACGTACATCACGAAGATCTACGAACGCATCCAATTGCTCAGCAAGAATAGTTGCTGCACGACGGATTGCTTCCTCAGGTTCTAGAGTACCGTTCGTTTCCATATCGATAACGAGCTTGTCTAAATCAGTACGCTGTTCTACACGAGCGGCTTCCACAGAGTAGGCAATTTTGTCTACTGGGCTGTAAGTAGCATCTACAAGTAGACGACCGATTGGACGCTCATCTTCTTCAGTATGGATACGAGCTGAAGCTGGAACATAACCACGACCACGTTCTACTTTGATACGCATAGCGATCTCAGCGTTGTCATCCGTTAGATGACAAATCACGTGCTCAGGGTTAGTGATCTCTACATCACCATCATGGGTGATGTCACCTGCAACAACAGGGCCCGAGCCTGATTTGTTTAGCGTAATGAACACTTCATCTTTGCCTTCGGCAACGCGAACAGCCAAACCTTTTAGGTTCAGAAGGATCTCAAGGATATCTTCTTGAATGCCTTCTTTGGTGCTGTACTCGTGTAGTACGCCTTCAATCTCCACTTCAGTTACAGCACAACCTGGCATTGAAGATAGAAGAATACGGCGAAGTGCATTACCCAGAGTATGGCCGAAACCACGCTCTAACGGCTCAAGAGTTACTTTTGCGTGTGTCGTGCTAATCTGTTCGATATCAACAAGACGTGGCTTAAGAAATTCTGTTACAGAACCCTGCATTGTGTCCTCTCTTTAGTTTAACCTTACTTAGAGTAAAGCTCGACGATCAATTGTTCGTTGATGTCAGCTGACAGGTCAGAACGCTCAGGCATACGCTTGAATGTACCTTCCATTTGGCCGCCATCTACTTCAATCCAAGTTGGTTTTTCGCGTTGTTCAGCAACTTCTAGAGCTGCTTTAATGCGAGATTGCTTTTTAGCTTTCTCACGGATTGCAACAACGTCGTTAGCCGCAACATTGAAAGAAGGAACGTTTACAACTTTACCGTTAACTAGGATAGCTTTGTGGCTTACTAGCTGACGTGCTTCTGCGCGAGTAGCGCCAAAGCCCATGCGGTAAACTACGTTATCAAGACGACCTTCAAGAAGCTGAAGTAGGTTTTCACCCGTATTGCCTTTAAGACGCGCAGCTTCTTTGTAGTAGTTACGGAATTGTTTTTCTAGAACGCCGTAGATACGACGAACTTTTTGCTTCTCACGAAGCTGAACACCGTACTCAGATAGACGACCGCGACGAGCGCCGTGTACACCTGGTGCGTTGTCAATTTTACACTTGGTATCAATCGCACGAATGCCTGACTTAAGGAACAAGTCAGTACCTTCGCGGCGGCTAAGCTTCAGCTTAGGACCCAAATATCTTGCCATGATCTTTCTCCAATCTTCCTAGAAACGTTATACGCGGCGTTTCTTAGGTGGACGACAACCGTTATGAGGGATTGGTGTCGCATCAACAATGTTAGTGATACGGAAACCAGCAGCGTTCAGTGCGCGAACAGTTGATTCACGACCTGGACCTGGACCCTTAACCATAACCTCTAGGTTCTTAAGGCCGTATTCTTTAGCCATTTCAGCACAACGTTCAGCAGCAACCTGTGCAGCGAACGGAGTAGACTTACGAGAACCGCGGAAACCAGAACCACCAGCAGTTGCCCACGCTAGAGCATTACCTTGACGGTCTGTGATAGTTACGATTGTGTTATTGAAAGATGCATGGATGTGCGCTACGCCATCAGCAACTTGCTTGCGTACACGCTTACGTGCGCGAGTTGGTTGTTTTGCCATTGTACTCTATACCCTTCCGACTATTTCTTGATCGGTTTACGCGGACCCTTACGGGTACGAGCGTTGGTTTTAGTACGCTGTCCACGTAGTGGTAGACTGCGACGATGACGAAGACCACGGTAACAGCCAAGGTCCATAAGACGCTTGATGTTCATGGAAACTTCACGACGAAGATCACCCTCTACAGTGTATTTAGCTACACCATCACGCAGTAGATCGATCTGCTCTTCAGTTAGTTCACTGATCTTAACACTTTCAGCAATACCCAAATCAGCTAAGATAGCTTTTGAACGGGTCTTACCGATGCCATAGATTGCAGTTAATGCAATTACAGCATGCTTCTGATCAGGAATGTTAATGCCTGCTATACGGGCCACTATTCACTCCTAGTACTTATATAAGAAATTATCCGCAGCAAAGCCCGTCGAGGATACGCTGCGGCATACTACTTCTTTTGCACACAAAAGGTAGGCCGAGGAATATACTCGACCGACCTTTATATTTCAAGTAAAAATTTCTGCTAATTAGCCTTGGCGCTGCTTGTGCTTTGGCTCACTGCAAATCACGCGAACGACACCGTTACGCTTGATTACTTTACAGTTACGACAGATTTTTTTAACGGAAGCACGAACTTTCATTGCTAAACTCCGTAAGTGAAATCTGAATTAACGGCCGTAGCCCTTCAGATTTGCTTTTTTCAACACAGAATCATACTGCTGGGACATCATATGAGTCTGTACCTGTGCCATAAAGTCCATAATCACAACCACTACGATAAGTAGTGATGTACCGCCGAAGTAGAAACGTACGTTCCACGCGACCATCATGAACTCGGGAATCAGACAGATAAAGGTAATGTATAGAGCACCGGCTAAGGTTAATCTTGTCATTACTTTATCGATGTATCTCGCTGTCTGCTCACCTGGGCGGATGCCGGGTACGAACGCACCGGACTTCTTCAAGTTATCCGCTGTTTCACGAGGGTTAAAAACCAACGCTGTGTAAAAGAAACAGAATAAAATAATCGCCGCTGCATAAAGCATAACGTACAGAGGTTGACCTGGGCTAAGAGCCAAAGACACATCAGTTAACCAACCGAATGTGCTGCTCTCACCATTTTGGCCAAACCACTGGGCTAATGTTCCTGGGAACAAAATAATGCTCGATGCAAAAATTGCAGGTATTACACCCGCCATATTAATTTTCAATGGCAAGTGAGTACTTTGCGCTGCAAATACTTTACGACCTTGTTGACGCTTTGCATAGTTAACGACAATACGACGTTGACCACGCTCCATGAAAACAACGAAATAAATCACAGCAAAAGCAAGTACCGCAATTAACAACAGAAGAAGCACATGCAATTCACCTTGACGCGCTTGCTCAATCGTTTGTCCGACTGCCGAAGGCAATCCAGCAACAATACCTGCAAAAATCAAAATGGAAATACCATTTCCTATTCCACGCTCAGTAATTTGTTCACCTAACCACATTAAGAACATGGTGCCAGTTACTAAACTCACGGTAGCAATCAGGGTAAACATGGTTTGGTCGATAACAACCAGATTGTTGACCATGTTTGGTAAGCCTGTTGCGATACCAATAGCTTGGAATATTGCAAGTACAAGCGTGCCATAACGCGTATATTGGCTAATCTTACGACGCCCTGCCTCACCCTCTTTCTTGAGTTCGGCTAACGCTGGATGAACTACAGTTAGCAATTGGACAACAATTGACGCCGAAATATACGGCATGATGCCCAATGCTAAGATAGATGCACGCGAAAGAGCACCACCGGAGAACATGTTAAACATTTCAACGATGGTACCTTTTTGCTGTTCGAACAAATCGGCAAGTACAGCTGCGTCAATACCAGGAATCGGCACAAAAGAACCGGCTCGGAATACTAAAAGTGCACCAATTACGAATAATAAGCGCGACTTTAGTTCACTTAAGCCGCTCTGAGCACTACGAAAATCTTGTCCTGGTTTCTTAGCCATCTGTACCTCGTTCCTCGAGATTATTCCTCGATTTTACCGCCTGCAGCTTCGATTGCAGCTTTAGCGCCTTTAGTCACGCGAAGACCTTTCACAGTCACTGCTTTGCTAATCTCACCAGAAAGAACAACTTTAACATTTTCGATGTTCTTAGTGATTAGGTTAGCTGCTTTCAAGCTGTTTAGATCGACCACGTCACCCGTAACTTTCGCTAGCTCAGCTAGACGAATTTCAGCAGACACTAGGCTCTTACGAGAAGTGAAACCGAATTTAGGTAGACGTTGTTTTAGAGGCATTTGACCGCCTTCAAAACCTGGACGAACTGTACCGCCAGAACGTGACTTTTGACCTTTGTGACCACGGCCACCTGTTTTACCAAGGCCAGAACCGATACCACGGCCTAGACGCTTAGGAGCGTGCTTAGAACCAGCAGCCGGTGATAGAGTATTCAAACGCATTCTGATTACTCCTCAACTTTAACCATGTAGTAAACCTTGTTGATCATACCGCGTACACACGCTGTATCTTCAAGTTCTACTGTATGGTTGATACGACGAAGGCCTAGACCACGCAAAGTAGCTTTGTGCTTTGGTAGACGACCAATTGAGCTTTTAGTTTGAGTTACTTTAATAGTTGCCATGGTGCTTACTCCGAAATCGCTTCAACAGTGAGACCACGTTTAGCTGCAACCATTTCTGGTGACTTCACATCTACTAGACCAGCAACAGTTGCGCGAACAACGTTGATCGGGTTAGTAGAACCGTACGCTTTCGCAAGTACGTTATGTACACCGGCAACTTCTAGTACAGCACGCATCGCACCACCGGCGATAACACCTGTACCTTCTGCAGCTGGCTGCATGTAAACTTTAGAGCCCGAGTGACGACCTTTCACCGCGTGGTGAAGAGTGCCTTCGTTAAGAGCGATCGTAACCATGTTACGACGCGCTTTTTCCATTGCTTTTTGAATCGCTGCAGGTACTTCACGAGCTTTGCCGTATCCGAAACCTACGCGACCATTACCGTCACCAACTACAGTTAGCGCAGTAAAGCTCATGATTCGACCACCTTTAACCGTTTTAGAAACACGGTTAACTGCGATTAACTTCTCTTGCAAATCACTAGCTTGTTGTTGTTCTTTAGCCATCTTCCAACCCTACCTTAGAATTTCAGACCAGCTTCGCGAGCAGATTCTGCTAGCGCCGCTACTCGACCGTGGTATTGGAAACCAGAACGATCAAACGCAACAGCTGATACGCCTTTTTCAAGAGCGCGTTCTGCAATAGCTTTACCTACCGCTTTAGCTGCGTCTACGTTACCGGTGTTCTTAATTAGCTCACGGATCGCTTTTTCTACAGTAGAAGCTGCTGCGATAACCTCAGAGCCGTTTGATGCGATAACCTGAGCGTACACGTGACGAGGAGTACGGTGTACTACTAGGCGAGTTGCACCCAGTTCAGCAATCTTACGACGTGCGCGTGTAGCACGACGGATGCGAGATGCTTTCTTATCCATAGTGTTACCTTACTTCTTCTTAGCTTCTTTACTACGCACATTTTCATCTGCGTAACGGACGCCTTTACCTTTATAAGGTTCTGGCTCACGGTAAGAACGGATGTCAGCCGCAACTTGACCCACTACTTGCTTATCGCAACCAGTTAGGACAATTTCAGTTTGGCTAGGACATTCAGCATTGATACCCGCTGGTAGTTCATGCTCTACAGGGTGTGAGAAGCCTAAAGTAAGACTTACTGAGTTGCCTTTAATGGCAGCACGGTAACCAACACCTTTAAGAACAAGCTTCTTAGTAAAGCCTGCAGTAACACCAACAACCATGTTGTTTACAAGTGCACGAGCAGTACCTGCTTGTGCCCAAGCGTTCGCAACACCTTCACGAGGACCGAAAGTAAGGTTGTTTTCTTCCTGTGCAATAACTACGCCTTTATTCAGGACGCGAGTCAGCTCACCTTTACCACCTTTTACAGTGATTTCTTGGCCGTTTAGTTTCACCTCTACGCCAGCTGGAATAGCAACAGGTGCTTTAGCAACACGAGACATATCCTACTCCTTACGCTACGTAGCAAATGATTTCACCGCCAAGACCTGCTTTGCGAGCAGCACGGTCAGACATCAGACCCTTGGAAGTGGACACCACAGCAACACCCATACCGCCCATCACTGTTGGTAACGCGTCTTTTTTCTTATAAACGCGTAGACCAGGACGTGAAACACGTTGGATTTGCTCGATTACTGGTTTAGCTTGGAAGTACTTAAGAGTAACTTCTAGCTCAGGTTTTACTTCGCCTTCAACAGCGAAATCTGCGATATAACCTTCAGCTTTTAGTAGTGCAGCAATTGCAACTTTAAGCTTTGAAGAAGGCATTTTTACAGCAACTTTATTTGCTGCCTGACCGTTACGAATGCGGGTCAGCATATCCGAAATCGGATCTTGCATGCTCATAAGATTTACTCCAAATGATTAAGTGGCAATTACCAGCTAGCCTTACGAAGTCCAGGAATCTCGCCTTTCATGCAAGCTTCGCGAACTTTGATGCGGCTTAGACCGAACTTACGTAGGAAACCGTGTGGACGACCAGTTTGGTTGCAACGGTTGCGCTGACGTGAAGCACTTGAATCACGTGGAAGAGCTTGCAGTTTAAGAACTGCGTTCCAACGATCTTCTTCAGATGCGTTTACATCGCTAATGGTAGCTTTTAGCATTGCACGCTTTTCTGCGAACTTAGCTACTAGCTTCGCACGTTTTACTTCACGTGCTTTCATTGATTGTTTAGCCATAACAGTAACCCTTCACCTTACTTACGGAATGGGAAGTTAAAGGCAGCCAGCAGAGCACGGCCTTCCTCATCGGTACCAGCAGAAGTCGTGATAGTGATATCAAGACCGCGTACACGATCGACTTTATCGTAGTCGATTTCTGGGAAGATGATTTGCTCGCGAACGCCCATGCTGTAGTTACCGCGTCCGTCAAAAGACTTAGCGCTAACACCACGGAAGTCACGTACACGTGGAAGTGCAATAGAGATTAAACGCTCTAAAAAATCCCACATACGTTCGCCACGCAAGGTTACTTTACAACCAATTGGGTAGCCTTCACGAATTTTGAAACCTGCAACAGATTTACGAGCTTTAGTGATCAATGGTTTTTGACCAGAGATCGTAGCCATATCAGCTGCTGCATTTTCTAATAGTTTCTTATCGTTGATAGCTTCACCAACGCCCATGTTTAGGGTGATTTTATCAATCCTAGGGACTTGCATGACGCTTGTGTAACCGAACTGTTTGGTCAGTTCAGTCACTACAGACGACTTGTAGTAATCATGCAGTTTCGCCATAGTAGAACTCCAAATTACTTCTAATTAGTTAGAAACGATTTCACCGTTAGATTTGAAGAAACGAACTTTTTTGCCGTCTTCAAAACGGAAACCGATACGGTCCGCTTTACCAGTTGCTGCGTTAAAGATTGCAACGTTAGAAGCATCAATAGCTGCTTCTTGTTCAACGATGCCACCTTGTTGACCTAGAGCCGGAACCGGCTTTTGGTGTTTCTTAACAAGGTTGATACCTTCAACGATAACTTTACCAGTTACGAGAACCTTAGTTACTTTACCTTTCTTGCCTTTATCTTTACCAGCAAGAACGATTACTTCGTCATTACGACGGATTTTAGCTGCCATGTGTGCCGCTCCTTACAGAACTTCAGGTGCTAGTGACACGATTTTCATAAATTTCGCATTGCGAAGTTCACGAGTCACTGGACCAAAGATACGTGTACCGATAGGTTGCTCTGTATTATTGTTCAACAATACGCAAGCATTACGGTCGAAGCGAATGACAGAACCGTCTGGACGACGTACGCCTTTACGGGTGCGAACTACCACCGCCTTCAGTACATCACCTTTTTTAACTTTACCGCGAGGAATTGCTTCCTTCACTGTAACTTTGATGATGTCACCGATATGTGCATAACGGCGGTGAGAGCCACCCAGAACCTTAATACACATTACCTTGCGCGCGCCTGAGTTATCAGCTGCATCAAGTGTACTTTGCATTTGGATCATTGTTAGTGCTCCGCTAAATATTAAAACTAGACCCTCTCGGGTCGGGCTGCCTCTTTAAAAGGGACGCGAATTGTACCACCCTTTCCTAGGATTGGGTAGACAAAAAATAAACGGCTCCAAAAAAACTTTGGAGCCGTTTAAAATCATAGAATAACGATGATTACATCTTCGCTTTTTCTATAACTTTAACCAATGTCCAAGACTTAGTCTTAGACAGAGGACGACACTCACGAATCTCAACGGTATCGCCTAGGCCACACTCGTTGTTTTCGTCATGTGCGTGTACTTTAGTCGTACGCTTTACGAATTTACCGTAAATTGGGTGTTTCACCATGCGCTCGATAGCAACAGTGATAGATTTATCCATCTTGTCACTAACAACACGACCTAGTTGAGTACGAGTTTTGTCGCTCATTATTCGCCTGCCTTCTCAGTCAAAACAGTTTTAACGCGTGCGATATCACGGCGTACAGCTTTCAAAGTATGAGTTTGCTGCAGTTGACCAGTTGCTGCTTGCATGCGCAAGTTGAACTGTTCACGTAGCAAATTCAATAGCTCAGCGTTAAGCTCTTCAGCGCTTTTTGCGCGTAGATCTAGTGCTTTCATCACATCACCTGTTTAATTACGAATGTAGTTTTGAATGGCAGTTTACGAGCCGCTAGGCGGAACGCTTCACGTGCCAATTCTTCAGGTACACCGTCCATTTCGTACATAACCTTACCAGGTTGGATTTGGGCTACCCAGTACTCAACGTTACCTTTACCCTTACCTTGACGAACTTCTAGTGGTTTTTCAGTGATTGGCTTATCTGGGAACACACGGATCCAGATTTTACCTTGACGCTTAACGTGACGTGTCATTGCACGACGTGCCGCTTCGATCTGACGAGCAGTTAGACGACCACGTCCAACGGCTTTAAGACCAAATGTACCGAAGCTTACGTCAGTACCTTTAGCTAGACCGCGGTTGCGACCAGTATGAACCTTACGGAACTTAGTGCGTTTAGGTTGTAGCATCAGTCGACTCCTTACTTACGGCCTTTACGCTGCTTCTTAGGCTTGTCAGCCTTTGGCTCTACAGCGTTTGCAGCTGGCATACCACCAAGGATTTCGCCCTTGAAGATCCAAACTTTAACGCCGATCACACCGTATTGGGTGTGAGCCGAAGAAGTTGCGTAATCAATGTCAGCACGTAGAGTGTGTAGAGGCACACGGCCTTCACGGTACCACTCAGAACGTGCAATTTCAGCGCCGCCAAGACGACCGCTTACTTCCACTTTGATACCTTTAGCGCCTAGACGCATAGCATTTTGAACCGCACGCTTCATTGCACGACGGAACATAACGCGACGCTCTAGTTGAGACGCGATGCTATCAGCCACTAATTGGCCGTCTAGCTCAGGTTTACGTACTTCAGCGATGTTAATTTGCGCTGGTACACCTGCAATTTTAGCTACAGCTGCGCGTAGCTTCTCAACGTCTTCACCTTTCTTACCGATAACAACGCCTGGGCGAGCAGTGTGGATAGTCACACGAATGCTCTTAGCAGGACGCTCGATAACGATGCGTGATAGAGACGCTTTTGAAAGTTCCTTAGTAAGGAACTGACGTACCTTGAAGTCGCCGTCTAGGTTGTCAGCGAAATCTTTGGTATTAGCAAACCATGTAGCATTCCAAGGCTTAACGATGCCAAGACGAATACCATTAGGATGTACTTTCTGACCCATTGCTTACTCTCCTAGTCTCTTAGCGGTCTGCTACAACAACAGTGATGTGGCTTGAACGCTTCAAGATACGATCCGCACGGCCTTTTGCACGAGGCATAATACGCTTCATGACCGGGCCCTCATCTACGAAGATTTTAGCGACATTAAGATCGTCGATATCTGCACCTTCGTTGTGTTCTGCGTTAGCGATAGCTGACTCTAGAACTTTCTTAACTAATACAGCCGCTTTTTTGTTGCTGAAAGTTAGAATTTCAATAGCCTGATCCACAGATTTACCACGGATTAGATCTGCAACTAAGCGAGCTTTCTGAGGAGAAATGCGAGCAAAGTTATGTTTAGCAATAGCTTCCATCATTTACTCCTTAGCGCTTCTTAGCTTTCTTATCCGCAGCGTGACCACGGTAAGTACGAGTTGGTGCGAATTCGCCCAGTTTGTGACCGATCATTTCATCAGTGACAAATACTGGAACGTGCTGACGACCATTATGGACAGCGATGGTCAAACCAATCATTGATGGAATGATCATTGAACGACGGGACCAAGTCTTAATAGGCTTTTTGTCTCCGCTTTCCACCGCTTTCTCTACCTTCTTCAGCAAGTGTAGGTCAATAAATGGACCTTTCTTGAGAGAACGTGGCATGGCTTATCCTCTTATATAGATTACTTATTACGACGACGTACGATGTACTTGTCGGTGCGTTTGTTGCTACGAGTCTTGAAGCCCTTAGTAGGCATACCCCAAGGAGATACTGGGTGACGACCACCAGATGTGCGGCCTTCACCACCACCGTGTGGGTGGTCAACCGGGTTCATTACTACACCACGTACAGTTGGACGTACGCCGCGCCAGCGTGAAGCACCAGCTTTACCTAGTTCACGTAGCATGTGCTCAGAGTTACCAACTTCACCGATTGTTGCACGGCCTTCAGAAAGTACTTTGCGCATTTCACCAGAACGTAGACGGATAGTTGCATAAGTAGCGTCGCGAGCGACAAGTTGAGCATATGCACCAGCCGAACGAGCTAGCTGTGCACCTTTACCAGGCTTAAGTTCAACACAGTGGATAGTAGAACCCACTGGGATGTTGCGCATTGGCAGAGTGTTACCTGCTTTAATTGGCGCATCAACACCAGACTGGATTGTATCACCAGCTTGAACACCTTTAGGTGCGATAATGTAACGACGCTCGCCGTCTGCGTACAGAACTAGAGCGATATTTGCGCTACGGTTTGGATCGTATTCTAGACGCTCAACTTTCGCTGGGATGCCATCTTTAGTACGTTTGAAGTCAACCAAACGATAGTGTTGCTTATGACCACCACCGATATGACGTACTGTGATACGACCGTTGTTGTTACGACCACCATTCTTAGAGTTTTTCTCTAGAAGAGGTGCGTATGGCTTACCCTTGTGTAGGTCAGCGTTAACAACTTTAACGACGTGACGACGACCAGGGGAAGTCGGCTTACATTTAACAATAGCCATTATTCAACTACTCCTGTTATTCCGCGCCGCCAACAAAGTCAAGATCTTGACCTTCTTTCAAAGTCACATACGCTTTTTTAACGTCGCTGCGGCGACCTTGGCGTAGACCTTGACGTTTGGTCTTACCCTTAGTGATAAGGGTATTTACAGACTTAACTTCAACTTCAAATAGCTTTTCTACAGCTGCTTTGATCTCTTTCTTAGTTGCATCTTTTGCTACTTTGAAAACGATAGTGTTCGCTTTCTCAGCAGTCATAGTTGCTTTTTCAGAGATGTGCGGTGCACGTAGAACTTTTAGTAGACGCTCTTCACTGATCATGCCAGCATCTCCTCAACTTGCTTAACTGCTTCTGCAGTCATTAGAACCTTGTCAAACGCAATTAGGCTAACTGGGTCAAGACCCGCTACGTCACGTGCGTCAACTTTGTATAGGTTGCGAGCAGCTAAGAATAGATTCTCGTCTACTTCGCCAGTAACGATGAGTACATCGTTAAGCTCAAGTTCTTTAAGCTTAGCTAATAGCTCTTTAGTTTTTGGTGCTTCTACTGAGAAGTTATCAACAACGATTAAACGCTCTTGACGAACTAGTTCAGAAAGAATGCTCTTCATAGCACCGCGGTACATTTTTTTGTTTACTTTTTGGCTGTGATCTTGTGGTTTCGCAGCAAAAGTAACACCACCTGTACGCCAGATTGGGCTACGAATTGTACCAGCACGTGCACGGCCAGTACCTTTTTGACGCCATGGCTTAGCGCCACCGCCAGAAACTTCTGAACGTGTCTTTTGAGCACGAGTACCTTGACGAGCACCTGCTGCATACGCAACAACTACTTGGTGTACAAGGGCTTCGTTGAACTCACGTCCGAAAGTAGTTTCGGAAACAGTTAGTGCGTTAGCACCTTTAACCATCAATTCCATTACTTACTCCTAGACGTTATGCTTTAATAGCTGGTTTGACGATCACGTTAGCGCCAGTTGCACCTGGTACTGCACCTTTAATAAGAAGCAGATTGCGCTCAGCGTCAACACGTACGATCTCTAGGTTTTGAGTCGTTACACGCTCAGCACCCATGTGACCTGCCATTTTTTTGCCTTTGAACACGCGACCTGGAGTTTGACATTGGCCAATTGAACCCGGTGCACGGTGAGACAAAGAGTTACCGTGAGTCATATCTTGAGTGCGGAAATTCCAGCGCTTAACAGCACCTTGGAATCCTTTACCTTTAGATGTACCAGTAACGTCTACTTTTTTAACTTCGTTGAACAGTTCAACAGTCAGTTCAGAACCTACTGCAAACTCTTCGCCGTTTTCTAAACGGAATTCCCAAAGACCGCGACCAGCTTCTACACCTGCTTTCGCAAAGTGACCAGCTTCTGGTTTAGTTACACGGTTGGCTTTCTTAGTACCAGTAGTTACCTGGATTGCTGCATAGCCGTCAGTCTCAAGAGTTTTCACTTGAGAAATACGGTTTGCTTCAACCTCAACAACAGTTACTGGGATAGAAACGCCTTCTTCAGTAAATACGCGGGTCATACCCACTTTACGTCCGACTAGACCAATCATTCTTCTAATCTCCCTTAACCTAGGCTGATTTGTACGTCAACGCCAGCAGCTAGATCTAGGCGCATCAGTGCATCAACAGTTTTATCTGTTGGCTCAACGATGTCGATTAGACGTTTGTGAGTACGAATTTCGTACTGATCACGAGCATCTTTGTTGACGTGTGGAGAGATAAGAACAGTGAAATGCTCTTTACGAGTAGGAAGTGGAATAGGACCACGAACCTGTGCGCCGGTACGCTTAGCTGTTTCAACGATTTCCGCTGTAGAAGCATCGATTAGTTTGTAATCGAACGCTTTAAGGCGGATACGGATACGTTGGTTCTGCATGAGACAGAGCTCCAATAATTAAAAATTACACAAAAAATATCGCCACTCAAACTCGTTAAAACGAGAGAATGCCGATTGATTTATGTGAAACCGTAGTGCCAAAATTAGGCACATTGTCAGTTAATTTTCGATTAACTTTAATCTATTACTAAACGCAACAGAGCTAATTGTATTAACTGCGAACATAAGCTGAGTATACGTTACTAAACTAACAGCTAGGTCAGTTTACTCCTCACTGCTCATTGGTTCACAACTGGATTTAACCAGTGCGGTGCATTATACAGATCACCATTACACATGCAAGCGCTGTGTAGAAATTAAACTTATAAACTATCTATTTCTTCTGCTGAAGAAGTAATAGAAGGGATAGAAAGATGAGGTGAGCACTCACTACCCTATCCTTTTATCCCTGATGCACAATTATACCGCTTGGCGCTGTCTCACTGCTTCAAACAGACAGATCCCAGCCGCTACTGATACGTTTAGGCTAGAAACGGTGCCCGCCATCGGTATTTTGATCAGATCATCGCAGGTTTCGCGCGTTAAACGACGCATACCATCCCCTTCTGCGCCCATAACAATCGCAAGGGGCCCTGTCAGTTTGGCTTGGTAAATGTCATGCGTCGCCTCACCCGCAGTGCCAACAAACCATACGCCTTGTTCTTGAAGGGCGCGCATGGTACGTGCAAGATTCGTCACTCGTACTAAAGGCACAGTTTCAGCCGCGCCACAAGCGACTTTGCTGACCGTTGCTGTCATTGGTGCTGACTTATCTTTCGGTACGATCACAGCAGCGACCCCGGCAGCATCAGCGTTACGCAAGCATGCGCCGAGATTATGCGGGTCGGTAACACCATCCAAAACCAGTAATAGCGGTTGTTCATGCTGTGCGATGATTGCTTCTAAATCATGTTCATTAAGCTGTTTTGCTGGTTTTACACGAGCAATGATGCCCTGATGATTCGCCCCTTGAGCCTTATCATCCAATGTTTTACGTCCCATATGTTGAATAGAGACACCGCAATGTTGCAGTTCATTTAACAGTGGAAGCAGGCGATCATCTTGCCGCCCTTTCAGTACAAACGCTTCAATCAATCGCGCTGGATCTTTTTCAAGTACAGCGCTGACCGCGTGAATACCATAAATACATTCGTTACTCATGATTTACCCATTGATCGTTATTTACCAGCACGCGCTTTATTTGCTTTGGCCGCGGGTTTCTTTTTGCGTGCTTTTGTTGTTTTGCTTTTTTTTCGTTCAGGTTTTGAGCCTGCACTGCTTTTTTCATCTGGGCGTTTAGTCGCTTCAACTAAAGGAGTAGCCTTTCCTTTACTTGACGTCACCTTCTTGCCACGTGCTTTCTCTCGTGCATCCGTTGCACGTTTCTTCGCTGTCTTGCCTTCTCCGCGCAGCTTACGGCTAGTGCCCACGATTTCAAAGTCAATTTGACGATCATCCAAGTTGACGGATAACACTTTGACTTTAACGGCGTCACCTAAGCGATAGATGTTGCCAAAACTTTCGCCGATCAATCGTTGCCCAACGGGATCAAATTGATAGTAGTCATTCGCGAGCGTAGATATGTGGACCAATCCATCAATGTGCAGCTCAGTCAAACGAACAAAGAAACCGAAACCTGTCACGTTGGCTATGACTCCATCAAGCTCTTCGCCTACATGATCTTGCATGTATTCACACTTGAGCCAATCGGATACTTCACGCGTCGCATCATCCGCACGACGTTCTGTCATTGAACATTGCTGACCATAGAAATCCATGTCATCAAAAGAGTAGTGATAACCACCGGTTGTTGTCCAACGGTCGGTATGATTGCCCGATTCTTTGGCAATCAGATACTTAATGGCGCGGTGCAATAGGAGATCAGGGTAGCGACGAATAGGTGAAGTAAAGTGCGCATAGCGTTTGAGCGCTAAACCAAAGTGACCACAGTTATCCGCGTTATACACAGCCTGCTTCATGGAACGCAGTAGCATGGTTTGGATCAGTTCTTTGTCTTGGCGCTCACCAATCTGTTTCATTAAGTTAGCGTAATCGGTTGGCGAAGGCTCTAGCCCACCCGCTAAGTTCAAGCCAAGCTCACCTAAGAAATCCCGAAAGCCGGTCAAACGCTCTTCTCCCGGTGATTCATGGATACGGTACAGAGCGGGCTCTTTCGCTTTTTCCACCAACGAGGCTGAAGCAATATTAGCGAGGATCATGCACTCTTCGATTATTTTGTGCGCATCATTACGAATGACAGGTTCAATGCTGTCGATCTTACGCTCAGCATTAAAGATAAACTTAGTTTCAATCGTTTCAAATTCGATACCGCCACGCTCATCACGCGCTGCTTTTAGCACCTTATACATCGAATAGAGTTCTTCAAGATGAGGAACCACGGCTTGATAACGTTCGCGTAGCTCTTCATCCCCTTCAAGAATGGCGTGTACTTTGTTGTAAGTTAAACGAGCATGGGAGTTCATCACGGCTTCGTAATGTTTGTAACCCGAAATTTTGCCCGTTGCAGAGACTGTCATCTCGCACACCATGCATAGGCGGTCGACTTGTGGATTAAGTGAACAAAGACCGTTCGACAGTACTTCCGGTAGCATAGGAACGACTTGCGATGGGAAGTAAACTGAGTTACCACGGTTGATCGCTTCTTTATCAAGAGCGGTATCGGGGCGCACATAATAACTTACGTCAGCAATCGCAACCCAGAGACGCCAGCCACCACCTTTTTTGGCTTCGCAATAAACCGCGTCATCAAAGTCACGTGCGTCTTCACCATCAATAGTCACTAAAGGTAATTGACGCAGATCCACGCGCCCTTGCTTCGCCTCTTCTGGAACTTCTTCTCTCAGGTTTTCGACTTGCTTTAATACTTCTTGCGGCCACTCATGAGGGATCTGGTGAGTGCGGATCGCTATTTGTGTCTCCATGCCGGGAGCCATATTTTCGCCAAGTACTTCTACAACCCGACCTGTCATTCCTCTAGCTCTGGCACCGCGATCGGTAATTTCAATCACCACCACGTTCCCCATGCGAGCTCCGCCTTTGTGCTCATTAGGGATCAAGATGTCTTGAGTGATGCGTGAATCATCGGGCACGACATAAGAGTAGCCATTTTCGAGGAAGAAACGCCCAACAAGTTGGGTTTTACGTTCTTCCAACACTCGAACCAAACGCCCTTCTTTACGGCCTATTTTATCCGTGCCTGTCGGTTGTACCAGCACGTAGTCGCCATGAATAATGGTACGCATTTGGTGATGAGGTAGCAAAACATCGTTATCTTTGCCAACGCTGCCATCAGGACGAACCCACCCATGACCATCTTTATGTCCGATTACGTGACCTTTGATCATTTCCAGTTTTTCTGGCAATGCATAGCATTGGCGACGAGTAAATACCAATTGGCCATCTCGCTCCATCGCACGCAAACGACGGCGTAGCCCTTCGTATTGCTCTTCACCAGACAAACCTAATGCCTCAAAAAGATCATTACGATTCATCGGTACATTGGCTTCAGTTAGAAATTCGAGGATGAATTCTCGGCTTGGAATTGGATTTTCGTAATTGCTAGATTCTCGATCCGCAAAAGGATCGTTATTGATAATTTCAGACATAGGCAGACCTGCTAAAGCAAGGAGAGATAGCCAGAGTATAACTGACTCACGGCAGAAGCTACAGCAGCGTATTGATTATTATAGGCTAATGCGTTAGAGGAAAAGCGTAGAAATGACTTCGCCCAACCGTGTGGGCGAAATAAGAAAAGCAATAATGAAGGCTACCAAAAGGTATCTCTGCGCTTGGCTCGCGCAACCACATTTTGTGGCATTCGTTGCTCTAACCCCTGCCGGAGCATAGAGATCCGAGAATGTATTCTTTGATCGATAGTCACCGAATTATAGAGCCAGCGATAAGCATCTTCATAATCAAGCGGGCTGCCATAATCACGCAGCAAAAGCTCAGCTAGATGGATACGAGCATTAATATTGCCCATCGCAGCAGCTTCACGCAGATAAGGAATAGCTCGCTCTTTATCCTGCTGTACTAAAGTACCACGCGAATAATAACGCCCAAGCTGCTCTAACGCAGCGGGTAAACCTTGATGAGCTGCATTTTCCATATAGTACAAGCCAAGTTCGACATCTTGATCTACGCAGACCCCCCACGCTAGCATATCTCCATACAAAAACTCGTAGGAAGGCAGGCTGATGCGAGTAGCACGCGCAACAATATCTTCTACCAATTGGCAGTTGTCGGCTTTGACTTGCTCTAAATGTTTATTTTGCTCAATTAACTTGATTAGCTCAGCTTCAGTGTAAATAGGGACCGGCTCACCCACTTCCGCCACGTTGGCATAACTCAAGGATGAGGTCAGCGCTAAAAACAATGAAGCTGCTACCGTTCGTAGCTTCATACCTGCACTCTTTATGTCTATCGATAGCCCTAAAATTATAGCCTCAGTTTCGTCTAGGGCTGGGCTTGATAATCTTATCGACCAGTGCGGCAAACTCTTTAGACAAAATTTGCCGTTACTCGGCCATTTATTGCCACATCAAGAGCAAAATGTGATCAGTACAGGTATAAAAAAACCGGCTCTAAAAGCCGGTTTTAAAAACGTTTATCAATCAACCATTAAACTGAAAATGGGTGAACCTTGATAATGGTTTCGTTACGATCTGGACCTGTAGAAACGATGTCAACAGGTACACCAGTCAACTCTTCAATACGTTTGATGTAATCAAGCGCCGCTTGTGGCAGGGCATCAATTGATTTAGCACCGAAAGTATTTTCAGACCAACCAGGCATGGTTTCGTAAATAGGTGTTACCGCTTCAAAAGCGTCAGCTGCCATTGGTGATACTTGAGCAATTGAGCCATCTGGCATTTGGTAACCCGTACAGATTTTTAGCTCTTCTAGACCATCAAGTACGTCAAGTTTAGTCAAGCAGAAGCCTGTGACTGAGTTAATTTGAATGGCGCGACGCATCGCTACCGCATCAAACCAACCACAACGACGCTTACGGCCTGTTGTAGCACCAAACTCATGGCCTTTAGTGCCTAGGTGATTACCGATTTCATCATCCAATTCGGTTGGGAATGGACCTGCACCAACGCGAGTACAGTAAGCTTTCGCGATACCTAGGATATAACCTAGATGGCGAGGGCCGAAACCAGAACCGGCTGCAACACCACCAGCAGTCGTGTTAGAAGACGTTACGTATGGGTAAGTACCGTGGTCGATGTCAAGCATAGTACCTTGCGCACCTTCAAACATGATTTTGTCGCCACGCTTACGCGCTGCATCAAGTTCATCGGTCACGTCGATCACCATCGAAGTCAGCAAATCAGCATAGCCTTGTGCTTGCTCAAGTACGGATTCGTAGCTTACTGGTTCAGCTTTGTAGAAATGCTCAAGTTGGAAGTTATGGAACTCCATCACTTCTTTTAGCTTTTCTGCAAATGAAACCATATCGAACAAATCACCAACGCGTAAACCACGGCGAGCCACTTTATCTTCATAAGCAGGACCGATACCACGGCCTGTCGTACCAATTGCTTTTTTACCGCGAGCTGTTTCACGAGCTTGGTCAAGCGCAATGTGGTAAGGAAGAATAAGTGGGCAAGCTTCAGAAATGAAAAGACGTTCGCGGACTGGAATACCACGCTCTTCTAGAGGCTTCATTTCATTGATTAGTGCGTCAGGTGAAAGCACAACACCGTTGCCGATGATGCATTTCACTTTATTGCGAAGAATGCCGGATGGAATTAAATGAAGAACGGTTTTTTCACCGTCAATGACCAAAGTGTGGCCTGCATTATGGCCGCCTTGGTAGCGAACCACGTATTTTGCATCTTCAGTTAAAAGGTCTACGATTTTACCTTTGCCTTCGTCACCCCATTGGGTGCCTAGAACGACTACGTTATTTCCCATCTTTCCAAGTCTGATTGCTAGTTAAAAAAGGATTCTAGCACCGAATCATTTTCCTTGCAGTCCTTTTTTAAACACGAAAATGTCATAAAAATATGACTTAATAAATGATTCAGTTATTAGGCACGTAAGTTACTCATCCGAATATATTTTTATACTCAGCATACCTTGACGATCAATACAAGCACGGTACATACCGGAGCTGTTCATCGCAAAATGAATGTCGCCTTGCGCATCAATGGCGATCAATCCACCCTCACCACCGAGCGTTTTAAGCTCTCCCTGAATAATGGTTTCACATGCGGTGTGGACATCTTCTTTTAAATAACGCATACGTGCCGCCACGTCACTGGCAACCATTTTACGAATGAAATATTCCCCCATGCCCGTTGTCGATACCGCCACATTACCATTTTCAGCCACCGTTCCTGCACCAATGATGGGAGAGTCACCGACGCGACCAAATTTTTTATTCGTGATGCCACCGGTACTAGTAGCAGAGGCAAGGTTGCCTTGTTTATCCAATGCAACTGCGCCAACAGTGCCAAATTTCTTGTCATCTGGGAATTTTGATTCCGACAAAGCAAATTGATTGCGGCTTTTCATCGCTAGCAACTGTTCATAACGACGCTCAGTAAAAAAGTAATCTTGTTCTGTATATTGATGCCCTTGAGTAAAAGCAAACGCTTCTGCGCCCTCACCAATCAACAACACATGATCACTGTGCTTCATTACATCACGCGCGAGCTGCACTGGGTTTTTAATGTGCCGAACCCCAGCGACCGCGCCTGCATCCATCATTTTGCCATGCATGACAGAAGCATCCATCTCCACCATCTCTTGATGCGTTAACACCGAACCTTTTCCTGCGTTAAACAACGGAGAGTCTTCAAGTATTTTCACAGCCTAGACCACCGCATCCAGTGCATCACCATCTTGCGTCAGTACTTGATACCCCGCTCGGACAGCGCTTTCTAGTGTGTTCAAAATATCGCGCTTTAATGATTCGCTCATTTGTTGACGAATGATGGTTCCGGCGCCGCCATGAATGGCGATAGCAAAAGGTTGTGACATGAGAATTCCTTAACTTAATAAATTGAGAGGCAATACACTTCTGTTCTACACATTAACGATACCCAAATAACTTGAAGTTGCAGGTAGGCGGCAAGTGAGTACTGTAATAATTAACAAGCAACAAAAAAGCGCTAATCGCATGACGATTAACGCTTTCCATTTCATTGTATCAATCGGTTATTGCTGCCTACTTGGCACAACCAACCAAAAAATGATTAATGTGAACCGCAGCTGCCGCCACCGCAACAACCTTCTTTTTTCTCACCATGGTCATGGCCTTCACCACCACAGCAACCACCTTCATGGTCGTGGTCGTGGCCATGCCCACAGCCACCAGCTTGGTGAATGTGACCATGTTGGATCTCTTCTGCAGTTGCAGCGCGAATCGCAACGACTTCTACATCAAACGTTAATGTTTGGCCAGCCAGCATGTGGTTGCCATCAACCACCACTTCGTCACCATCCACTTCCGTGATTTCAACTGGAATTTGGCCTTGGTCAGTATCCGCTAGAAAACGCATACCCACTTCAATTTCATCAACGCCTTGGAAAACTTCAGCAGGTACACGTTGTACAAGCTCATCGTTGTATTCACCGTACGCATCTTCAGGAGCGATAGTTGCTGTGAACTTATCGCCCACAACTTTTCCTTCTAACTCATTTTCAAGGCCAGTGATTAGATTGTTGTGACCGTGAAGGTAATCTAGTGGTGCATCAACTGTTGATTGGTCTACGACTGCACCATCTTCCAATACTAATTGGTAGGCTAGGCTTACAACCACGTTCTTTTCAATTTTCATAACAACTCCAAGGAGGTTTGTTCCTAGGTTGTCATCTTCAAACCTAAGAAATCGATCAGTATGAGGCGTATTATGAAGATCTATTCCAGAAACTCAATTATTCTGGTTTAAAAATCCCGATCATCTCTTGCCGAGCATGTTCACTTTTTTCTACAGATTTGGGCTTTCGCTGCTCATGGTAGTCGCACTCGACACATTCAACGAGCTCTATGTTGTTTTCAACCCACCAGCGCAGAGTGTCTTGTGACTGACAACTTGGGCACTTTGCACCGGCAATAAAGCGTTTTTTCTGTTTCACGTTACATCCTACAACTGAATATTGATTAGCGTTATTTTTCCCAATAATGACGAGATTGGCGATCATTATCCATTTCACGCCCAAATATTTCTTCTAGCTCTTTACGTGCCTCTTTGGCGCGCAGTGCGAGTTGTTTGTCTTGGTTATGTTGCGGTAGCAGCTCTTTGAGCATCGCATTATCGAGTTTTCTAAAATGTGCTTCGGCGCGCTTGGCTTGGTAAGGGTGCATGCCCAATTCGACCAGTACTTGTCGGCCGAGGTCCAAAGCGCCTAAGAAAGTTTCCCGCGAGTATTTATCGACCCCATGACTGAGTAACTGATACGCCTCTACCCGGCTACGAGCGCGAGCTAAGATCTTTAACTGCGGGAAATGGTGCTGACAAAGCTCGACAATTTTCATCACTTCATCGGGCGCATCGGTACAGATGACGATCGCTTCAGCTTCTTCTGCACCCGCGGCGCGCAATAGTTCAAGTTGAGTCGCATCACCATAAAAAACGTTATAACCGTACTCTCTCAATAATTTAATTTGACTGGCATCGCTTTCTAATACGGTAATTTTAATCTTATTGGCGTACATCAAACGCCCTACAATTTGCCCAAAACGGCCAAAACCCGCAATGATGATTTGCGGCTGTTTATTGACGACATCGGAATGCATCTCATCATCACTGCTGAGGTTCAATTTTCGCGCAAACCATTTGTTCTGAATCGTTAGTAATAAAGGTGTGGTGACCATCGACAGACTGACCACAACGAGCAAAAAGGCCACTTGATCCGGTAATAGCACGCCCTGCGCGCTTGCCGCAGTGAAAATCACGAACGCGAACTCGCCGCCTTGGCTGAGGATCGCCGCCATTTTGCTGCGCGCTTTAGAACGCGTACCCGACAAACGCGCGAGGAGATAAAGGATTCCTCCTTTGAGCACCACTAGACCGAATACAGCCGCCAACACTTGCAGCGGCGCTTGCGCCAATAAGCCCAAATTAACCGCCATTCCAACGGCAATAAAAAATAGCCCGAGCAATAACCCTTTAAACGGTTCAATCGCGATTTCTAGTTCATGGCGAAATTCACTTTCAGCCAGCAGCACACCAGCCAGGAAAGTACCGAGCGCCATTGACAAGCCAAGCTGCTGCATCAGCAGTGCAATACCAATTACCAACAGTAAGGCAGCAACGGTAAAAAGCTCTCGCACGCCACTGGTCACAATATAACGAAACAGTGGGCTCAAGAGGAAATGCCCCGCCACCAGCAAAGCGGTAATACCACCCAACATCCAAATCATATCTAACCAGCTTCCACCCGCGTTGCCTGCCAGCAAAGGCAAAAAGGCCAACATTGGGATGACAGCGATATCTTGAAAAAGCAGTACCGCAAAACCAGACTGGCCAGCTTCACTGCGTGTTAGCCCTTGTTCTTCAATTACGCGTAATGCGATTGCTGTCGAAGAGAGCGCAAGGCCCATACCAATCACTAAACTACTCTGCCAGTTAACGCCTAATAGATAAGCAATACTGGCGATGACTAAGGTACTGACCACCACCTGCGCGCCACCCAAACCAAGGATCGGCCCGCGCATCTGCCACAATTTTTTGGGGTTTAATTCCAGCCCAATCAGAAACAACAGCAGCACTACGCCAAATTCAGCAAAGTGTAATATGGCTTTCACATCACTGATTAAACCGAGCCCCCAAGGGCCTATGGCTACACCCGCTAACAAATAGCCGAGCACCGAACCCAGCCCTGCACGCTGAGCAATCGGTACGGCCACCACAGCTGCGGTTAAAAACACCACGCTGCTTTGTAAAAAATCACCGCTTAACGCCATCAAGCTCTCCTTGTGTGGCCAGTGGGTGTTGCAACCAGTGCCGATAACGTTCAGCGTGTTGATAGCGCTCCATATCAGTCACATTACGTGACCAGTAGAGCACTAACGGTTCCATCCAATTCATACAACACAGAGCCGCAGTTAATTCAAATGGTTGGAGAATTTGATCCAGTGGGTATTTGTTGTAGCCCCGCTCATCAAACGCTTCTTTTTTTCCGCCCGTGGTGATGACGCTACGCCAGTATTTACCATGCAACGCCGTCTGTCCGCCGAAGGCAAACCCTTTGGCAAGCACGCGATCAAACCACTCTTTGAGTAGCGCTGGGCAGGAATACAGATAAAGAGGGTGTTGAAACACAATCACATCATGCTCAAGTAGTTTTTGCTGCTCTGCGTGCACATCGATAAAAAAATCGGGATAGGTTGCATACAAATCATGCACAGTGACGTGGGAAAGTGACGCAATATTGTGCAGCATAGTTTGATTGGCGATGGAGTTTAATGGCTCAGGATGCGCATAAATCACCAATATTTTAGGTGTAATTTGGTCAGGCATGACGGTGGTGGACATTTTTGTCTGCGCTCCCAATAGTTATCAATATGTTATTAGGCATAATAACGCAATTTGCATAATGATCGACATTTATCCTTATTGCCCCTACTATTCCACGCGATAACGTCTCGATATGAAAAATAGATTTTTATGATTACCTTCTCTGATATTCAATTACTGCGCGGCGGTAAACCGCTCCTTGAAAAGGCCTCTGCAACTATCCAGCCGGGCGATAAAGTTGGCCTAGTAGGCAAAAATGGCTGTGGCAAATCAACGCTCTTTGCCCTACTCAAAGATGAGCTATCTATTGACGCCGGCTCCTTCAGTAAACCAGCTCATTGGGAACTGGCTTGGGTTGCCCAAGAAACTCCAGCTCTTGATCGCAATGCGATTGAGTATGTCATCGATGGCGATCGTGAATATCGTGAATTAGAACGGCGCCTCAGCGTTGCTGAAGAGGCTGACCAAGGAACCTTAGTTGCAGAGCTGCATGGAAAAATTGAAACCATCGGTGGATACAGTATTCGCGCCCGGGCTTCTGAACTGCTTGATGGTTTGGGGTTTAGCCAAGAACAGATGGGATGGAGCTTAACGCAATTTTCAGGTGGTTGGCGGATGCGCTTAAACTTAGCGCAAGCGCTGTTGTGCCGCTCGGATTTACTGCTGCTTGATGAACCGACCAACCACTTGGATTTGGACGCCGTCATGTGGCTTGAACGTTGGTTACAAAACTATCCCGGCACCTTGATCTTGATTTCCCATGACCGCGATTTTCTTGATCCGATCGTCGGACGCATCATCCATATCGAAAATCAAGCCATGAACGAATACACCGGAAACTACTCATCGTTTGAAAATCAACGGGCGCAAAAACTGATCTTGCAACAAGCCATGTACCAGAAGCAGCAAAAACAGATGGTGCACATGCAAAGCTACATCGACCGTTTCCGCTACAAGGCCTCCAAAGCTCGCCAAGCACAAAGCCGTATAAAAGCGCTGGAACGAATGGAAAAAGTGCTGCCAGCTCAATTTGATAACCCATTTAATTTCGAATTTCGAGAGCCTTCGGCACTGCCTAACCCAATCATGATGATGGACGAAGTCTACGCCGGGTATGGTGAACGTTTAATTTTAGAAAAAATTCGCCTCAACCTTGTACCGGGAAGCCGTATTGGATTACTCGGGCGTAACGGTGCGGGTAAATCAACATTAATTAAATTACTCTCCGGTGAGTTAAAACCGCAAGGCGGCGATCTCACTTATTCGCAAGGTGTAAAGATTGGTTACTTTGCCCAGCATCAGTTAGAAACACTGCATCCAGAAGAGACCCCTCTGCAGCACATGATGCAAATTGCCCCGGATAAAAACGAACTTGAGCTGCGTAATTATCTGGGTAGTTTTGGTTTCCAAGGCGACAAAGCGCTAGAAAAAATAGCTCCGTTTTCCGGGGGTGAAAAGGCTCGCTTAGTGCTTGCGCTAATTGTGTGGCAAAAACCGAACTTGCTGCTGCTTGATGAACCCACCAACCACTTAGACTTGGATATGCGTCAAGCCCTAACGTTTGCCCTGCAAACCTTTGAAGGCGCGATGGTCATCGTCAGCCATGATCGTTATCTACTGCGCGCAACCACCGATGACTTGTACTTGGTGCACGATCGTCAAGTCGCGCCTTTCGATGGGGATTTAACCGACTACTACAAGTGGCTGACAGAACAACAGAAAGCGGAACGTAGAGAAGTTCAATCTCAGCAACCTGCCAAAGACAGCAGCAACAGTGCCGCTGCCAAAAAAGATCAAAAGCGCCGAGAAGCGGAATTTCGCATCCAAACCGCACCAATTCGCAAAAAACTGACACAACTCGAAGCGAAAATGGACACATTGAACGCGGCACTGGCGCAAACTGAAGTGCAATTGTCTGATACTTCGCTGTATGAAGCCGAAAACAAAGCTAAACTTACCGAAGTGATTGCGCTTCAAGCTCGCAGCAAATCGGCACTTGAAGCAATCGAAATGGAATGGATGTCGGAACAAGAGACACTCGAACAACTAGAGCAGGAATTCAGTCGCTAAGATGAGCCAAGAGCACGTACGATTATCACTGACCTTAGAACGCTTATGGCAATTCAGTTTGCAATACTACAGCGTGCGAGAAGTGAAAGAGGCGTGCTTAAGTTTACAAAATAACTTCCACGGCAACGTCAACTTATTGCTGCTACTCAAATGGCTTGATGAGCAACAAGTGACGGTTGCCGATGCTGACTGGCAAAATGTCACTCAATGCATCGGTCGTTCAGAAGCGCTGTTGCACAGTTACCGAGAGTTAAGACGACGTTTGAAAAGCATGGTGCCAGATACGCTGTACCGCGAGGCGCTGCAATTTGAGCTGCAACTTGAAAAGCAGCAGCAAGCTGATCTTGTGGAATGTATCAACGCATTGGCATTGCAGAATAACCATGGTGAACAATTAACGCTGCGTTACTGTCGCCAGCTTGGCTGTGAGCATTTGCATCTCGCCTTTAAAACCCCAGCGCCTCATTCTCAAAAACCGTAACTACATCAATTGCTCTCTCAGTGTATACTGGTCGCAATTCATAAAAATAATACGCTATGGTTATGACTCCATTTATCGCTGCTACTGGACTAACAAATCCACACCTTCAGACTCTGCTTCCTCGTTTATTGCGCAAACGCGCACGTTTTGAGCCGATGTGGCAAACGCTGTTTACACCTGATGGTGATTTTTTAGACCTTGCTTGGAGTGATGATTGGCGCTCAGAGCGAGTACAAAATAAACCCCTATTCGTCTTGTTTCATGGCTTAGAAGGCAGTTTTCATAGCCCTTATGCCAATGGCTTAATGTACGCCTTCGCACAACAGGGATGGTTATCGGTCATGATGCATTTTCGCGGCTGTAGCGGCAAACCGAACCATTTGGCACGCGCTTACCATTCTGGTGAGGTTGAAGATGCACGCTTTGTGCTCGAATACATACGCAAGCAATGCCCGAATAGACCTATCGTCGCGGTGGGCATTTCTCTTGGCGGCAATATGTTGGTTAATTACTTAGCGCAATATAATCACGACCCGATCGTTAGCGCGGCAACCGTTGTCTCCGCTCCGCTCGATCTGGCAGCGTGTTCCACACGCATTGAACAGGGATTTTCAAAGGTTTATCGCGCTTACTTACTGACATCATTGAAAAAAAATGCACTAAAGAAACAGCATCTTTTACATAATGAGTTAGGTATTTCTCACCATCAAATTAAACACATCAAAAAACTTTACGAATTTGACGATCTCATCACCGCGCCTTTGCATGGTTTTCAAGATGCGCAGGATTACTACCAGCAGTGCTCAGGCCTTTCAAAGCTGACACAAATTCGCGTGCCGCTACAAATCATTCAAGCGCAAGATGACCCCTTTATGACGGATGCCGTGATCCCCAAATTTTCTTTACCAGAGAATATCCATTACCGCTTATTTACCCAAGGTGGCCATGTCGGTTTTCTCAGCGGTAGCGCGCTTAAGCCTAAATTTTGGCTCGAAGAAGCACTTCCAACTTATTACGAAAACCTGCGTCACGGCAACCCTATTGACCATCAGTGCAACGCATGATTAATCACATATCGCTTTAAATCGATACCCTTTTCTCCATGACAGTTTAAGAGGTCGTCATGCTTATTCCTTGGCAGCACATTGCGCCTGAAACACTGGATAATTTGATTGAAACGTTTGTATTACGCGAAGGTACTGATTACGGAGAGCAGGAAGTACCATTGCAGCAAAAAATCGAGCAAATAAAGAAACAGCTCGCAACAGGGGAAGCGATCATCGTCTATTCTGAGTTGCATGAAAGTGTGGATATTCAATTGCGTAAATAATTTCCGCACAAA
The DNA here is from genome assembly GCA_000257205.1 of Vibrio ordalii ATCC 33509. Lineage (GTDB taxonomy): Bacteria > Pseudomonadota > Gammaproteobacteria > Enterobacterales > Vibrionaceae > Vibrio > Vibrio ordalii. The sequence goes on along the minus strand of AEZC01000085.1, from coordinate 8,963 downwards.
ACAATCTACTCTTTTCGTGCTATATTGCAGCCATCGATAACAAGTACGTTACATACAGACAGGGTTTGTCATGTCAGCAAAACATCCAATTATCGCTGTCACCGGCTCGTCCGGTGCCGGTACAACTACGACCTCTGAAGCCTTTCGCAAAATGTTCAATATGATGAACATAAAACCAGCATGGGTTGAAGGGGATAGCTTCCACCGCTTTACCCGCCCAGAAATGGATGTGGAAATTCGTAAAGCGCGCGAACAAGGGAAGCACATCAGCTACTTTGGTCCACAAGCCAATGATTTTCCTGCATTGGAAGAATTTTTCCGCCAATATGGGAAATTAGGCACAGGCCAAGTTCGTCGTTATCTGCACTCTTTTGACGAAGCTGTGCCCTACAATCAAATGCCCGGCACCTTTACACCTTGGCAAGATTTACCAGAAAACTCGGATGTGATGTTTTACGAAGGTCTGCATGGCGGTGTAGTCGATGGCGATGTAAACGTCGCGCAGCATGTCGATTTTTTGATAGGTATGGTGCCAATCGTTAACCTTGAGTGGATACAAAAATACGTGCGTGATACACGTGATAGAGGCCATTCACGTGAAGCAGTGATGGATTCTATCGTTCGTTCAATGGACGATTACCTCAATTACATCACCCCTCAATTCTCGCGAACTCACATCAACTTTCAACGGGTGCCAACGGTTGATACTTCAAACCCACTTAACGCCAAGGGAATCCCTAGTTTGGATGAAAGCTTCGTCGTGATCCGTCTGCGCGGCATAAAGAATGTTGATTTCCCCTATCTGCTCGCCATGATTGATGGCTCTTTTATGTCGCGCCACAACACCATTGTGGTGCCGGGTGGCAAGATGAGTTTTGCGATGGAATTGATCGTCAGACCGATCCTGCAGCAATTGATTGAAACAGGTAAAATTGGCTAAGTGATCGGACAAGTTGACGGTTACTTTTCATACCGTGATCATGTGCACAGTTTTGCGTAAAAAATCATGCCACTGACACGATTAAAATCAAGAAATCGTTTCTGAAAAAGGATACTATCCTTAACCGAAACACAAGTTAGCTTGCAGCATTTGGAAAGTGCTCTTATCCTAGTAAGCTTATTTTAGGCTTAGCTACAATATGGAAAGCGGCAAGCGTACCCTGCAGAGGAAGTGAGATATTATGGTTCTAGGTAAACCTCAAACCGATCCAACACTAGAGTGGTTTCTTTCACACTGTCATATTCATAAATACCCATCGAAAAGCACGTTGATTCATGCTGGCGAAAAAGCAGAGACGCTGTACTACATCGTCAAAGGCTCGGTAGCGGTATTGATTAAAGACGAAGAAGGTAAAGAGATGATCCTCTCTTACCTCAACCAAGGTGACTTTATCGGTGAGCTTGGTCTATTTGAAGAAGACCAAGAGCGTACTGCTTGGGTCCGTGCAAAATCACCTTGTGAAGTTGCGGAAATCTCTTTTAAGAAATTCCGTCAGCTTATCCAAGTGAACCCAGACATCTTAATGCGTCTGTCTGCACAAATTTCTCGACGCCTGCAAGTCACCAGTCAAAAAGTAGGCGATTTAGCCTTCCTAGACGTGACGGGCCGTATTGCACAAACGCTACTTAACCTAGCGAAACAACCTGATGCAATGACGCACCCAGATGGCATGCAAATCAAAATCACCCGTCAAGAGATCGGCCAAATTGTAGGCTGTTCTCGTGAAACTGTGGGACGTATTTTGAAGATGCTCGAAGAGCAGAATTTAATTTCTGCCCACGGTAAAACTATCGTGGTGTACGGAACTCGTTAATTTCAATCAAAATGATTGAGATTGAATGCATAAAGCCACCTTGGGGAACTCAGGTGGCTTTTTCTTTGGTGATATTTCGATACGAAAGTAAAAAGATGAGAGGCTATTGCATGTCTGTACTTTCAAATATCTTATCTGCAGAGGCCGCCACAAAACCACTGTAGAGTTCACCGTTGACCATTGGATAGCGTTTGGCAAATTCATAGAATCCACCGGGAATCACCTCCACCCCTTCCGTAAATTGCACCGGTACTTTATCGGCCATGGTCGACGACTGCTCAAGCAGCACATCAGGCGTACCTTTCACTTCCCCACCATTTTCATTGATGGTAAAACCCGCTTGGCGTAGATGATCATTGACCGCTTTCACTTCATTAAACGCCTGCAGTTGATTAACACTAACAGTGAAATGGTTTGCGCCATAACCATGCGCCGCCAACCAAGCGGCGTATTCACTTTCGTTGGCAAGCTGCAAATAATCGCTGTAGCTTAGTTGCCACAGGCGACCGCCATATAAAAAGTCACTGCTGTTTAATTTATTGCTATCGACTTGATGTAGCAGTTTCTCCACAATGGCTTGGAGTGCAGGTGAGCACTCTTCCACTTTCAGCTCGCTTATGAATACTTTAGGCTGGGTCGAATCAGGGTGTTCATAGTGCTTCGCTACCAGCTTCTTACTTTCAAACACATAATCACCACAGGCAACGTAGCCTAAGGCAAGAAAAGGCTTAGCCAGCGTTTCAATACCTAATGGCGCAACATTGAAGGTTCGCAACGCAATATGGTCATTAATCAAGGCTTCGTCTTCTTGAAGCAAGTGATGGACTTTGTCGGCAGAAGGGCAAAGGCGCTGAATGTAGTCATTCCATAATGATTGAAATAAAACGGTTGGCGTCATAACGCCTCCTTGTCTGTGCTCGGTTTAAACCATGCTAGTAGGCATGGGGTTTTAGATAAAGTTTACTGCTATAGCTCAACCCCAGGGCTGAGCGTGGCAGGCAGTTCTGTCGAACAACCTTCCATTGATGCCATTGGGTATGCGCAGTAATCAGCCGCGTAATAGGCGCTTGGTCTTAAATTTCCCGACGCTCCCGGCCCACCAAACGGTGCATCACCACTGGCTCCGGTTAATTGTCGATTACGATTTACAATACCAGCGCGGATATGATCGACAAAGTAATCCCATTCGGCATCATTGGTCGACACTAAGCCTGCCGATAAACCAAAGCGAGTTTCATTAGCCAGTTGCACCGCTTGATCTAAGCTTTGGTAACGCACGACTTGTAACAATGGCCCGAAATACTCTTCATCAGGCAATTGACTAACTGCGGTGACATCAATAATGCCCGGAGTGACAAACGCCGCCTGCAAAGGTGTCGCGGCCAGCAAGCTGACGCCACCTAAGGTGCGTAAATTATCCTGAGCAGCAAGAATGAACTGCGCCGCCGCTTGTGATATTTGTGGCCCCATAAAAGGTGCTGGCTCAGCAAAGGGGTGATCAATACGCAATTTTTGAGTGGCACTGACCAGCTTTTCAAGTAACAGATCACCTTCATTCCCTTCAGGAACGTAAAGACGCCGTGCGCAGGTACACCGCTGCCCGGCACTCAGAAATGCCGATTGGATAATGGTATACACTGCCGCATCAAGCTCGCCATACTGCTTAGAGATGACCATTGGGTTGTTGCCGCCCATTTCTAAAGCCAGCATTTTCCCCGGCTGCCCAGCAAACTGGCGATGGAGTAAATGACCTGTATTTGCGCTGCCAGTAAAAAGAAGGCCATCAATACCTTTGGCCTGAGCAAGCGCAATACCCGTTTCCTTCGCGCCCTGCACTAGGTTAAGTACACCCGCAGGTAGGCCTGCTTCTTGCCACAACTTCATCACAAACTCACCCGTCCACGGAGTCTGCTCTGAAGGTTTAAACACAACCGTATTACCCGCTAAAAGTGCAGGCACAATATGACCATTCGGCAGGTGGGCAGGAAAATTATACGGACCAAAAACCGCAAGAACGCCCAATGGACGATGACGCAATACCAGTTGATTACCCGCCGCTTCGCGTGTGTTTTCACCAGTGCGATCATGATAAGCTCGAATGGATATAGCGATTTTACCCGCTACTGCTGCCGCTTCAGTACGCGTTTCCCAGAGTGGCTTCCCTGTCTCTTTGGCGATGATCTGCGCAAGCTCTTCACTGCGCTGTTTCACTTTTTCAGCGAAGGCTAAGACATATTGCTCACGCTCAACAAAAGGGCGTTTTTTCCACTCTATAAATGCGACTCTTGCCGCCGTAACCGCTGCTTCTACTTGCGCGGGTGTGGCGCTATCGCCCTGCCAAATCGTCTCATTGTTATAGGGACTAAGCGAAAGCATTGCCTCGCCTTGTCCAGCTAACCATTCACCTGCAATCCACTGAGTCATCTGTTAATCCTTACCTTCCAATGTACCTATTTTACTGCGCCAAAATTCGAACAAAATCACCACTATCAACCAATAGAGCTTGCGCCACTTTAGGTGAGATGATCACCGTTTCCGTTTCGCGGTTATAAGCACCTTTTGCAGCAGTAGCACGAAAGTTTTCAAACGAGCTATTGCAGATAAGATAATCTTGCGAGCTTGAATGCTCGGTCAGTTCCACTTTCGCTCGCACCGAGTGACGTACGGATTCGATATTGCGCAAATCACACTCAACCGTTGGACCTGCATCAAAAATGTCTACATAGTTACGGCAGGTGAATCCTTCACGCTCGAGTAGCGTTAACGCTGGACGGGTATTGTCATGCACTTGACCAATCACCGCTTGTGCCTCTTTACTCAATAAGTTGACGTATATCGGCAGTTTGGGCATCAGATCAGCAATAAACCCTTTTTTACCAATGCCAGTTAAATAATCAGCCATAGTGAAATCAATCGAGAAAAAATGCTCTTGCAGCCATTGCCAAAAGGGCGAGTTGCCTTCGGCATCAGACACACCACGCATTTCAGCAAAGATGGTTTTAGAAAAACGATGTGGGTGTTCTGCCATCATCAGAAAACGGCATTTCGACATCAAACGCCCATTCAACCCTTGACGAAAATCTGGGCGTAAAAAAAGCGTACAAATTTCACTGCATCCCGTGTAGTTATTGCCAAAAGTAAGCAACTTGACGGTATTGTTGACCTTCAGCTTAGGCGACGAATGCACGATCGTGCTGATGTGATAAGAATAAAACGGCACGTCATGGCCAATCGATGCCTCAACGCCAGTCGTCCCTGCTACCTCACCGGTTTCAGAATCAAAACCGACCATCAGGTAACCTTCATCTCCCGGCTCTGAGACGTCGGGTTTAGCGAAGCTGTATTCAGAATGAGTAATACGGTTGGTTAAGAGCTTTTCATTCACGGGTAGTGATGTAAACCCGTGACCGGATTCAATAGCGCATGTGTGTAGCGCATCGTAGTCCGACATTGCGATAGGGCGAACAACTAGCATCAATACTTCCCTCCAGATGCTTGAAGTGGCCCAAGGCATCCTACCTTGGGCTGCTAGGCTTTTTCACTACATGAGTGATGCAATAGCTTTATCTAATCTTGCTAAGCCTTCTTCTATTTCTTGTTTGGTGATCACTAATGAAGGCGTCATACGAACCACGTTCATACCCGCAACCAACACCAGTAAACCTTGCTTGCCCGCGGCTTGTAGGATATCGCGAGCGCGACCTTGCCACTGCTCATTCAATGCCGCGCCAAGCAGTAGACCTTTACCACGGATTTCACTAAAAATGTGGTACTTCTCATTAATGTTAGCTAATCCTTCACGAAAGAGCGCTTCACGCTCCTTCACGCCAGCCAAGGTTTCTGGCTGACTAACCACATTAACCACCGCTTCCGCTACCGCGCAAGCCAGTGGGTTGCCACCATAAGTAGAGCCGTGAGTGCCCACTTTAAAATGCGCGGCCAATTCGTTTGTGGTGAGCATAGCGCCAATAGGGAAACCGCCACCTAATGATTTCGCGGTACTTAAAATATCCGGCGTGACGCCCAATCCTTGATAAGCATAGAACTCACCAGTGCGGCCATTACCGGTTTGCACTTCATCAAAGATCAACAGGGCGTTGTGCTTATTGCACAATTCACGCACGGCTTGGACAAACTCAGCCGAAGGGGACACAATGCCACCCTCGCCTTGCAAGGGTTCCATCATTACCGCACAAGTGCGATCAGAGATGTGTGCTTGCAACGCTTCAATATCGTTATACGGTAGGTGGGTAACATCCGAAGGTTTAGGACCAAATCCATCGGAATAAGTTGCTTGCCCCCCAACCGTCACTGTAAAGAAAGTGCGGCCGTGGAAGCCTTGGTTAAAGGCGATGATTTCTGATTTTTGTTCACCATGGACATCAGCGGCCCAGCGACGCGCCAGTTTGAGCGCCGCTTCATTAGCTTCCGCGCCGGAGTTAGCAAAAAACACCTTTTCAGCAAAACTGACTTGCGTTAATTTTTTCGCCAAGCGCAAAGCAGGCTCATTAGTCATCACGTTACTGAGATGCCACAACTTATTGGCTTGCTTGGTGATCGCATCAACCATCGCCGGATGGCAATGGCCCAAACAACTCACCGCAATACCGCCAGCAAAGTCGATGTATTCATGACCTTGTTGATCCCACACTCGAGAGCCCTGCCCTTTAACTGGAATCATCTCCATCGGGTTATAACAAGGGACCATCACCTCATCAAACAGATTGCGATCTACATTATTTTCCACTGTCATTACACATTCCCTCTTGATACCGCATGCCAAGCAGATTGCGATCTTCCTACTAAACGCTTGAGTGGAAGATATTGTTTCGCTTTTTAGCTAATGCAGCATTGTATTTACAAATTATTAACCATTTCAATAGTGATTTATTCTTTTAGATCGGCAGAACCACCGACAATCGTCACTACTTATGATTATTTATGCATTAAGTCACCTCTTTTATGAAGCACTTTTTTATAAATAATATGAATAAGCACAACAAGGCCTTGAGGCAACAAGCCATCCCTCATTCCAACAGGATGTATGGTGCATAATATTGCAAAGATAAAAAACAGCAGAAATGATGAAGAAAATGTTAAGAAAGGTGATCGCAGTCCGGTTGAGAATGGTTCAACGGCGCAAAAAATTTGCGAGCAGTTGATGACCCTGTTCTGTTTTAATTGATTCAGGATGAAACTGCACGGCATCAATTGGCAGTGTTTTATGTTGGTAACCCATGATTTCGTCCATCGAACCATCGGCCTGTTGAGTCCAAGCGGTGAGCTCAAAACAGTCCGCAAGAGAATCGGCTTTGACCACCAACGAATGGTAGCGAGTAACGGTTAACGGGTTATTGAGCCCTAGAAAGAGGCCACGGTTGGTGTGTTGGATCGGTGAAGTTTTACCATGCATCACCTTTTTGGCTCGCACCACTTGCCCGCCAAACACTTGCGCAATGGCTTGATGCCCAAGGCAGACTCCTAAAATCGGAAGTTTACCCGCAAAATGTTCAATCGCGGCCAGTGAAATTCCCGCCTCATTCGGCGTGCAAGGCCCAGGGGAAATCACCAGATGCGTTGGGCTGAGCGCTTCAATGCCAGCGATATCGATTTCATCATTACGCACCACCGTCACTTGAACTCCCAGCTCACAGAAGTATTGGTACAAGTTGTAGGTAAACGAATCGTAGTTATCGATGATAAGTAGCATGTGAATTAAAGCGCTCTGGGTAAAGTCAGCGAGAGGCGCTATTGTGCAATACCCATAATGAAAGGCAAGTATTAAGTTTAAAGAGGAAAGGCAAACCAGAAAGTTGGTGATAAGTAAGCTAACAAGGTATGTCCCCGATGCAGAAATATGCAATGTCGTACGAATTTCCCCAAATATTGCAACTGTCCGTATATTCTACTTGAACAGTCTTTTGGCTATGAAATGCTGAAAGAAGCGCAGAAGACATCAAATCAAAATTTTTCTTGGACTCATCAAATGCAAAACGGCCAGTAACATTACACCCTTGGGCAATATTGTTTTCGATTTTAAAAATTACAATCTTTTTCCCTGAAGCTTCATAGGGAATGACACCTGTAATCTTACCAACCTGACGAGCAGCATGGGCATTAAATGCGGTCAAGACAGACATTAACGTGAGTAGCGTTATGCTTATAACAGAATTTTTAGTCATCATTATTGATCTATTCCTACATAGACAGGAGAAGGTGAATTAGCATATTTAGGGATCGTTGCACAAGAAAATTGATTACCAGAATAGTAAACAAGGATATTTTTATCGACAGCCTTAGCGGAAAGAGCAATACTCAACATAGAACGACAGGCATCAGGGCTGATGCCCTTCCAATTAGATACGGTATTACATATATATGTATAATCATTACGATAAGATGTCTTAACATTTACACTACCATTAGCATACTGTAAAACAGTCAATACCTTACCAGAACAGGTAATATCGGCATAAGCATTACATGAGACAGCCATTAACATAAACCAAAAAAATTGTTTAATTTTCATTTTTAAAATCATACAAGTTTCACCTTAAATTGATGTGGATAAATTAACATAAGCCAATTCACACCCCTGACTACCCTCTTTGACCCTTAGCTGTATTTTCTTGTCTGCCATATAAGCAGACAATACGGAAGAATATATTTCTTTTGCATTTTCTGATTTAGGATTAAGTGTAAAGTAAACATCAGAAACTGGTGTGCAATTCGCTTTCTTCTCGTTGTACTCAGTGCCAAAATAGATCATCCCATCCGCATTAGTATAGATATTAGTTATTTTCCCGATGCAACCCCATTTTTCACACTCTGCTTGGGAAGACATAGAGACAGAGAAAAATATAAAAAAAATAAATAATTTTCTTATAAACATATGTTAAACCTTAATTAACCACTGTCAGCCATACAAAAGTAGGAAAGTTATTTTGATATTTGAAACATTGCTCACTAATTTGTAGTACTACTGACTTTCCAGAGAAATATGCGGCATTTAGCAAACTAAAACTGCTCTTACCATTAGGATCCTTTTCTATATCCCACCGAACTGAATTAGTCTTACATGAACTAGGACCAACAGGATCACCATCAATTTGAACAAAACAGATATTATCTATATTGTGGCATCCTAAC
>AEZC01000084.1 GCA_000257205.1 Vibrio ordalii ATCC 33509 | reverse complement strand
AAAAACACCGCCGTTCTACGATTTGCTATCAGCTTACCCCGCTGTCAGTGCTACAGGGTTAAATAAGCGCAAGCTAAAACTAGCAATGGGACTGCAAGCATCACGAGGATACAAATACCATATCAGCAAGATTTGCTTACGGCATATAGAGCAGACAGCGAGTCAGTTTGGTATCAGCAATGCTGAATGCCATGAAATCGTCTTTGCCTTTCTCGCTCAATTTAGTAGCGCACTGAGTTCTATAGACAATCGATTTCCTGAAAAGGAGTTTTCGCGAGTAAAGGACGCCATATTTCAACATGCTACTGAAATCGTCGAAAAATTAAACAGAACAATTAAGTAAACATCTGAGGTAACAATTGTTGCCCATATTGTAAACATACTCGTTAGCAGTGAGGGGAAATATGGCTGAAACCACGACCAATGGAAGTAACACGACTCTCGACTTGAAGCAGTCTTTCGCGCTGTTAAGTGTCGATAAAAACGGTATCGTAACGATGAAATTTGGAGATGAAGTAACGGTTTTTATGAATGACAAATGCCCAGCAATCACGACCGATTTATTAAAAGTGATTGCGTCAATAAAAAACGGGAGTAGCCAGCAATGAAGCGTGAAAAAGAAAAGAACCGTGGTCTAACAGAAACTTCGTGTAAGAACCACTTCTGTTGATTGCTCCTTCTCAAGAAATGAAAAAAGAATTAGATGTGATCGTCGATGATTATTCAGTTCGATTTAGATGGCGACTATTAGGAGTGAGGATGGTATGAAAGCAAAAATCGGCATTCTATCAGAAGAGCTTGCTCGTAAGCGCATGATTCGCATTGCAGAAGGAAAAGTGACGTCTGAAGAACCTTACCCTCAATTTTTGTTTGAGTCACTGGCTGCGCTTTCACAACTGTTGTCTAACGAAAATGTTGAACTGTTGAATTTGATTGCTCGCGAGAAGCCAAACAGTCTTGATGAACTTGCTGAAATGAGTGGGCGTAGTATCAAGGATGTTACTGATGCTTTCGAAGCTCTTTCATCTAAGGGCTTTGCTTATCTGGATGTGAGGGAAATGGAATCTCGACCAATAGCGTTGTTTACGAAGTTCGAGATCGTAATGGGCAGTTCTCCTTTACTTTGAATTACACACAATTGGACACTTTTGAGTTTAAAAGTGTCACGAGCAAAAATTCAGCCTATGAAAGTTTTGGAAAGAACCTGCTTAGATTAATCATTTAAATTAGGAAAATGTTTATAGCGATTGGTCTTGATATTGAAAAGCCACTTAGTAAAGTGTACAGCCTCGTTGAAGTAGGTTACTCAATAGATAACTACTAAAACAGTTTAGCAAGTGAGAAATGAAGGGGAAGCTGGTAATGTCCTACTCTCACATGGGGAACCCCACACTACCATCGGCGCTACTGAGTTTCACTTCTGAGTTCGGAATGGGGTCAGGTGGTACCTCAGCGCTATGATTACCAGCTAAAAATGGTTACTTACTCTTCTTATACCAAGAGTATAGCTTTTCAGCGATACCCATTAGGCAAAGAATAACCGTCAGAAATGCAGCTAAGAATTCCATTATGTTGCTCCTATAAAGTAAGGAGCAAGCAACTAACGCTTCGCCATGCCCGCGCAGATCACGTTAGCTACAACTTTCTCGGACAAGTTAGTTGAACTGCTTACTCGT
>AEZC01000083.1 GCA_000257205.1 Vibrio ordalii ATCC 33509 | reverse complement strand
ATTTTGTTGTTAAAAAATACGTTTCAGCTGATTACGATTGGAAAGTTATTGATCAAGCGCAACACTCCAACTGTAAAAACAGAAATAATGAAGCGCACAGTAATAGGAGGTGTCAATGGAACTGAGTCCTGTTTTTGCAAGGCGACTGTATTTAGCTTTGTTAGTAGAAAGCCTTGAAAGGCCCAACGTGCCCAAACTCATCGAAAAAACGGGGTGGCCTCGCCGTACGATTCAGGATGTCCTGAAAGCACTGCCAGGAATAGGGATTGAACTGATGTTTGTTCAAGATGGAAGGCGTCACAATGATGGTTACTATCAACTCTCTGATTGGGGGCCATTTGATAGTCAATGGGTATTAGATCGTCGCTGTGATATTGCGACTAGCCTTGGATTTAGTGCATAAGCCAGCATTTGCTGGCTTTTTTTATGGTGTTTTCACATTGATATCGCATAAGCAGCAGTAAACGGTGCCCAAAATCGTAACAGAGGTTTTGAAATAATTGGAGTAACCGGTAATCGAGCGTTACTGTATCGCCCCCCAATTGATGGGCGTGAGTTTTTAGCTCGTTTACCGCCCTTAGAATCAATTTGTCATTGGGAATGAGCCAAGAGCTGAACCAGTAACCTTCACTGCCTGTCACATCCCCTAACCAATTACACTGATCAGCATCAAATCCGGCATCAGTACGGATCTGGATGCGATCTGCATCGTTTGGAAGTGGGCTGTGTGATGAGCTACAGCCTATCATTAGCGCTGCCAGCAATAATATAGACAGTCTTTTCATAAGTTAACCTTTCAAAGCTAAATAAGAGATAAAACCAAGCCAGCTCACGATCAGCAGTGCCCAAGGTAACCATGAGGTCGGTACTAAGCTGGATGAAGTTTCAATCTGTGCGGGTTCTTCTTCTCTATTTTGTGCGGTTTTCTTTAGCTGCAATGCTCTTTTTTTTGCTTTATCTACCTGCCGGTTTTTCTCTTTTTGCTGTTTTTTATACAAAGCAATGCCTTTCTCAATACCTTGGGCGATCAGCTTGGTTTGCTCTTTAGTTTGTCCCTGCTTCTGAGTGGCTAAGGCGACTTTCATGGCTTGTTGCTGAGTTTGTTCTGAGGGGATAATCGTTTTATTCATAACGTTTACAAGCGGCTATAGACAGGTGCTCACCCTATCACGTATCGTCATGTTTCACTATTGAGGTTGATCACTATGCGTGATGTTCAAGTGAGAAACTGGTCAAGAGCAAAGATCAGGCTAGCTATTTGAAATCTATTCGCTAAAGTAAAAACGTTTTTTTAAAAGAGCGAAGGTATTGATGCGTTATGCGTTAGAGCGATACGACCAACATGGTTTTCTTAAAGCCCCTAAACTTATCTGGCTTGGTTGGTTATTTTTGGCAAAAGCTTGGATTGTTTTTGTGGTGGCGGGAGCAAGCCGAGATAATGGCACGACGATTTTAACAATTGCTTACCCAGACCATTCGATGCTTTATTTGGGGTTGATTATGGGGCTGCGAAGCATCATTCTGATGTGGCTTATCAGCTTACGTGCTCCTGAACGATCGTGGCTAAACCGCATCGTCAGCATGGGAAAACCGCTGACGTTACTTATGGTTATCTTGCAATTTATGCAAACGCTTTATCATATCTATTTAGAGCACGGCGTTTTTAATTGGGCCAATGCAAGCACACTGTTGGTGCTGTTATGGTTTGGTCTATATCTACTGAAGAGTAAAAGTGTGCGCGATTGTTTTTCTATCCCGCTCATAGACAAGGCGTGATCCCAATCAAGGTCGCCCCAAAAAACTGAATTACACTGAGCAAAAATAAGTAAGTGAGGATATTTTATGACACAACCTCAAACCGCGATTCTGCCTGAAGCAGGTCCGTTTGCGCTGTTTAGCCTTTTAAAAGTAAAGAAAAATTTGGCACATGTTTTAGCGCAATTAAAAACATTGCCCGCTTTAGTCAATGAGATAAATCAGCATCAACCCGGTGCTGAATTAACCGTGTCGGTCGCGTTTACTCGCACCTTTTGGCAGCGTTTGAACCAAAGTATGCCACAAGAGCTGATTGATTTTCCTGAGCTTGGTAAAGGTGAAACCATCGCACCTAGCACTGAGGTGGATGTGTTGATTCACTGCCATTCTCAACGCCATGACTTGCTGTTTTATGTGTTGCGTAAATGGATGGAACCCGTGGCTGAGTGGGTTGAAATGGTGGATGAAACCTACTCATTTCGTTACTTAGATGCGCGTGATATGACGGACTTTATCGATGGCACTGAAAACCCTAAAGCCGAAAAACGTCAAGAAGTGGCACTGATTGCTGAGGGTGAATTTGCTGGTGGCAGCTATGTGATGTTGCAGCGTTTTGTGCATAACCTTCCAGCTTGGAATCGCTTAAATGTGGCGGCGCAAGAAAAAGTGATTGGGCGTACTAAGCCTGATTCGATTGAGCTTGATAATGTACCTGCAGCGTCTCACGTTGGCCGTGTTGATCTTAAAGAAGAGGGGAAAGGGCTGAAAATTGTTCGTCACAGTTTACCTTACGGTACGGTAAGTGGTGAACACGGTTTACTGTTCATTGCTTATTGCCATACGCTGCATAACTTTAAAGTAATGTTGGAAAGTATGTATGGTGTGATGGATGGTAAAACAGACCAACTGCTGCGTTTTACCAAAGCCGTGACGGGCGCGTACTTTTTTGCCCCTTCAGCTGAGATGCTGCAACATCTTGAACTAAAGTAAGTCTCAATATTGTCCTACCATCTGACCGAGCCTTGTGCTCGGTTTTTCTTTTTAAGCATTGAGTGTAAAGAAAATCGACCGCTGTCCGATACAAAGATCATTCATTCTATGGCATGGGTCTGTTATGGCAATTACCGTTAATACCAATGTTTCCGCTTTGATTGCGCAGCGCCACTTAGGCTCAGCAAGCGAAATGTTGAACCAATCTTTGGAGCGTCTTGCTTCCGGGAAGCGTATTAATAGTGCCAAAGATGATGCTGCGGGTTTACAAATTTCGAATCGCCTTGAGTCGCAAATGAGGGGCTTAGATGTTGCCGTGCGCAATGCTAATGATGGTATTTCAATCATGCAGACCGCTGAAGGTGCAATGCAAGAATCAACGAATCTGCTCCAGCGTATGCGAGACCTCTCTTTGCAGTCAGCGAATGGCGTGAACAGTAAAGCGGAGCGGCAAGCTTTACAGGAAGAAATGAGTGCTTTGAACGATGAATTAAACCGAATAGCTGAAACCACCTCTTTTGGTGGTCGTAAGTTACTGAATGGTTCGTTTGGTCAATCCTCATTTCAGATAGGGGCGAGCTCTGGCGAAGCAGTGCAAGTTTCGTTAAAAAACATGCGTTCAGATAGTTTGGATATGGGCGGCTTTAGCTATGTTGCGGCAGGTATGGCGGATAGCCAGTGGCGGGTGACGCAAGATAATCGGCAGCTCACCATGAACTATAGCGATATCAATGGTAAGCAGCAGAGCATTCAAATCCAAGCCAAAGTGGGGGACGATATTGAAGAGTTGGCGACTTACATCAACGGGCAAACCAATAAGGTATCGGCGTCAGTCAACGACAAAGGGCAGCTACAACTTTTCATTGCGGGTAAGGAAACCTCCGGGACTATTGATTTTCAAGGTAGCTTAGCTAATCAGTTGCAAATGAATATGACGGGATATGAAGCGGTCGACAACCTTGATATTACCGAAGTTGGCGGTGCGCAGCGTGCGGTTGCTGTCATTGATACTGCAATGCAGTTCGTTGATAGCCATCGCTCAGAGTTAGGCGCGCTGCAAAACCGTTTTAGCCACGCCATTAACAACCTTGACAACGTACATGAAAACCTTGCCTCATCAAATAGTCGAATTAAAGATACGGATTATGCGAAAGAAACCACCCAAATGGTGAAACAGCAAATCCTGCAACAAGTCAGTACCTCTATTCTTGCACAAGCTAAAAAACAGCCAAACCTAGCACTGGTATTGCTTCGGTAGCGATGAAAAGCGATATCTATCGACTTTTATCAACAAATCTTTAGCGAAATTATTACCTCTCTGGTGGTTTTTCGACCTTTCATCCTGTTTTTATCGCGAAACACATTTTTTTTAGAAAATTGAAAAAAAATCCTCAAGCTTTGGAAAATACCGCCGTTATAAAAAGTAACTTTGAGAGAACTATTTGGTTTTCCGAGACGTCGGAAACCGGAAACATCGGAAAATCAATTGGAGTAATCACCATGGCAGTTAATGTAAATACCAACGTATCAGCGATGACAGCACAGCGTTACCTAAATAGCGCTAGCAATGCACAACAGACATCAATGGAACGCCTATCTTCTGGCTTCAAAATCAACAGCGCTAAAGATGATGCGGCAGGCCTACAAATCTCTAACCGTTTGAATGTCCAGAGCCGCGGTCTTGACGTAGCAGTACGTAATGCGAATGACGGTATTTCTATTGCACAAACCGCTGAAGGTGCAATGAACGAAACGACCAACATCCTGCAACGTATGCGTGATTTGTCACTACAATCGGCTAACGGTTCAAACTCAAAGTCAGAGCGAGTGGCAATTCAAGAAGAAGTAACCGCATTGAATGATGAATTAAACCGTATTGCAGAAACCACTTCATTTGGTGGTAATAAATTGCTCAACGGTACTTTTGCAACCAAATCCTTCCAAATTGGTGCTGATAACGGTGAAGCGGTTATGCTTAGCCTAAATAATATGCGCAGTGATAACACCATGATGGGCGGTACTAGTTACCAAGCTGCAAATGGTAAAGATAAAGATTGGACTGTTCAGGCGGGAACTAATGACCTACAAATCACACTGAAGGATACTTCAGGTATAGATCAAACCATCGATATCTCAGCAAAAGAAGGTGATGATATTGAAGAGTTGGCGACTTACATCAATGGTCAAACCGATATGGTGAAAGCCTCTGTTGATCAAGATGGCAAGCTGCAAGTCTTTGCTGGTAGCAATAAAGTCGAAGGGGCTGTCTCTTTTGCTGGTGGTCTTGCTGGTGAGCTTGGTATTGGTGCAGGTAAAACGGTTACTGTTGATACTATTGACGTAACCTCTGTTGGCGGTGCGCAAGAATCAGTTGCCATTGTTGATGCCGCTCTACAGTTTGTCGATAGCCATCGTGCGCAACTAGGTGCATTCCAAAATCGCTTTAACCATGCAATCAGTAACTTAGATAACATTAATGAAAATGTTAGTGCATCTAAGAGCCGTATTAAAGATACTGATTTTGCCAAAGAAACAACAGCGCTTACTAAGTCGCAAATTCTTTCTCAAGCATCAAGTTCAGTGCTTGCTCAAGCAAAACAAGCGCCACAAGCGGCACTTGGTTTACTCGGCTAAAGAACTCAATAGCCCAAGAGTCATCTCTAATGAAAATCCAGCTTCGGCTGGATTTTTTGCTTTAGTAGCAAAGTGGAAAAAGTGTTAGTTGATGTAGCATTATTTTGCCGAATTTTTAAAACCAATCACACTTTCCATACTCGTTACATAAATTTTAAAAAAAGGCTTATTTTTTTCTAAAGGATATAAATCTTTCGCCGTTAAAGGATACGAGAGAAATGAGATGTATTGACGTGAGGTGAGAGACACCGAAGTACATCAACACAATGCCTAAGGAGATCAATATGGCAATTAATGTAAACACTAACGTGTCTGCAATGACCGCGCAGCGTTATTTAAATAACGCCGCCGATGGTACGCAGAAATCAATGGAGCGTTTGTCATCGGGCTATAAAATCAATAGCGCGCGTGATGATGCAGCGGGCCTACAAATCTCAAACCGTTTGACTTCACAAAGCCGTGGTTTGGACATGGCAGTGAGAAACGCAAACGATGGTATCTCTATTGCACAAACCGCAGAAGGTGCAATGAATGAAACCACCAATATCTTGCAACGTATGCGTGATCTTTCTTTGCAATCCGCAAACGGTTCTAACTCAAGTTCAGAGCGCCAAGCGATCCAAGAGGAAGTCTCAGCACTCAATGATGAATTAAACCGTATTGCTGAAACAACCTCATTTGGTGGTAACAAACTGCTGAATGGTTCGTTTGGTCATAAATCTTTTCAAATTGGTGCCGGCTCTGGCGAAGCAGTGATGCTTTCCATGGGCGACATGCGTTCTGATACTAAAGCGATGGGCGGGAAGAGTTATGTTGCTACAGATGGTCAAGCGCCTGATTGGACCGTTACCACTGCGACAGATTTGACGCTGAGCTATACTGACAAGCAAGGAGAGGCTCGCGAAGTCACCATTAACGCTAAAGTGGGAGATGACTTAGAAGAGGTGGCTACTTACATTAATGGCCAAAATGGAGACATCAAAGCTTCAGTTGGAGATGAAGGCAAACTGCAACTGTTTGCTGCGAATCAGAAAGTCTCAAGCGATGTCACTATCGGTGGTGGCTTGGGTACTGAGATTGGTTTTGCAGCGGGTAAAGATGTAACCGTCAAAGACATCAATGTCACAACGGTTGGCGGCTCTCAAGAAGCAGTCGCTTTGATTGATGGTGCATTGACGGCCGTTGATAGCCAGCGCGCTTCCTTGGGTGCATTCCAAAACCGTTTCGGTCATGCCATCAGTAACCTTGATAATATCAACGAGAATGTGAATGCGTCTCACAGTCGAATTAAGGATACTGATTATGCTCGTGAAACAACCCAAATGACGAAGTCGCAGATTTTGCAGCAAGCGAGTACGTCAGTTTTGGCACAGGCGAAGCAGTCACCATCTGCAGCTCTTAGTCTATTGGGTTAACCCATAGGCGAATGGAGCTTTGTGGGGAAAGTAGTGTTTTCACTGCTAACCTATGAGGTGGAAGGGAGATTGTTATGGAAATACCATCCTACACATCGAACATCCAGCCTTACGGCTCGCAAAGTGGCATTAAATTTGCTTCAGAAAACGATGGTGCGACACGCGTTTCCTCGAAACAAAATGAGGCGAATCGTGCTGAACAGTTAAGAGATAGGCAAAACCAAAGCGTTGAAGCGGCAATCGAGCTTACACAGCAACGAGAGCAGCTCAACAAAGCGGAAAGAGCCAAAATGGTAGATCAGATGAATGAATTTATCTCATCTATCAACAAAGACTTAGCGTTTAGAGTCGATGAAGAATCAGGACGGGATGTTGTGACGATTTATGAAGCCAGCACTGGTGACATCATTCGTCAGATCCCGAACGAGGAAATGTTAGAGGTTTTGCGACGCCTTGCCAGACAAAAAGACCACAGTACAGGTTTATTGGTTGCTAAGGTGTAATCGTAGTTTTGAGGTGATTTAATGAGCTTAGGCCCGATGGGTATGAATACTGGCATGGATATCAATTCCTTGGTCAGCAAAATTGTCAATGCAGAGCGCGTTCCTAAGCAGCAACGTATTGATAATGAGCTTGGCCAAATTGATGCCAGTATCAGTGCCTACGGGAGACTCAAAGAGTCGCTGGATACGATGAAAAATCTTATGACGAATTTTCGTCAGGAGAAGGCTTTTGCGCTGCGAAAAGTTGATACTACTGATGAAAATGTCGTCTCCGCGACAGCCACCACTGACGCAATAGCGGGTAAATATGCTATCGATGTGTTGCAGCTTGCACAGAGCCATAAAGTTGCCTCGGATGTTTTAGATAAAGAGGCAAAGTTTGGCCCTGGTAAGCTGCAGATTTCGCTCGGTGATCAGAAGTTTGATGTTGATGTCCAAGCCAATTCAAAATTGATTGATATTGTTCGCAGTATCAACAGTACGAAAACCAACCCCGGAGTCCGAGCTTCGGTAATCAATGATGTAGAAGGACCACGTTTGATTGTGGCCTCTAACCTCTCTGGAAAAAATCATGGCATTAAAATTAATGCTCAGTCTGATGCCGGAAATCCTCTCAAAAATCTAGAATACAAAACGCTGGAAGAACGCGTTAAAGATTTAGAAAAAGCACGCGCTACAGCGCAACAAGTCATTGCACCACTCACGCCAGCTCAACAAGCTATCGCAGCAAAAGTCGCCGAGAAAATAGGTGCAGCGGCGCGTGAAGTTGACCAAAGCATGGCGAGTGGTGTTCAAGAAGTCGCAGGGCAAGTTGCAGCCGACGGTAAAACCGCTAATGCTGCAGGTGAATTAACCGACGTCGCCATTAAAGCCGCCGCCGCCGCCGGTGTTGCTGCCAATAAATATTTGAAACCGCAAGATCGTATTCCTGGATGGACTGAAACCGCCTCTGGCACGTTACTCGATTCCTACTATGAACCTGAGCCAGAGTTAGATGCGACTGCTCTAGAGAAAGCACAAGATGTGCCCGGTTGGACTAACACCGCTTCTGGTACTTTGGTTGACTCCTATGTGACACCTAAAGAAGCGCAAGCTAAGTTTGAGCAACAGCTGGCAGCTGAAAAAGCCGCGGTTGCGGCGGCAGTGCGTAGTGGTGAACTGACGTCAGAGCAAGCCAAGCAGAAAGAGCGTGAAAAGCTTGACCCGCAAGAGCGTGAGTATTTAGATAAAGTCGACAAAGCGGATGCTGAACTTAGGGCGGCACAAGCATCGTTTGACGCCTATCAAGGCATGACCCAAGTACAAGCAGGCCAAGATTCCGTGGTGGTTTTGGACGGTGTTGCGACCCTTTCTAGCAACAACAATGTGATTGAAGATGCGATTGAAGGGGTTGATTTGACCCTTAAAGGGCAAACAGTCAAAGGCAAACCACCGGCTGAAATTGGGATCGAGTATGATCGCAAAACAGTGCGCGATGATATTGAGCAATTTGTCGCTGCGTACAATCAGTTTTATCAGGTTTCTAAAGAGCTTGGAGGCGTTGACCCTCGGACTGGGCAAGCTGGGCCGCTGGCGGGGGATAGCATTGTACGCAGTGCCGATTCCCGTCTACGCAGTGTTTTTTCAGCTAGAATTGAGCAAGCCCCTGAAGAGATCAAAAGTCTGATTGAGTTTGGTATTACCACCACACGGCAAGGAACACTTGAAATTAACTACGACATGTTAGATCGCCAACTCAATAACAACTTTAATAAGCTAGGTGAATTTTTTGGTGGAAACCAAGGATTTGCTAAACGAGTTGAAGATGCTATTCAGAGCATGACGGGGGTGACGGGGTCGATTCGTACACGCGAAAAAAGCTTAGTAGAACGCAACTACCGTATGGTGGACGACCAAGCGGCACTTGATCGCCGCATGGACAGTTTGGAGAAGCGAACGCATTCTAAGTTTTCAGCAATGCAAGATGCGACCAGTAAAATGCAGAACCAGTTAGCTGGTATGATGAATGCGCTAGGCGGCTGATATGGAACAGCAACTCGACCTTTTAAGTGATCTAGATCACCAAATAACAGCAATGCTTGTCATTGATGAAATTAATACTGAAGAAATCAATCATCTTGTCGATAAAAGGGAACGGATATTGCAAAACCTACTGACGCATGCGTCAGAAAACCCACAGTTTGCAATGTCGAGCCAATGGCGAGAGGCTATTGATGAAACTAAACATCTTGTTGAACTGATGCAGTCAAAAACGGTGGAGATCGGTAGAACGCTCCAAAAATACCGGCACGGTAATAAATCCGTTCAGCAATACAAAAAGTTTTTATAAGAGGAAGACTATGCGCGGTTCTTTACAGGCATACAAAAAGGTATCAGTGGATAGCCAGCTCAGTGCGGCCTCGCCGCATAAAGTCGTACAAATGTTGATGGCGGGTGCCATTGAACGCCTTATTCAAGCAAAAGCAGCAATGCTACAGGGCAATATTCCAAGCAAGGGCGAGCGCCTTGGTAAAGCGTTGGATATCATTATTAGTTTACGCAGCTGCTTATCGATGAGTGATGGCGGAGATATTGCGAAAAATTTAGATCAGCTTTATGAATTTATGATCACTCAGATCACCGAAGCGAATCATCAAAATGATCCCCAACCGCTGGATGATGTGATCGACATCATTCGAGAAATTAAATCGGCATGGGATCAAATCCCTCCTGAATACCACAATCTGACGGCAAGCGAAGTGGGTATATAAGTTATTTATAAAACTTTAGGCACTTATTTTTTAAAGTTTTAACTGATGTCACACCAGCTCATTGCTTGGTTGCCTTATTTTTTTTATTCCATAGAATAGAAGCCATTACTAGCCTAATGGCTTTTTTTGTTGCTGAATTCCACAAATTGTCTATCGTTTAATCAAGTGATTATAGAAAAACAAAACTGGATAACGATTTTCAGAAGTGCGGCCACAATTTCTCTGATTTAAGGCAAATATTCTCACCTATGCAAGGTTTAGCAAAACTGCTTGTGATAGAGGACGATCTGCAGATCCGTCTCAATATAAGTAACATTTTAGAATTTGTTGGAGAGCACTGCGAGGCGATCGAGTCATCCCAAATCAAGGATATTGATTGTTCAAGATTGTGGGGCGGCTGCATTATTGGATCGCTAAAAAGTGAGCGGTTAACTCATGAGCTAAATCAATGGTTAACCAAAGCCAATCATATTCCACTTCTAATGGCAAACAAGCAGCCATATTCATTGGAAGAATTTACTCAATACGTCGGTGAACTTGAGTCACCCCTTAATTATCCTCAACTGAGTGACGCACTAAGGCATTGCAAAGAATTTTTAGGGCGTAAAGGTGTTCTCGTTCCTTCCACATCGCGTAAAAATACTTTATTTCGCAGCCTTGTAGGCCAAAGCCATGGCATACAAGAAGTTCGTCATTTGATTGAGCAAGTCTCGGGTACAGAAGCCAACGTGCTGATCTTGGGTGAGTCTGGAACGGGCAAAGAAGTGGTTGCGCGGAATATCCATTACCATTCTGCACGTCGCAACGGTCCGTTTGTGCCGATTAACTGTGGTGCGATTCCGGCTGATTTACTTGAAAGTGAATTATTTGGTCATGAAAAAGGGGCCTTTACCGGAGCGATAACCGCGCGCAAAGGTCGTTTTGAGCTTGCCGAAGGCGGTACTTTATTTCTCGATGAGATCGGTGATATGCCGATGTCGATGCAGGTAAAGTTGTTGCGTGTGTTGCAAGAACGCTGTTTTGAACGTGTGGGCGGTAACACCACCATTAAAGTGAATGTGCGTGTGGTTTCAGCGACTCACCGCAATTTAGAAAACATGATTGATGATGAATCATTCCGTGAAGATCTTTACTATCGACTCAATGTTTTCCCAATTGAAATGCCAGCGCTAAAAGATCGCAGAGACGACATCCCACTGCTGTTACAAGAACTGATGACACGTATGGAAGCGGAAGGTGGACAGCCATTTTGTTTTACCCCGCGAGCAGTCAATTCGTTAATGGAACATAATTGGCCGGGCAATGTCCGTGAGCTAGCGAATTTAGTTGAGCGGATGATCATTCTCTATCCAAATAGTCTCGTCGACGTCAATCATTTACCAACTAAATACCGCTATAGTGATATTCCAGAATTCCAGCCAGAGCACAGTTCCTATGGCTCTGTTGAAGACCAAGAACGTGATGTTCTGGCGGGTATTTTCTCTGAAAACTTCAGTTTTGAAGACGTCGAAGAGATGCACGAGAATCTTAACGCACCGCAGTCATTGCCCCCTGAAGGGGTGAATTTGAAAGAGCTATTGGCTGATTTGGAAGTCAATATGATCAACCAAGCCCTTGAAGATCAAGGCGGAGTGGTAGCGCGTGCCGCTGATATGCTGGGTATGCGCCGTACCACTTTGGTTGAAAAAATGCGTAAATACAATATGCAACGGTGATCAATAACAGCATGGGTAAAGTTTAGTCAATATATTGGCAATGGATTAATTCTTTGATTTTAAAGAAAAATAGCCTGGCATGTATTTTGCGTGTTAGACTATTGTTGTTTTATAGGTAGAATTTCGACATGCAGTCTCCTGACACACCCATTAATCAATCTCACTTAGATTCTGTCGAGGATCAAGTTGAGCGTTATAAACAGGTTCTTGATGTGATGCCTGCTGGCGTCATTTTGCTCGATACTCAAGGCGTAGTCAGAGAGGCTAACCCTGAAGCTCAGCGGTTATTGCAAGTCCCATTGGCAGGTGAAAAATGGTATTCCGTCATTCAAAGCGCTTTTGCGCCAAGAGAAGATGATGGGCATGAAATCTCGCTGCGCAATGGTCGTAAAGTTAGATTAGCCATTTCAGCATCAGCAACAGGCCAATTGATATTAATCACCGATTTAACCGAAACTCGGTTACTTCAATCACGCATCAGTGATTTACAGCGCTTATCCTCACTCGGTCGAATGGTGGCGTCTTTGGCACATCAAGTTCGCACACCGTTATCCAGTGCCATGCTCTATGCCTCAAATTTAGCTGTGCCTAGCTTGCCAAACGCTACAAGAGAGCGTTTTCAGTCTAAGCTGATGGATAGGCTTCATGATCTTGAAAAACAAGTCAATGATATGTTGTTGTTTGCCAAAGGTGGTGACAATAAAGTCATTCAGCCGTTTACAGTGACAGACTTGGTCTGCGAATTTGTTCCCATGGTGGAAACGGCATTAAAAAATAGCGCAATTGATTATCACCAAGAAGTGGAACAAGAAGGGACTGTGGTGTTAGGCAATGCAAATGCTATCGCCTCTGCACTGAGTAACTTAGTGATGAACGCAATACAAATTGCGGGTAAGGCGTCGCAAATTGATGTCTTTTTTCGCCCGGTAAATGGTGAGCTGAAAATCTCGGTACAAGACAGTGGCCCGGGAGTGCCTGCGGCGTTGCAAAGTAAAATTATGGAACCGTTTTTTACCACTCGCTCACAAGGAACGGGGTTAGGGTTAGCGGTGGTACAAATGGTCTGCCGCGCCCATGATGGGCGATTGGAATTAATTTCAGAAGAAGGGGAGGGTGCCTGCTTTACTATGTGCATTCCACTCGAGCGTCATGCCCCTTCTTCACCAACAGAGACTGGAGAAGGATGATGGCTCAAAGCAAAGTCTTAATCGTTGAAGATGATGAAGGTCTACGCGAAGCGTTAGTCGATACTTTGGCGCTGGCCGGTTATGAATGGCTGGAAGCTGATTGCGCCGAAGATGCACTGATTAAACTCAAAGCACATCCTGTTGATATTGTTGTCTCTGACGTTCAAATGGCTGGCATGGGTGGCCTTGCACTGCTGCGCAACATCAAACAGCACTGGCCCAATTTACCCGTGTTGCTGATGACGGCGTACGCCAATATTGAAGATGCGGTCTCGGCGATGAAAGAGGGTGCCATTGATTACATGGCAAAACCCTTTGCTCCCGAAGTGCTGCTCAACATGGTTAGTCGTTACGCGCCAGTGAAATCGGATGATAACGGTGATGCGGTTGTTGCTGATGAGAAAAGCCTGCGCTTATTGTCACTTGCCGACAAAGTGGCAAAAACCGATGCTAACGTCATGATTTTGGGCCCAAGCGGCTCAGGAAAAGAGGTCATGTCTCGCTACATTCATAACTCATCTCCGCGTAAAGATGGGCCATTTGTGGCGATCAACTGCGCCGCCATCCCAGACAACATGCTCGAAGCCACCTTATTTGGTTATGAAAAAGGGGCATTCACAGGAGCGGTACAAGCTTGTCCGGGCAAATTTGAACAAGCGCAAGGTGGGACCATTTTACTCGATGAGATCAGCGAGATGGATCTGAACCTACAAGCAAAACTGCTGCGCGTACTCCAGGAGCGTGAAGTGGAACGCTTGGGTGGGCGTAAAAGCATTAAGCTTGATGTCCGCGTCTTGGCGACCAGCAACCGCGACCTAAAGCAGTATGTGCAGGAAGGCAATTTCCGTGATGATTTATATTATCGCCTTAACGTCTTTCCAATCTCATGGCCAGCGCTACGTGACCGCAAAGGGGATATTGAACCGCTTGCTCACCACCTTGTGGAGCGTCACTGCACTAAGCTTGGTTTACCTGTGCCTCGTATCGCGCCGCAAGCCATTAACAAGTTGCTTAGTTACGCTTGGCCGGGCAACGTCCGTGAACTTGATAACGTCGTGCAACGCGCGCTTATCTTGAGTGGGCAAGGAGACATTGCAAGTGAACATATCTTGTTGGAAGGAGTTGATTGGCAAGATGCTAGCAGCCTGCAACAAGTCGTAGAGCGCAGCGATATTGCCACACCAGAGATTAAGCCTGTAGCACAAGCCGAAGTGAATAAGCTGTTTAATAACAATGGCGCTGCACTAGGCGATGAGCTGAGGGATCAAGAGTACACCATTATCATGGATACTTTAGTTGAGTGCCAAGGTCGTCGTAAAGAGATGGCTGATAAGCTCGGGATTAGCCCTAGGACACTGCGTTATAAATTAGCGAAAATGCGTGATGCAGGAATCGATATCCCCAATTAAACAAAAAGCAGGCGATGGCATATAAATTGCTGTATTACTGAAAGAAGCAGCACAGCAGTCAAAGATTTGGCGTTGGAGGTAGCAATGAGACTTGATGGTTTAAACAGCGAAATGCAAACAATGATGTTGGAAGCAACCAAT
The DNA here is from genome assembly GCA_000257205.1 of Vibrio ordalii ATCC 33509. Taxonomy (GTDB): domain Bacteria; phylum Pseudomonadota; class Gammaproteobacteria; order Enterobacterales; family Vibrionaceae; genus Vibrio; species Vibrio ordalii. The sequence goes on along the minus strand of AEZC01000083.1, from coordinate 48,032 downwards.
GCTCGTCCTACGGCAACCGGACAAAGTGTGAGCGCTGATTTTGGCGATATGCTTTCCAAAGCCATTAATAACGTGAACAGCTTGCAAAAGACCTCAGGTAATCTACAAACCCGCTTTGATCGGGGAGATGAAAATGTCTCACTATCGGATGTGATGATTGCTCGTAATAAGTCGAGTGTAGCCTTTGAGGCAACGATTCAAGTTCGCAATAAACTTGTTGAAGCCTACAAAGAACTCATGAATATGCCTGTATAAATTAGGTAGATGCCGTGACAGAAGATAAGCAAACAACCGATCTTACCGTGACCAGTGGTGCTGACCACGCTTTGATGGCGAGCTCAGAGCTAGACATGGACACGCAAAACCCAGATCTTGAAGAGAAGAGTTCATCCAAAAGCGATTTTGCGATGGGTGATCTAGACTTGTTGCGCCAAGTGGTGTTAGTCCTCTCTATTTCCATCTGTGTCGCGTTGATTGTCATGTTGTTCTTTTGGGTTCGAGAACCTGAAATGCGCCCGCTTGGTGCTTATGAAACCGAAGAGCTTATACCCGTCCTTGATTATCTTGACCAGCAGAAACTGACCTACAAATTAGATGGCAACACTATTTTGGTGCCATCGGGTGAATACAACAGCTTAAAACTCAACCTTGTCCGTGCAGGGTTAAATCAAAACAAGCAAGCGGGCGATGAAATCTTGATGCAAGACATGGGCTTTGGTGTATCACAACGTCTTGAACAAGAGCGGCTAAAACTTAGCCGTGAGCGTCAACTTGCTAAAGCAATCGAAGAGATGAAGCTCGTCAACAAAGCTCGTGTGTTGCTGGCGCTGCCAAAGCAGAGCGTATTTGTACGGCATAACCAAGATGCATCCGCAACTGTCTTTCTTACCTTACGAACTGGCGCGAACCTCAAACAAGAAGAGGTCGACTCTATTGTCGATATGGTCGCCAGTGCTGTACCTGGGATGAAGCCCAACCGAATTACCGTGACGGATCAACATGGTCGTTTACTCAGCTCAGGTTCTCAAGACCCTGTGTCGTCAGCCCGTCGTAAAGAGCAAGAACTTGAGCGTAAGCAAGAAGAAGCTTTACGTGAAAAAATTGATTCGGTATTAATCCCAATTCTAGGTTTTGGTAATTATACCGCCCAAGTGGATATCCAACTGGATTTCAGTGCCATTGAACAAACGCGTAAACGTTTTGATCCCAATACCCCCGCAACTCGCAGTGAATATACGCTTGAAGATTATAACAACGGTAGTATGGTCGCTGGTGTTCCGGGTGCATTAAGTAATCAACCCCCAGCGGATGCTTCGATTCCTCAAGACGTTGCGCAGATGAAAGATGGTTCGATACTCGGGCAAGGTTCTGTGCACAAAGAAGCCACTCGCAATTTTGAACTCGATACTACCATTAGCCATGAGCGCAGGCAGTCCGGTGTTGTTAACCGACAAACGGTGGCGGTAGCGATTAAAAACCGTTCTTCAGTGAATCCAGAGACAGGAGAAGTCACCTACACTTCGCTGAGTGAAAGTGAAATTAATGCCGTGCGTCAAGTGTTAATTGGGACGGTTGGGTTTGATGAAAACAGGGGCGATTTATTGAATGTGCTTAGCATGCAATTTGCCGTGCCTGAAGTTGAAACTATGGCTGATGTGCCTATCTGGGAACATCCTAACTTCAACGACTGGATTCGTTGGTTCGCCAGTGCGCTAGTGATTGTCGTTGTGATTTTAGTGTTAGTTCGTCCTGCATTGAAAAAACTGCTCAACCCTGCTGCGGATGATGATGACCCAATGTACGGACCTGATGGTTTACCGATTGGTGCGGATGGAGAGACTAGCTTAATTGGTAGTGGTATTGACGGCGGTGATCTCTTTGAGTTTGGTTCCGGTATTGATTTGCCAAACTTACACAAGGATGAGGATGTACTGAAAGCGGTGCGTGCTCTGGTGGCTAACGAGCCTGAACTTGCGGCTCAAGTAGTGAAGAATTGGATGCAAAATGCCTGAAAATAAAAATGGAACCGAAGTGGAAGAATCAAAGATCGATATATCAACGATTTCTGGTGATGAAAAAGCCGCTATTTTGCTGCTGAGTTTAAACGAACAAGACGCTGCAGGTATCATTCGTCATCTTGAACCTAAGCAGGTACAACGAGTCGGTAGCGCGATGGCGAAAGCGAAAGAGCTCAGCCAAGAAAAAGTGGGCGCGGTGCATCGTGCTTTCCTCGAAGATATTCAGAAATACACCAATATCGGTATGGGTAGTGAAGACTTTATGCGTAATGCGCTTATTGCTGCATTAGGTGCCGATAAGGCCAATAACTTGGTCGATCAAATTTTGTTGGGTACGGGATCAAAAGGCTTGGATTCATTGAAATGGATGGATCCGCGACAAGTAGCGAGCATCATTGTTAATGAACACCCACAAATCCAAACCATTGTTTTATCGTATTTAGAACCAGATCAATCGGCTGAAATTTTGGCGCAGTTTGCACAGCGTGACAGTTTAGATTTACTAATGCGTATCGCTAACCTTGAAGAAGTACAACCTTCTGCATTAGCTGAGCTAAATGAAATCATGGAGAAACAGTTCGCAGGCCAAGCGGGTGCGCAAGCCGCGAAAATTGGTGGTTTGAAAGCGGCGGCCGATATCATGAACTACCTCGATAATAATCTTGAGGGCTTGCTCATGGATCAGATGCGTGAGCAAGATGAAGACATGGCAACGCAGATCCAAGATCTGATGTTCGTGTTCGAAAACTTAGTCGAAGTCGACGACCAAGGTATTCAAAAATTGCTGCGTGATGTACCGCAAGATGTGCTGCAAAAAGCACTCAAAGGTGCTGATGATGCCTTGCGCGAGAAGATCTTCAAAAACATGTCAAAACGTGCTGCTGAGATGATGAAAGATGATCTTGAAGCCATGCCACCCATTAAAGTCTCTGACGTTGAAGCGGCGCAAAAAGAGATTCTGGCGATTGCACGTCGCATGGCCGACAGCGGTGAAATCATGCTGTCTGGCGGCGCGGACGAATTCTTATAATCTAACCCTGACTCAACAATAGGTAGCATTATGTCTGGAGAAAGAAAACGCGGCTTTTTACGTTTAGATGCAGACGCTAATATTGAACAAGCCAAAAAGTGGGGGTTGCCTGACTACGGCGCAGAGATCAATAAAAAAGCCAAAGAAACGGCAATGAACTACGACCCCGGTTGGATGCCAAGTTTTGATGAGCCAGTGGCTGAAGAGCCGCTGCAACTCAGCGAAGAAGAGATTGGCCAGATCAAACAAGGGGCTTATCAAGAAGGTTTGCATCAAGGTCAAGAAGCCGGATTCAAACAAGGCTATGAAAAAGGCAAAGAAGAAGGGCTGATTGCAGGACACCAAGAAGGTGTTGAGCAAGGAAAAATAGACGGTATCGCTGAAGGGCAAACCCTCATCCAGCAGCAGGTCAATATTTTCGTTGGTCTTGCCAATCAATTTGCTCAACCGCTAGAGTTGATGAATGCCCAAGTTGAAAAACAGCTGGTCGATATGGTTTTAACCTTGGTCAAAGAAGTCGTTCACATTGAGGTACAAACCAATCCACAAGTGATCTTAGATACCGTCAAATCGTCGGTTGAATCCCTGCCTGTATCCGGCCATGCCATCACATTAAAACTCCATCCAGAAGATGTCGAAGTGATTCACTCTGCTTATGGCGAAAAAGAGCTGGATTTCCGAAACTGGACATTGGTCAAAGAGCCAGCGTTAAATCGCGGTGACGTCCAGATTGAAGCAGGTGAATCGAGTGTGAATTATCGAATGGAAGATCGTATTCGTAGCGTGTTGAAAAGTTTTTGTGGCACCAATCGTCACCAACAAGGTGATCAATAGTGTTGTCTCTTGCCGATCGCCTTAGTCAATACAAAACGGAAGGGTTAACCTGCCGCCCAATGGCATCGGGCAAATTGGTCCGTGTGGTTGGTTTAACCCTTGAGGCTACCGGTTGTAAAGCCCCCATTGGCAGCTTATGTAAAGTAGAAACCATGTCCGGAGAAATGGAAGCGGAAGTGGTTGGCTTTTCTGGCGATAACCTCTATCTGATGCCCAGCGAACAGATAACAGGCGTACTGCCCGGAGCTAAAGTTACCCCAATGACAGGGGACACGGGCCTGCCTGTTGGGATGGAACTGCTTGGACGGGTGATTGATGGTGTCGGTAACCCACTCGATGGGCTAGGGCCTATTTATACCGAAAAGCGCGCATCGTTTAATGCTGACCCTATCAATCCATTAGCTCGCAAACCCATAACAGAACCTCTGGACGTTGGCCTAAAAGCGATCAACGGTTTACTCACGGTGGGTAAAGGGCAGCGGATTGGTTTATTTGCTGGTTCTGGTGTCGGTAAGTCGGTAACGCTTGGCATGATGACCCGTGGCACAACCGCTCAAGTGGTGGTGGTGGGGCTGATTGGTGAACGTGGCCGAGAAGTAAAAGAGTTTATTGAAGAGATTTTAGGCGTTGATGGACGTCAACGTTCAGTGGTGGTAGCCGCGCCTGCGGACTCCTCGCCACTGATGCGTTTAAAAGGATGTCAAACCGCGTTAGCGATTGCGGAATACTTTCGTGATCAAGGGTTAGATGTGTTGCTACTAATGGACTCGTTGACTCGTTTTGCCCAAGCGCAACGTGAAATTGCGTTATCTGTGGGTGAGCCGCCAGCCACAAAAGGTTATCCGCCATCGGTGTTTGCTAAACTGCCCGCCTTGGTTGAACGAGCGGGAAATGGCGGTCCTCACCAAGGATCAATTACCGCTTTCTTTACCGTGCTCACCGAAGGGGATGATCTACAAGACCCGATCGCTGACGCATCGCGAGCCATTCTTGATGGTCACATTGTTTTATCACGAGAAATGGCCGATGCCGGGCATTACCCAGCGATTGATGTAGAGAAATCGGTCAGCCGTGTCATGCCACAAATCACCACCGATGAACATCTGTTGATGTCGAAAGCGGTGCGTCAAATACTCTCCATCTGTCGGAAAAATCAAGATCTCGTTTCTATCGGTGCTTACAAGCCGGGGACGGACCCTGCGATTGACAGTGCATTTACGCTAAAACCTAGGCTGGATGAATATTTGCAGCAAGGGATGAAGGATTCGGTTCCTTACGACATGTGCGTCAATATGCTCAAGCACGTTTTGCAAGTGGGGTAATCGATGGATAACGCACTCGAGTTTTTGCTTGATCAAGCCAAAGACAAAGAAGAAAAAGCCGTGATGGCGTTATCTAAATCGCGTGATGAGCTAGAGAGCTATTACAAGCAGTTGGCGCAGATTGAACAATACCGACTGGATTATTGTCAGCAGCTTATGGAGCGCGGCATGTCAGGTTTGACGGCGAGCCAATATGGACACTTAAACCGATTTCTTACCCAGTTAGATGAAACCCTTGTCAAACAAAGAGATGCAGAACAACACTTCAAAAATCAGGTAGAGAACTGCCAAGAGCATTGGATGGAAGTGAGAAAACAGCGACGCTCTTACGAATGGCTCATTGAAAAAAAACAGATAGAAGCGCAACGTCTGCAAGATAAACGAGAGCAGAAGCAGATGGATGAGTTTTCTACACTGCTCTTTAGTCGGCAACGTTCTAATCAACACAAGTTTTAAGCAACATAAGTTTTAAGCAACATAAGTTTTAAGCAACATAAGTTTTAAGCAACATAAGTTTTAAGCAACATAAGTTTTAATCAAAATAAGTTTTAAGTCACTGACGCCTCAAGTCGTCAATGTGTCCAATTAGATGGGTGTCATACTTTCTTATCGATATTGAAGGCTTGGCTTATTTCTTGCTTCTGACTAATCACGGAGTTCATTAGGTTAATCCACTACGCCATCGTCAAAAAATGATGAAACATGGCTTACTGGCCAATAATGAATCCGCGTCATCCTCTGTTTTTAGTGCGAGCATCATGGATATGAATGTAAATATTACAACACCATCCGACACCTCTAAAATGGCCAGCGTGAGTAAAGCAGGCTCTGATACGGTGAGTGAAGGTTCTGAATCTCAAGGTTTTTTTGAAAAGCTGACCACCCTCATTATGGGTCGTAGCACTGAATCTTCGGCAGAAACTGACTTTAAGGCGCTGGATGAGGGAGCTGTGCTCACCGATGAGGTGGCTGCCCAAAGTAGCGATGCCTTGTTAGATAAAGAACTTGGTGAGGCCTTGAGTGAAGAGGCCGATGTTGCTACCGTGCAAACAAAATTACCCCCTTCAGCAGAGGTTGATGACTCCGCTCTTCAGCAGAAAACAGCACAAGTTATGAGCGATGGCGATGAAATCCTTGGCCGTTTAAATAGCGCCAATCAAGCACTTGCTGACCAAAACGGCAAAACCTTGCCACAAAACCCTCATCCAGTAGAGGTGCAAATCGATGACAATGCAGGTGACTCTGCGGATCAAGCTGAGCAAAAAGCGCTAGCGACTGCACAAATCCCAGTACCGGATGCATTCGCTAAACCCACTACTGAACTAGTAGCACCGACGTCAGTGAATGAGCAAGCTCCATTATCTGATCAGCACATCACGGAACAAGATGCAGAGCGTGTGCTGCCTATTCATCAGGGCAAAGAGCGTTCTATGGCTGCGGAAGGTTCACCTACGGCATCAGGCTTAAGCGCAGAGACTGAAGAGAGTGGTGAACTCATCCTGCCGGAATCAGTCCGAAAATTCATTCAGCCGCCTCAAGATACAAAGTCAGTGCAAGTAAGCGCTTTGTCGCAAGCGATAGAGGATGAGGCCACTTTACTTACCACAACTGAAGTTGGCGATGTAGCAGCTAACGCGGCGACAAAAAGTGATAACGGCATGCCCATGGAGCCATCATCTTTAGTTGAGGCAAAAGCGCTTGATTCACAATTGACGACAAATTTAGCACAGAGCAAGCTGCCACTCTCTCCATCTACGAATACAACACAAACCGATGCGGAAAATGATCAGCAAGGTTTGCCCACAGAGATGTTATTGGCTTCTGCAGCCATTCCTTGGGCCAACACAGCTGTTGCCGAAGGGCAAGCATTACCTCTAGACGTGGCACAAAGTGAAACGGTCCTCAAGGGTAAAAATACGCCGGTTTCATTAGCCCATTCTGTTCAGCAAGCCTTAGCTCAGCAACAATCTCAAACCATGCAGGCCGCCGTGGTGGCAGACAAAGCCGCACTAGCATCGTCACCTCTTGTGACAGCAAGCAATGAGTTATCCAATCTACAAATACAACAGTTAGCGAATGCGGCCGCGATACCAGCTGCAACACATGCAGAATTACCACTCAACCCCGCGCTACTCAAAGCCGGATTAGGCGCGAAAGCGTTATCGGGTGTGAATGATGCAGGGTCTGCTCAAGAGCAAAAAGAGGGCACATTAGCGCAGCAGCTTTCGAGTGCTTTGGGGCAACATGGTTTGAACGCGACGCAGAGCCGTGCTGACAACTTACAAGCCGCGCAACAGCCCCCTTTATTGTTCAACCGAGAAATGGCCAGTGAGCAAATGGCGGAACGGCTGCAAATGATGATGTCGAAAAACCTCAAGCATGTTGATATTCGTTTGGATCCTCCCGAATTAGGGCGTTTGCAAATTCGTATGAATATGAATGGTGATCATACGACGGTCCATTTTACGGTCGCTAACCATCAAGCTCGGGATGTGATTGAACAATCGATGCCAAGGCTACGAGAAATGTTGGCACAGCAAGGTGTACAGTTGGGTGAGACTTCTGTTCAACAACAGAGTGCTGGTCAGCAACAAGCGCGCTACACTGCCGATGGGGATGCTCAATCTGGTCAATTGGCGCGCAACGGAAGCTATTTAGACGAAGAAAACCTTGATACAGACGTCAAACTTGATTTGAATGTCGCATCAAAGCGTGATGGAATCAGTTATTACGCTTAAACTAACATTAAAATAACGACATAGAGAAACATTATGGCCGATGAAGAGTTAGGAGCGGAAGCCCCAAAAGGGAACAAAAAACTGCTGATTATTGTTATCGCTGCTGTAGTGTTACTGCTTGGTGGTGGTGCCGCTCTCTTTTTGATTGGGGGAGGTGAGGGTGAAGCCACGAGCGATCAAGCACCTGCAGCGCAGCAAGCTTCGCCGACAGATCCAGTGGCTTACGTCAATATTGCACAACCGTTTGTATTTAACGTCACGGGTGATAAAAAAGATCGTTTGGTGCAAATCAAAGTGCAGTTGATGGTGCGAGGTTCAAAAAATGAAGGCCTTGCACGTTATCATTCGCCTTTGGTTGAAAGTTCATTGCTGGCCACTTTTGCGTCTGCCACTGTGGAGCAGCTTCGTAGCCCTACCGGGCGAATTGAGCTGAGAGATAAGGCGACCGATGACATTAAAGCGGCACTCACTAAAGCGGTTGGGCAACCTGTGATCGAAAAAGTGTTGTTTACCGATTTTGTAATGCAGTAGGTGAGAAGTGACTGATTTATTAAGCCAAGACGAAATTGATGCTCTACTTCATGGTGTAGACAGTGTTGATGAGGCGGAAGACGATGACGATGTTGCCGGTAAGCCGGCGATTAACTTTGACTTCTCTTCACAAGACCGCATCGTCCGTGGGCGTATGCCTACGCTGGAGCTTATCAACGAACGTTTTGCTCGTCACATGCGTATTAGTTTATTCAACATGCTACGCAAAACGGCTGAAGTGTCGATCAACGGCGTGCAGATGATGAAGTTTGGTGAATACCAAAATACGCTTTATGTTCCAACCAGCTTGAACATGGTGCGTTTTCGTCCGTTAAAAGGGACCGCGTTGGTCACAATGGAAGCGCGTTTAGTCTTCATTTTGGTGGAAAACTTTTTTGGTGGCGATGGCCGTTTCCACGCTCGAATTGAAGGGCGCGAATTTACGCCAACAGAACGACGAGTCATTCAATTACTGTTAAAAATTGTTTTCGGTGACTACAAAGAAGCTTGGTCACCGGTGATGGGCGTTGAGTTTGAATATTTGGATTCAGAAGTGAACCCAAGTATGGCTAATATCGTCAGCCCAACGGAAGTGATCGTAGTGAGCTCGTTTCATATCGAAGTCGATGGCGGCGGCGGCGATTTCCACGTGGTTATGCCTTATTCGATGGTTGAACCCATTCGTGAGTTGCTCGATGCGGGTGTCCAGTCGGATAAAATGGAAACCGACGTACGTTGGAGTTCTGCGCTGCGCGAAGAGATCATGGATGTACCCGTCAATTTCCGAGTCAATTTATTAGAACAAGACATTTCACTGCGTGACTTAATGGACCTGCAAGTCGGTGATATTATTCCAATTAAAATGCCAAAACACGCGACAATGTTTGTTGAAGAGCTGCCAACTTACCGAGTAAAAATGGGCCGCTCTGGTGAGAAAATGGCGGTTCAAGTCTCTGAAAAAATTAAACGCCCTGATGTAGTAAAAACGGATCTCGCCTTTTTAGGCAAAGACATCATGTCTGAATTTGAAGATGATGACGAAGAAGATAACGAAGAATAATAGAGTAGGTAACGAAGATGGAACCAAGTGACGACCAAAGATTGGCAGACGAATGGGCCGCCGCATTAGGCGAGGACCCATCCGCACCTAGTATTGATGTAGATGAAATTCTGGCAGCGCCTCTTGATGAATTAAAAGATACTTCGCCACCGATCACCGAAGATGAGCGCCGCAAACTGGATACGATCATGGACATTCCGGTGACCATTTCGATGGAAGTGGGGCGTTCGAAGATCAGCATTCGTAACTTACTGCAATTGAACCAAGGTTCTGTAGTTGAGCTTGATCGCATCGCGGGTGAGTCATTGGATGTGATGGTTAACGGTACTCTGATTGCTCATGGAGAAGTGGTGGTGGTTAACGATAAATTTGGTATTCGTTTAACCGATGTAATCAGCCAAACTGAGCGTATTAAAAAGCTGCGTTAGCATAACGTTAGTTCACGAAAAAGAAGTCTTTGGATGAAAAAACTGATCGGTTTATGGCTTTGTTCAAGCCAAGCGATGGCAGCGACGAATGATCATTTAGATTTAGCGACCACTTTCGGGTCGCTTTTGTTCGTTATTGCGCTAATTCTCTTTTTGGCTTGGGTGTTAAAACGCATGCGAGTGCCCACGTTCGGTAATCAAAAAGGGCTGAGCATTGTACGTCAACTGCCGGTGGGCACCAAAGAGCGTATCGTTATTGTGCAAGCGGGAGAAGAACAATTTCTCGTCGGAGTCACGCCACAATCCGTCCAATTGATCGCCAAATTAGATGCCCCACTCAAACAGGAGGAGGCTGAGGTCAGTCCGTTTGCCGGTCAACTGACTCAGCTACTAAAGAAAAATGACAAGAAATAGTCGCACGGCCTTATTGGGTTACCTTGGTCATCTATGGCATCTTTCTATGTTGCTGATGGCTCTATTGTTTACTCCGTTTGCCTTTTCAGAGCAAGAGTTAGCCACGCCAATTCCTTCCAGCGCCGTAGGCGCAGAAACGGTGACAGTAACGGCGATGAATAAAGACAGCGGTGCATCTAAAACCATAGCCGCTGGTAGCGTCAGTGGTGGTGGCGGTATTCCAGCATTTACCATGACGACCAATCCAGATGGCAGTCAAGATTACTCGATCAATCTACAAATTTTAGCCTTGATGACCATGTTGGGTTTTTTGCCTGCCATGGTCATTTTGATGACTTCCTTTACACGTATCGTGATTGTGATGTCGATCTTGCGCCAGGCAATGGGCCTGCAACAAACGCCGTCAAACCAAGTAATTATCGGCATCGCTATTTTTCTCACTTTTTTCATTATGTCACCAGTCATCAACGCCATTAATGAGCAAGCTGTGCAGCCGTATCTCAATGAGCAGATGACGGCGCGTCAAGCGTTTGATACGGCTCAAGAGCCGCTGAAAGCCTTCATGCTAAAACAGACGCGAGTCAAAGATTTAGAAACCTTTGTTGAGATATCGGGCTCTGACGCAACCAATCCTGAAGAGGTCTCGATGGCGGTGCTGATCCCTGCGTTCATCACCTCTGAGTTAAAAACGGCGTTTCAAATCGGCTTTATGCTATTTTTGCCCTTTTTAATCATTGATTTAGTGGTGGCGTCTGTTTTGATGGCGATGGGTATGATGATGCTTTCGCCGATGATCGTCTCATTACCTTTTAAACTCATGCTGTTTGTACTAGTGGATGGATGGAACTTGATCCTCTCAACGCTAGCCGGCAGTTTTGCTTTATAGCGGGGGCTCGAATGACTCCTGAAATCTTTGTTGAGCTATTTCAAGATGCACTGTGGATGGTGCTGATTATGGTGTGCGCCATCATCATCCCGAGTTTGCTGATTGGATTAGTGGTCGCCATTTTTCAAGCGGCGACCTCAATCAACGAACAGACGTTGAGCTTTTTACCGCGTCTCATTGTGACCTTACTGGCACTGATGTTCTTTGCCCATTGGATGACGCAGATGATGATGGAGTTTTTCTTCTCTATTATTGAACGGCTACCACAGGTGCTGTACTAGGAGCTTGAATGGAGTACCCAACAAGCCTCGTTTTAGAGTGGATTGCCAACTATTTTTGGCCCTACACTCGTATTTCCGCCATGCTGATGGTGATGTCAGTCACAGGGGCTCGTTTTGTTCCGACTCGAATGCGGCTCTATTTAGGTTTGGCTATTACCTTCGCCGTGATGCCTGCGATTCCTGCCGTTCCTGAGAGCGTTGAACTACTTTCCTTTGAAGGTTTTTTGACTACCTTTGAGCAGATCGTTATCGGTGTAGCAATGGGGATGGTTACCCAGTTTATAATCCAAACTTTTGTCATGCTTGGTCAAATATTAGGTATGCAAGCCAGCCTAGGTTTTGCTTCAATGGTTGATCCTGCAAACGGCCAAAACACCCCTTTGCTTGGTCAACTGTTTATGTTTTTAGCGACCTTGTTTTTTCTCGCAACTGATGGTCATTTAAAGATGATCCAACTGGTGGTGTTCAGTTTTAAAACCTTGCCTATTGGTGGCGGGGCGTTGACCACTGTGGACTTTCGTGAACTCGCGCTGTGGCTTGGCACCATGTTTAAAGTAGCGCTGAGTATGTCTCTTTCTGGCATCATTGCGCTATTAACGGTTAACTTAGCGTTTGGCGTGATGACTCGTGCGGCTCCTCAGCTTAATATTTTTTCTTTGGGCTTTGCGTTTGCACTTTTAGTCGGCTTGTTGCTCTGTTGGTATATTTTAGGCGGCTTGTATAGCCACTATGATCTATTCTGGTTAGAAGGCGAGCAGCAAATTTGTCGCCTAATCCGCATGAATTGTTAGGAGGCGCGTTTGGCAGAGTCAGACGGTCAAGAACGTACCGAAGACGCCACGCCCAAGCGATTGGACGAGGCGAGAAAAAAAGGTCAGGTTGCTCGTTCAAAAGAATTGGCTTCTGTTTCGGTATTAGTGATTGGCGCAATTGCATTAATGTGGTTTGGGGATGCATTAGCACGAGCTTTATATATTGGGATGGGGCGAACCTTTACCTTAAGCCGAGAAGAAGTGTTTGATCTTGGTAAGCTGTTTGATATTGCCGCAGGTTCGTTGGTGGTGTTGATATTGCCCTTAGTTCTTATTTTGTTAACTCTATTTATCGCTGCATTAATTGGAGCCGCCGGTGTAGGGGGGATTAATTTCTCTGTGGAGGCTGCGATGCCGAAAGCCTCCAAAATGAACCCGCTCAGTGGTTTAAAACGTATGTTCGGTTTACAAAGCTGGGTTGAGTTGTTTAAGTCCATTTTGAAAGTACTGCTTGTTTCTGGCGTTGCTTTTTATCTGATCAATGCATCAAAAGAAGATCTCTTCCAATTGAGTCTAGATGTCTACCCACAAAACATTTTCCATGCGCTCGATATCTTGCTCAACTTCGTGTTGCTGATCAGTTGTTCTTTACTGGTCGTAGTGGCCATCGATATTCCTTTTCAGATTTGGCAGCACGCTGACCAACTAAAAATGACCAAGCAAGAAGTAAAAGACGAATACAAAGATACGGAAGGAAAACCGGAGGTTAAAGGCCGAATTCGGATGTTGCAGCGTGAAGCGGCTCAGCGGCGGATGATGGCGGAAGTGCCACAAGCGGATGTAATCATCACCAACCCAGAACACTTCTCCGTTGCGCTGCGCTATAAACAGAATACGGATAAAGCACCGATTGTGGTGGCTAAAGGCGTCGATCACATGGCGATGAAAATTCGTGAAGTAGCACGTGCGCATGATATACACATCATCCCCGCACCGCCTTTGGCTCGAGCGCTTTATCACACAACCGATCTTGAGCAGGAGATCCCCGACGGGCTTTTCGTGGCGGTCGCGCAGGTACTTGCTTATGTCTTTCAGCTTAAGCAGTATCGTAAACGCGGTGGCCAAAGACCCAAACTCGATGAGAATAACATGCCGATCCCACCGGATTTACGACATTAATCCTCATCGTTATACTGGAGCAAAAGCGTCGATGCTGAAGTTAGCGTCAGTTTAAATCACTTATCAGGAATAGAAAGCAGCACCAGCACCGCGCCATGCCCGCCAAATTCAAGAGGGGCTTGATGAAACGCCATCACATCAGGGTGTTGAGCGAGCCAGAGAGGAACTTTTTGTTTGAGAATGTGTTTACCGATCCCATGCTGGACACAAGCGCAGTGAATATTTTCTTTCACACAATAAGCCACCATCGCCCCGAGCTCTCGTTTCGCTTCTTGCTGTGTCATGCCGTGCATATCTAAAAATACATCCGGCACATAGACGCCACGTCTTAACCGTTTGACTTCATATTTCGACACATCATCACGAGCATAGCGCGTTGGGCCTTCATCGCTGAGTTTTGGTATAAACTCATCGGAAAAATAAAATTCAGTGTCGCTGGCTTCCCGCGCAATGCGGCGGATTTCTTTTTGTTTGGGGTTTCTGTTTGGCGGCTGGATTATGGTATCCTGTCGCAACTTTTTAACGCCCTTTACTGCATCCCGAAACAAGTCGAAAGCGTTATCGTGTTCGGTCTCTTTTTGGCTCATTGGGTTTGGTCATTTTCTAACAGATCGATATTGGCAATATTGTAGCGCTTTTCGGAGGCAATTTTGGATAAGATTTTTGTAGAAGAGGCGGTTTCTGAACTTCACACGCTTCAAGATATGATTCGTTGGACGGTCAGCCGTTTTAATGCCGCTAACTTATTTTATGGTCATGGGACCGATAATGCGTGGGATGAAGCCGTTCAGCTAATCCTACCGACACTCTATCTTCCGATTGATGTTCCTCCGCATGTACTGAATTCTCGTTTAACAGGCAGTGAACGTCTGCGTATTGTTGAACGGGTGATTAAGCGCATTAATGAACGTACTCCTATCGCCTATTTAACCAATAAAGCCTGGTTCTGTGGCCTTGAGTTTTATGTGGATGAGCGAGTGCTGGTGCCACGTTCACCGATTGGCGAATTGATTGAAGCGCAGTTCCAACCTTGGTTGATCGACGAGCCTGTACGCATTATGGATTTGTGTACTGGCAGCGGTTGCATCGCCATTGCGTGCGCCCACGCGTTCCCTGATGCTGAAGTGGATGCGATTGATATCTCAACCGACGCACTGCAAGTGGCAGAGCAAAATATTCAAGACCACGGTATGGAGCAACAAGTTTTCCCGATCCGTTCCGATCTGTTCCGTGATTTGCCAAAAGAGAAATATGACCTAATCGTGTCGAATCCACCGTATGTGGATCAAGAAGATATGAATAGTTTGCCCAAAGAGTTCAAACACGAACCAGAGCTCGGCTTAGCCGCCGGTACCGATGGTTTGAAATTGGTGCGTCGTATTTTGGCCAATGCGGCAGATTATCTCACCGATAACGGTATTTTGATCTGTGAAGTGGGCAATTCGATGGTGCATATGATGAACCAATACGACCACATTCCGTTTACTTGGCTTGAGTTTGAAAATGGTGGGCATGGCGTATTCATGCTGACTCGCCAGCAGTTGGTTGATTGCGCTAGCGACTTTGCGCTTTATATCGACTAATGCCGTACGCACAATAAAAACGCCAGCCCCAGCCCCAGCCCCAGCGCTGGCGTTTTTTTATCGATTAGAAAAATACACATTGCTTTATTTTGGGGCTTTACATCATTTCGTAATAAAGCCACTATGAATCCACGAACAATAGAATGAATCGGTGATAGGGAGCATGTCGCTCTGTGTCATCAATATTGAGGAAGTAATGGCAGGAAACAGTATCGGACAACATTTTCGGGTGATGACATTCGGAGAAAGTCACGGTATCGCACTAGGATGTATCGTCGACGGATGCCCTCCGGGCTTAGAAATTACAGAAGCTGACTTACAGATAGACCTAGATCGTCGCCGTCCTGGCACATCTCGCTATACAACGCAGCGTCGTGAAGCGGATGAAGTCAAAATTCTTTCTGGTGTATTTGAGGGGAAAACCACAGGTACATCGATTGGTCTATTAATTGAAAATACCGACCAACGCTCAACCGATTATTCAGACATTAAAGACAAGTTTCGCCCCGGTCATGCCGATTATACCTACCATCAAAAATATGGCATTCGCGACTATCGTGGTGGTGGCCGTTCATCAGCACGTGAGACAGCGATGCGAGTGGCAGCGGGAGCCATTGCAAAGAAATATCTCAAACAAGAATTTGGGGTTGAAATTCGCGCTTACTTGTCACAAATGGGTGACGTTTGTATCGATAAAGTGGATTGGAACGAAATTGAGAATAACGCCTTTTTCTGCCCAGATGCAGATAAAGTGGCGGCATTCGACCAGTTGATCCGTGATTTGAAAAAAGAAGGTGACTCGATCGGCGCGAAGATTCAAGTCGTGGCGACAAATGTCCCTGTTGGTTTAGGTGAGCCAGTCTTTGATCGTTTAGATGCGGATATTGCGCACGCTTTGATGAGCATCAATGCGGTCAAAGGAGTAGAGATTGGGGACGGTTTTGATGTTGTGCAGCAAAAAGGCAGCCAGCATCGTGATCCTCTAACACCGAACGGCTTTCGCTCAAATCATGCCGGCGGTATTTTAGGCGGCATTTCGACCGGGCAAGAGATTGTTGCCAGTATTGCGCTTAAACCCACCTCAAGTATTACAGTACCTGGCGATACCATTACTCGCACGGGAGAACCCACACAACTTATCACGAAAGGTCGCCATGATCCTTGCGTTGGTATTCGCGCTGTGCCCATCGCCGAAGCAATGCTGGCGATTGTGTTGATGGACCACTTACTTCGTCATCGCGGGCAGAATTTTGCGGTTCAAACCGAAACGCCTAAAATCTAATCCAGCATAACCGAATTAAAATGAAAAGCGCCCTTTTTGTAAGGGCGCTTTTGTTTAGCTATTTTCTAAAGACCAGCACTTAATACACCATTCATCGCTTATAAATCACTGAGCAACATAATGCGGTACTCCGATAACACTTATTTGGGTATCTAAGCACCGAGAAAGCGGTTGAACTTAAAAATGGAGGCGCAAGTGTAGTAGTAAAGTCAGGCGATGGCGAATGAGATTTTATGCCAAGAAACCGTTTGACCGATTAATAAAACTAATGAAGTGGGGTGATTGAATGGCTTTACCTGACTACAGAAAAATAAGAGAATGCGTTGAGAAATTTTTGCCTGCATGACTGAGTGATGACACATCAATACCAAGACTTGATCTCCCTGTTCAATGACACTTTTTTTGAGCCATTCAATACGCGTTTAGAGCTCGGTGGTGATGAGCCGATTTACTTGCCTGCTGATGCGCAAATCAATCATCACCGCATCATTTTCGCACGAGGCTTCTTTGCCTCGGCACTGCACGAAATCGCGCATTGGTGCGTCGCCGGCCCTGAACGACGATTGATGGAAGATTTTGGCTATTGGTATCAACCAGACGGGCGAACCGCGCAAGTCCAAGCCGAATTCGAAAAAGTCGAGATCCGCCCTCAAGCGTATGAGTGGATTTTATCGGTCAGTGCTGGCTTTCCTTTTACTGTGAGTTGTGACAACCTACACGGCGATTTTGAACCAGACCGCATCGCCTTTATGACTCAGGTACATCGTGAGGTAGTCTCTATTTTACAGGGAGGCCTTCCACCCCGAGTAAAGATGCTGTCAGATGCATTGCGTGCTTTTTATAGTACGACAGAATTAAGGCTAGAGCACTTTGTTATCAGGTAACTGGCTAAATAATAAGAGAAAATGAGAGTTGTATGATTATTGGATTTGAAGAAAAACTGCTGGAAATGATTGATGCACGTATTGCGACGGCATCGGACGATGAATTGTTTGCGGGTGGTTATTTGCGAGGTCATATTTCTTTGTCTGCGGCCGCGTGTGAAGATGAAGGAATTGATGATCTATCTTTGTTCAAAGCACGTATTGAGCAAAGCTTAGAGCAAGCGCGCACAGAGCTGACGCCTGCAGACCGCGTGATTGTGTTCGATTTATGGACAGAACTTCACAACCAAGTTTACAACCAAGCTTAAGGTACAAGTATTAAACTCATTCGAATTCTTTGAATGAGTCCGTAAAATTTTTATGGTTGTTGTTAATTTGTGCGATCGCTATGCTTAAGCCATATTCGAACACACAAGGGCAACACCATGAAAGTCATCGCATTTGGAGCATCAAACAGCTCAACTTCAATCAATAAAGCATTGGCCACTTACACTGCTCACCTTATTGACGGTGCCGATGTGGTGGTGCTTGATATCAACAACTATACCGTTCCTATGTTTAGCGAAGATCTTGAAAAAGAGCTTGGTCAAGCCGAAGGCGCTCAAGCTTTTCTGCGTGACCTTGCTCAAGCAGATGCGTTTGTTATCTCTTTTGCTGAGCATAATGGTCACTACCCAGCGGAGTACAAAAATTTATTTGACTGGGCAACACGCATTGAGCGTGAACTATTCAAAGGCAAACCTGCTGTTTACCTAGCCAGCTCTCCTGGTCCTGGTGGCGCGCAATCGGTTTTGGCGGCGGCAAATAATTCCGCTCCTTATTTTGGTGGTAATGTAAAAGCGTCTGTCTCGGTACCGAGTTTTTATGACAATTTTGACTTGGCTACGGGTCAAGTGACTAACCCAGAAGTGGCGGCACAATTGAAAGACGCGGTTGCGAAGCTCGTATAGCTTTCTTGTCTCGTTTTAAGTTTGTCTCACGTTAAGTTTTACGCCTTTTCGCGTGAAAAAGTGAGCATTAAAAAGCCTTGCTGGATAAGTAAGGCTTTTTTCTATGACGGGTTTTATCGAGGAGTACGTTCGGTGATGGCTTTGCCTTTTTTGAGTTTTATCACCCACATTCGACTTGGATGAAGCGTTTCGAGAACATCAACAGCAAGCGGTAGCGGATCGCCACTCATTTGTGAAGCCAGCAACTCAGCCATTAATGGCGCAGAACTTAGCCCTCGCGATCCTAGCCCGAGCATGCAGTACAAATGAGGATAGTGAGCCACAGATGGAGTCTGTTGCGGATCTTGGGACGGTAACGGCTGATAGTCGAGCTTGATCTGTTCAAAGTTGCCCACATTCCCGACAAACGGCAAATGATCGCGGCTGACGCAGCGAACGCCTTGGCGAGATTGATTGCTAGATGTATCGACTTGCTGTGTCCAGTTTTGTTCGTTAATACAACGGGTTAATCGTTGTCCATTCTCTTGCTGCGCCGCCGCATCGAATGCTTGGTTGATTTGACTTCGGTCATAACTTGCGCCAATGCAGTGCTGTTGAGTGTTGGGGTTGTGCGGTGTCATATAGCCGTCGTAACACAACACGCTGCTCAGCTTTTGCAATGTTTCTGAGGTTGGAATATGGCTCACTTGTCCTTTCACTTTGCCAAGTGGCAACGCTTGAGTTTGCTCGAAATAGTCAAATTGATGACCGTTTGCAATGACCACACACTGATGGTGCTTTTCGTTACCATTAACACTTAATGTCCACTGCCGCTGTATTTCATCCCAGCGCAAAGACTCCACCTTGTGATTGAAATAGACGTTGAATCGCTCACTTTGGCTTAATTGGTCAAACAGGCCTTGTGTCAGTTGAGCAGGGCAAAGCCATCCTCCGAGTGGGTAATGTAAGCTGACCATGTCAGTCGGTAAGCCGACGTTTTGTAACGTTGCTTGTTGATCGCAGTAGTGCATTAGCTGAGGGTTAAATTTCCCTTCAAGCATCGCCATCTGTTTTTGGGTCGATTTTTCATCCCACATCAATTGGGTCACACCACACCAATCATGATCAAAAGGGACGGTTTGCGCCATTTGCTCAACAAATTGCCGAGCAAACAGAAAAGCGGGCGCAAAAACACGCGATACACCACTGTGGTTTTTATTCAGCAGTGGGTAAACCGCACCTTGTCGGTTACCTGAAGCACCTTGAGCGGCCTGAGGATCGGCGCAATACAGGCTGACATTGATACCGCGGCGATTGAGCATTTTAGCTAATGTGGCACTAGCAATGCCGCCGCCGATGATCGCCACGTCGGTAACATTGGTCGTCGGCGCAATCGCAAACCAAGGTTTTATATTGCTGTACGGTGCTTTGTGTTCCAGTTGACCAGCAATCATCTCTCTTTTGGTGCCAAAGCCTTTCACTTTTTTCATCGAAAAGCCTGCTTCTATCAATCCGCGTCGTACAAAACCTGCGGCGGTAAAAGTGGCGCACGTGGCTTTGTGTTTCGCCAGTTTGGCCATATTCTCAAACAGCGTTTGATTCCACATTTCAGGGTTTTTACTAGGAGCAAAACCATCCAAAAACCATGCGTCTACCACGCCTTGCTCAGTCGTGGGAACTTGCGGCATACACTCTTTGATATCACCGAACCAAAGATCAAGGGTAATGGCGCCATTATCAAGAACAATGCGATGACATTCTGGTACTGCAATCGGGTAGTGTTGTTGAAGCTTTTTCGCATAAGTCGCTAATTCAGGCCACGCTTGGTGCGCGGCTATCAAGTCGTGTTTATTGAGCGGATATTTTTCAAAACTGATAAAATGCAGCGCTTGCAATGGCGCATTGGGGTTGTGTTGCCTAAACGCATCAAATTCTTGCCATACAGCGAGAAAGTTTAACCCAGTGCCAAACCCCGTTTCGGCAATCACAAACCGTTTTTGGTCATATTGGTGCCATCTTTGTGGTATATGATTTTGGGAAAGAAACACGTAACGCGTCTCTTCTAGGCCGTTAACGTTGGAAAAGTAAACGTCATCGAATTGGTCGGAAACGGGTGTGCCCGCTTCATTCCAACCCAGTGTTGCGTTGGTTATGCTGGTCATAATGGTGTAATTCTGTGAAATCGGGCGATATATAGCTCGAGATTGTACGAATTTCTGGGAAAGCTGACCACTTTTGTTATTCTTCTTAGTTATTATCTAAGCGAATTTTGAATTATAGGAATGTCACATGAAACGAGTCGTAATCACCGGTATGGGTATTGTTTCAAGTATCGGTAACAACGTCGAAGAAGTTTTAGCGTCTCTAAAAGCAGGCAAATCAGGTATTACCGCTTCTGAGCAGTTCAAAGAGAACGGTTTACGCTCTCAAGTGTGGGGTAGCCTGAAAATGACCCCTGCCGACCATATTGATCGCAAACAGATGCGTTTTATGGGTGATGCGGCCGCGTTTGCATACCTATCAATGGAACAAGCGATTGCTGACTCAGGCTTAGCTCCCGAGCAGGTCTCTAATGACCGTACTGGCATCGTAGCGGGCTCTGGTGGGGCGTCGTCTTACAACCAAGCAATTGCTGTGGATATGCTACGTGAGAAAGGCGTAAAGCGCGTTGGCCCTTATATGGTTCCACGCACTATGTCTTCGACTGTTTCAGCCTGTCTTGCTACGCCATTTAAAATCCGTGGCGTCAACTACACCATGAGCTCCGCTTGTGCGACGTCGGCTCACTGTATTGGTCACGCAATGGAACTTATCCAATTGGGTAAGCAAGATGTTGTGTTTGCAGGTGGTGGTGAAGAGCTCGATTGGACCTTAACCATGATGTTTGATGCGATGGGTGCGTTGTCAACCAAGTACAACGAAACACCAGAAAAAGCGTCACGTACTTATGATGCTGACCGCGATGGTTTCGTGATTTCAGGCGGCGGCGGTATGGTTGTGGTTGAAGAGCTTGAGCATGCACTGGCTCGCGGCGCAAAAATTTACGGTGAAATCGTCGGTTACGGTGCGACATCCGATGGCTACGACATGGTGGCTCCATCAGGTGAAGGTGCTGTGCGTTGCATGAAGATGGCAATGCAAGCGGTAGATAGTGTGGATTATGTCAATACACATGGTACTTCCACACCTGTCGGTGATGTAAAAGAGCTGGGCGCCATTCAAGAAGTGTTCGCTGGCAACAGCCCGGCTATCTCGGCAACAAAAGCAATGACTGGCCACGCATTGGGTGCGGCAGGTGTGCATGAAGCCATCTACTCTACCTTGATGCTTCACCACGGCTTTATCGCGCCAAGCATCAACATTGACAATTTAGATCCAGCCGCTGATGGCCTTGATATTGTGACCGAAATGCGCGAGCAAGAGCTAACCACTGTGATGTCTAACAGCTTTGGTTTTGGCGGTACCAACGCGACGCTAGTGATCAAAAAGTATCAAGGCTAATGAGCCTACACACCTCTTATAAAAAGGTTTCCAGAGCGGGTCAGCTTAGCTGATCGAACAGACGCAGACTCTGTCCCATGGAGATCGGGACGGGATCCTTTTGTTCTGGGTTTTTGCCCGGTTTCCGTGAGGAGCCGGGCATTTTTATGGAAAGCGGGATTTCTTCTCGACAGTCTGTGCGCTTTTCTGCACAATTCCTTCAATTTCGAAAATTGTGAACTCCGCTATGAAAATCCTTATTGATGAAAACATGCCTTATGCTGAAGCGTTATTTAGCCAGCTTGGTGAGGTGGTGTTGAAACCCGGTAGAAGCTTAACGGCTGATGATCTTATCGACGTTGACGCCTTGATGATTCGTTCTGTTACGAAAGTAAATCAAGCACTATTAGCGAAAGCCAATAAATTAAAGTTTGTTGGTACGGCGACGGCAGGCATGGACCACGTTGATCAAGCGCTTTTGGCTGAAAGAGGCATCTTTTTTACTGCCGCACCTGGGTGTAATAAGGTGGGAGTGGCTGAGTATGTTTTCAGTGTATTGATGGTGCTAGCACGGCAGCATGGTTTTTCTGCCTTAGAGAAAACCGTTGGTATTATTGGTGCTGGTCAAGTCGGCAGCTATTTAGCCGAGTGTTTGGCGGGGATTGGCATCAATGTGCTGCTCAACGATCCCCCAAAACAAGCACAAGGTGATTGCCGCGAGTTTACTCATCTTGATGTTTTACTTGATAAAGCGGATGTCATTACGCTGCATACACCCATTACTAAAAGTGGTGAATGGCCAACTCATCACTTGATTGATGAAGTTCGACTTGCCCAGTTGCGCAGTGATCAGATCTTGATTAACGCGGCTCGTGGCCCTGTGGTGGATAACCAAGCGCTGAAACAACGCCTACAGAAGAATGATGGTTTTATTGCCGCTTTAGACGTGTTTGAATTTGAACCTGAAGTGGATATGGAACTGCTGCCTTTGCTCGCGTTTGCGACGCCGCATGTGGCTGGCTATGGGTTAGAAGGTAAAGCCCGAGGCACGACCATGATTTTCAATAGTTTTTGTGAGTATCTTGGTGATGACCATTGCGCGAATGCCAGCAACTTATTACCCGAGGCTCCCATTGCCCAAGTGCATCTATCACGCGGTTGGGATGAGGAAACATTACACAGTTTAACCCAATTGATTTATGACGTACGCAAAGATGACGCCTTATTTCGCCGTGAAATAGGCAAATCAGGTGCTTTTGATCAAATGCGTAAACTTTATTGGGATAGAAGAGAATATAGCGCGATGACTGTCGTCGGTAGTGAGTCGTGTGATCTCACTCCCTTAGCTAAATTAGGTTTTAAAACAGAGGTAACAAATGAGCCAAGAATTTAATATCGCTATTTTAGGAGCAAGCGGCGCGGTTGGTGAAACCATGCTTGAAGTGCTCAAAGATCGCAAATTCCCCGTTGGTGAACTTTACCTACTTGCTAGCGAGCGTAGTGAAGGTAAATTCTACCGCTTCAATGGTAAGACTATACAAGTACAAAATGTTGAAGATTTCGATTGGTCACAAGTTCAGATTGCACTGTTTTCCGCTGGTGGTGAATTGTCCGCAAAATGGGCACCTATTGCCACAGAAGAAGGCGTGGTAGTCATCGATAACACCTCACATTTCCGCTATGAGTATGATATCCCACTTGTTGTGCCTGAAGTGAACCCTGAAGCGATTACGGATTTCCGTAACCGCAATATTATTGCGAACCCAAACTGCTCAACCATTCAAATGTTGGTGGCGTTAAAGCCGATTCACGACGCTGTGGGTATTGAGCGAATTAACGTGTCAACTTATCAGTCCGTTTCAGGAGCCGGGAAGTCAGGCATTGATGAGTTGGCGGGACAAACCGCAAGGCTGTTAAACGGTGTTTCAGCCGATCCTGATGTTTTTAGCCAGCAAATTGCGTTTAACTGCATCCCACAAATCGACCAGTTTATGGACAATGGTTACACCAAAGAAGAGATGAAAATGGTGTGGGAAACGCAAAAAATATTCAATGACTCAACCATTATGGTCAATCCAACTTGTGTACGTGTGCCTGTTTTTTACGGCCATGCAGAGTCACTGCATATTGAAACATGCTTACCGATTGATGCTGAGCAAGTTATTGAATTATTAGAGAAAACGGAAGGTATTGAAGTCTTCATCGGGAATGATTTCCCAACGCAAGTTCGCGATGCGGGAGGAAAGGATACCGTTCTTGTTGGGCGCATTCGCAACGATATCAGTCACCACAGTGGCATTAATATGTGGGTAGTGGCAGATAACGTGAGAAAAGGCGCTGCAACAAATGCGGTACAAATTGCGGAAGTGTTGATTCGAGATTATTTCTAATTCATACCTAGTAAAAAGGAGTGGCTTACCACCCTTTCTCTCTACACAAAAAAGCCGAGTGATTGATTCACCCGGCTTTTTTATTATCGTCCAGCTCAAGGCTGAGAATGATGGCTATCTTTTTGACTTGTGCGCGTTAGGGTTCTGCTTGCAACTGCCGTCGGCACATTTACCATATAGATAAAGGCTGTGATTGGTGAGCTGTACATTATATTGCTCGGCAATCTCTCTTTGGCGTTGTTCGATCACCTCATCTGAAAACTCAATCACTTCACCACAATCTAAGCACACTAAGTGGTCGTGGTGGTGTTGTGTTGAAAGTTCAAAAACGGATTTTCCACCTTCAAAATGGTGACGAGTGACAATACCCGCATCATCAAATTGGTTTAATACTCGATAAACAGTCGCAAGACCGATTTCTTCACCAAGATCAATCAATTTCTTATACAGCTCTTCAGCGCTGATATGTTGGCATTCAGGCTGCTGTAGCACTTCTAAAATTTTTAGCCTAGGAAGGGTAACTTTAAGACCTGCATCCTTGAGCGCTTGGTTATTATCTGACATACACTTTCCTGTTGATGATCTGCAGCAGTTAACAGAATTCATAATTGCGATCATTATAGGGGAGTCACTGCTAACAATAAACCACGAAGTTCAAAGGGTTACTTTATATTTGTCACAAAGCCGCGCAATATCACTGATATAACAGCTCTTACCAGTTACAATCGTGTAACATTTATTAGTGATTGAGTCGATAGGTTTAAAAGGTGAGCACGGAATGAATCACTCTTTAGCAAGATTTTATAAGCCAAATATTGTTAAGTGGGCGTTAAACAGTTGGCCCCCTTTTTGGGGGGCAGGTATACACATTGATGAAATCAGTAGTGACTTTCGTCAGGTAAAAATGCGCCTAAAGCTGCGGTGGTGGAACAAAAATGCCAATCGCACTCAGTATGGTGGCAGCATTTTCTCTCTCACTGACCCTGTTTACTCTTTGATGTTAATGGGGATTTTGGGTGAGCAATATTATGTATGGGACAAAGAGGCCAGCATCAACTTTATCAAACCGGGCCATTCTGATTTGTATGCGGAGTTTCTGATAACGCAAGACCAACTGGATTCAATCTTAGTGAGCACGGCCAATGGCGATAAATGCTTTCCGGAATTTGTTATCCATGTTAAGGATGCCAAAGGCGAAGTGGTCTCTGAAGTACAACGTAAATTGTACGTGCGCAAAAAACCTAAATACAGAGAAGAGAGTGATGCAGACAAAATGGTAACTTTTTGTGACCGCTAAGGTTGCTGTTTCTGCATTTTGCACAGTTCAATCCAAGCTTCGGCAGTACGAGAAACGTACCGTTCCGCGTGCCATATTAATCCTAAGTGCCAATCAATACTGGGTGTTATCGGTTTGACTAATACGCCTTCTCCTTGAATTCGTCGACAAAGTGGTTCGGGTAAAAAGGCAACGCCGACGCCACTTTTGACCAACGCGACTAAAAAATCCCACTGGCTACTGCGCGCTGCAACTTGTGGTGTAAATCCGTGTTGTAGGCAGAATGAGTGGATGTAGTCACTCAGCGTAAAATCATGGGTATAGAGGTAAAATGGCTCATTTTGTAGTTGCTCCCAACCGATAGCTTCTTGCTGCTTCCAAGGGGATGAATCGGGGAGTACGGCGCAAATGGGGTAACTGTCTAGGGAGAGTGACCGCAGATTATCAATCGGATGAGGTGAAAGCATAGTTACGGCTACGTCAATTTCGCCATTGAGGATGGCTTGCTCTATTTTACGTCCGCCATACTCTACGATGTTGAGCTCTACATGAGGGTAGGTTTGACGGTATTGGCGGATCAGACCTGCATAAAGGTGTCCAACCATCGGTGGAATACCGAGATGCAGTTGTCCACGCTTTACCTGATTGAGATCGACCAGTTCGGCTTCTAACTGAGACATCTGCGCTAAGATCTCTAGCGCTCTTTGATAGACAACCTCTCCTGCATCGGTAAGCCAGAAACGTCGACCTTCACGATGTAATAGTGGCTGTTCAATTTCCTGCTCTAAACTGCGGATCATCTTACTGATGGTGGGCTGGGTAACAAACAGTTGCTCGGATGCGCGGGTAAAGCTTTGTTGATTGACCAACTCAACAAAATAGCGCAGTGCTTTAATGTCCATAATATCTCCTTTATATCATTCCATTTTGGCATGAAGATGATAATAAAAAGTCATTTTACGATGGTTTTATCGCTTAATACAATGTGACTAATTTCACAAAACGGCATTGGTCTCATCATGCAAAGAATAAGAAACAGCCAAAGGGTAAAAAACAATCTGCAGACAGTGGTACAAGTTGTTGCGCTATCAATGATCTGGTTTTTGGCGGATTTTCTAGTCAGCACTTTTCATATTCCTTTACCCGCAAATTTAACGGGCATGCTATTGCTGTTAGCTTTAGTGGCTGTACGGATTGTAAAAGTTGATTGGCTGCGCAAGGGAGCAACTTGGTTATTGGCGGAAATGCTGTTGTTCTTTGTACCAGCGGTCATTGCAGTCGTTAACTATCAAGAGTTAATGCAACAGCAAGGATTACGAATTATGGCGGTACTTGTCATCAGTACCATCATGGTCATTGCTATTACTGCTTGGACCGTTGATAAAATGTATCGTTTAGAGCTGATATTAGCGCGTAGAAAAAGCAACCGGGCAATACGCCTAACTAAAGCGGAGCGTTCATCATGAGCTCACTACTTACCTCAACGCTGCTTGGTGTATTTTGCTTGCTGTTAACCTTGGCTTTTTACTATGGCAGCAAGTGCCTTTATCAACGTAAACGTTCTATTTTTTTGATGCCGCTGCTATTGGCCCCCATATTGTTAGTGGCTGTTGTGATGATCTTTCACATCCCTTACCAAACCTATATGGCAGAATCTCATTGGTTATTGTGGCTACTTGGTCCGGCGACAGTGGCTTTTGCTATTCCGGTCTATGACAACCGATGGTTGATCAAGCGCCACTGGCTCTCTCTGTCTATTGGAGTGATCGTATCGGTTGTGGTGGCTGTCGGAAGCACGGTTTTATTGGCTCGTTGGTTTGAATTACCCGATATGCTTCAGCGCAGTTTAGCGATGCGCTCGATTACCACGCCTTTTGCTGTTGAGGCGACGAAGTCAATTGGTGGGCAAAGTGATCTGACCGCTCTGTTTGTGGTACTTACTGGGGTGATAGGCATGGCGGTAGGTGAAGTGGTGTTAGCGTTATTATCCATTCGCTCTGGGCTTGGTAAAGGAGCCAGTCTTGGTGCTTCCGCGCACGGTGCAGGAACGGCAAAAGCGTATCAAATTGGCAATGCTGAAGGGGTCGTGTCGAGTGTGGTAATGATGATTGCGGGCATGGTCACTGTGTTGCTTGCTCCATTTATCGGCCGTCTACTTTGGTAAAGAAAAGAGTGTTGTTGTATATGGGTCAATAAAAAATCCCCTCGCAAGGGGATTTTTTATGTTTAAGAGATTAGCCTTCAAGTTCGGCTAAACACATCTCTTCATAAATCTGCTTAACCCATGCGCTGACGCGCTGTTCAGTCAGCTCTGGTTGACGATCTTCATCGATGCATAAACCAATAAAGTGGCTATTGTCACCTGCAACCAAGGATTTAGAGGCTTCGAATTCATAACCTTCAGTTGGCCAGTGGCCAATAATCGTTGCGCCTTTGCTTTCGATAATGTCACGCACTGTACCCATCGCGTCACAGAAGTATTCAGCGTAGTCTTCTTGATCGCCGCAACCGAAAATAGCGACCAATTTAGTCGAGAAGTCGATTGCTTCTAATTCTGGGAAAAAATCATCCCAATCACATTGTGCTTCGCCGTAGTACCAAGTAGGGATACCCAGTAACAATAAGTCAAAATTATCAATGTCTTCTTTGCTGCTTTTCGCAATATCTTGAACGTGAACGAGCTGCTTACCCAGTTGCTTTTGAATCATTTTCGCAACGGCTTCAGTATTACCGGTATCGCTACCAAAGAAGAGGCCTACACTTGCCATAGAATCATTACCTTTAATTTGTCATTTTCTGGCGGATGAGCGTGTTCTTTACCCCAGTCCGGTGCCTTCCCAACTGAGTTGGATAAGTCCTTTAAGGATAAAGCCAGCACAACCTAAAAACAGAACTAGCCATACAATACGGCGCCCAAATGGCGGTACATTACCTTGCTTAAGGACATCTTTTATTGCCATACCGATAAGGAAAAATATAGACGCAAAAAGAAGATCGAGTCCAATTGACTCAAGCATGTTCATGTAGTCGTACAGCATGGGTATCCTTTATGCCAATTTGCTTGAGCGCACTATAACACTGTTATTCGTCAAAGTTAATGCGCGCATTGGTACCTATTTCACACTTGTTGTTTCACAGTAAAGCGGCTAGCTGCCAATGAACTTTCTGATCGCTCGTAAAACTTCAACGGGCTTTTCTGCATGTAGCCAGTGCCCTGTGTTGGCGATGACGTGCGCTTTCGCTTGGCTAAACTGCTGCTGGATCATTTCTTGGTGTTCCGGTAGTAGATAGTCAGAGTCGCTGCCTTTAACCAATAAGGTTGGAATAGAGCTGCAAGGAATTGGCTCCCAGCCTAAAATATTCCAATAATTTTTTTCAATAGCGGGAACATTAAAACGCCAGCTCATTACACCATCTTCTCGTTTAAATAATGATTTACTGAGAAATTGTCGTACGCCTTCTAGCTCAATATGTTGCGCTAAAATGGCCATGACCTTTGTTCGCGAGGTAGGCTGCTGCGCAATAACCGCGTTGAGCCCCGCCAGTACGTTATCATGTTTCCGATGCTGATAGCTGACGGGTGCCATATCTAAAACCACCAGTTTGGCGACTTTGGATGAGGCGATGTCAGTCAGCTTCATGGCAACTTTACCGCCCATTGAATGGCCAATCAGCGTGACTGAATCACAAGCTAACTCTTCGAGTAAACTCGCAACATCGAATGCCATGCTCGCGTAATCATGTTCCTCACTGTGAAATGATTGACCGTGATTACGCAAGTCAATACTCAATACTTGGTGATCGGCTTTTAGGTCTCTTGCTAGCAAACCTAGGTTGTCTAAATTGCCGAATAAACCATGGATCAAAACAACGGTGTGACCTTCACCTTCGAGTTTGTAATTAAGAAGTGCTGACATTTTATCTTATTAGTGATTGGTTTAACGTAGAGTATCAGTGAAGATCTCGCTATAATCCCTCAGAGTTTAAACATTGAGATTGTGAAAAGCGAATGAAAACAATTGAGGTTGATGAGGATCTATACCGTTATATTGCCAGCCAAACCCAACATATTGGAGAAAGCGCGTCGGATATTTTACGCCGTTTGCTCAATGTTGACGGTAAAGTGTCTGCAGCAGCGGTCGTGACGCAAGTAAGTACCGAGCCCAAGGGCATTGTTGTGAGTAAAGATGCCGTACAAGAGATACAGATTGATAGCGTAAAAGAGATGCGTTCTTTGCTCATTTCTGATGAGTTTGCGGCTTTGAAAAAAGCAATTGATCGTTTTATGTTAGTGCTTTCAACCTTATACCGTATCGATCCAGTAAGTTTTGCTGAAGCGACCTTAGTGAAAGGACGTAAGCGTGTGTATTTTGCTGACAACGAGCAAACCTTGCTTGCTAGTGGGCAGACAACCAAGCCAAGAGCGATTCCAAACACACCATTTTGGGTCATTACTAATAATAATACTAGCCGCAAACAACAGATGATCGAGCAGCTGATGGTATTGATGAATTTCCCGAGTGATATTATTGAGAAAGTGACACACTCAATCTGATTTGTGCCCATTCATAGATAAAAATCTGATTCAAGCCTCATACTGCGGACCAATAAATCCGTATGATGAGGCTTTTTATTTCATTGTTATTTTAAGAAAGGATGTCAAAAATGGCTATGCACCCACGCGCCGGACAAAAAGCACGGCAGGAAGACTTACATAATATCCCTGCGCTCGTTGCAAACTACTTTTTACTTCAACCTGATGCGGCTAACCCAGACCATAAAGTGCAATTTGGTACTTCGGGGCATCGTGGTTGTGCGGATAAATCGACATTTAACGAAAACCATATTCTTGCTATTGCTCAAGCGGTAGCAGAAGTGCGCGCTCAGCAAGGAACCACTGGGCCGATTTTTGTCGGAAAAGACACGCACGCACTCTCTGAGCCTGCTTTTTCTAGCGTACTTGAAGTGCTGATCGCTAATGGAATTGAAGTGATCGTTCAACAGGATAATGGCTATACGCCAACTCCGGGTATTTCACACGCAATCTTGACTCATAACTTGAAGCACGCGCAAAAAGCTGATGGCATTGTGATCACACCTTCTCATAATCCACCACAAGATGGCGGTATTAAATACAATCCTACCCATGGCGGCCCCGCTGAAGGGGAAATCACCCAAGCGATTGAGAACCGGGCCAATGAGATCATTGCAGAAGGCATGCAAGGGGTGAAGCGTCTGCCTATTATGTCGGCAAAGCAATCGCCACTGTTTAAACAAGTTGATCTTGTGAAACCTTATATTGATGACTTAGTGAATGTGATTGATATGGAGGCCATCCAAAAAGCCAATCTAAAACTGGGTGTTGATCCGCTCGGTGGCAGTGGTATTGACTACTGGCGTCAAATTGGCAAAGCGTATCAGCTTGATTTGACACTGGTGAGCGAAGCGGTGGATCCGACATTCCAATTTATGTCACTCGATAAAGATGGCGTAGTGCGTATGGACTGCTCTTCGCCTTACGCGATGGCGGGGTTATTAGCGTTAAAAGATCAGTATGATCTCGCGTTTGGTAATGACCCTGACTACGACCGCCACGGCATTGTCACTCCGAAAGGTTTGATGAACCCGAACCATTTCTTAGCCGTATGCATCGATTATTTGTACCGTCACCGCAAGCAATGGCGTAAAGAAGTCGCTGTTGGTAAAACGTTAGTATCAAGTGCATTGATTGACCGTGTGGTTGCCGATCTTGGCCGTGAGCTGTGCGAAGTACCTGTCGGCTTTAAGTGGTTTGTTGATGGCTTATACAGTGGTCACTTCGGTTTTGGTGGTGAAGAGAGCGCAGGTGCGTCATTCCTGCGTAAAGACGGAACGCCTTGGTCAACGGATAAAGACGGTATTATCCTTTGCTTACTGGCGGCGGAAATCACTGCTGTCACAGGTAAAAACCCACAACAATATTATGAAGATCTGGCTGCCAAACATGGAGAGTCTAAATATAGTCGTATTCAAGCTGTCGCAAATGGCCCGCAAAAAGCAGTGCTGAGCAAATTATCACCAGAGATGGTCTCTGCGCAAACATTAGCGGGAGATGAGATCACAGCCCGCTTGACGCATGCTCCCGGCAATGGCGCAGTCATCGGTGGATTAAAAGTGACCACTGATTATGGCTGGTTTGCTGCTCGTCCATCAGGCACAGAAGATATTTATAAGATCTATTGTGAAAGTTTTAAGGGCGATGAGCACCTCAAGCAAATCGAAGCGGAAGCGCAACAGATTGTTAATCAAGTCTTTGCCGACGCTGGTTTGTAAGCAAACTTATCAATTCCAATAGGCGGCCAGAGGCCGCCTATTTTATATCTATCCCCTTCCTACTTGAAGCTGCAGCGGTGTTGGCTACGTTCGTTCACCCCAATCACATAGTTTACCTATGCTCATGGGGACTCACTCACTTGCCGCCTACCTGCAACTCCAAGTTGTTTGGGTATAGTTGTCTATTATTTTGGTTAAAGCTGAGGCCAACTGTCTGGTACGACAAACCAGAATTTTCCGCTGTCACTTTGGCAATGTACAAACTCGGGCTTTTTACTTGCCATATAACGTGCGGAGTGTTCGTTTTTCCCACTGATCCATTGAGGCTTTTCCAGTAAGAATAAGGTTTCATCTATTTGATGAGACTGGCTTTGATAACACCAAAAACCAGCAATTTGTGACGGATTGAGTTGATAACCTAGGCATTCACTAGGAACAGGCTCATCGTGAAAAGGGTTTACATATAAGCGCCCTTGCATCAGCAAATGGCGGCTGATATCACGCCATAGTGGGTAAGTGTCGCTAAATTGGGCTGATTGAGAAAGGGGCAATTGATGGTTTAGCATATGTTCAAGTTTGAGATCTAATCGATCTTGAGCATTAGGACCATACCACAGACCTTGATGCAGCAGGTAAAACTTGACCGCCACTTCCCAATGTTCATAACGCTGACTGCGTTTATTTTTGATGACAAAATCTAACGAACCTAGTGTACTTCCTGCTTCGTTCAATTGAATTTCTTCAGAAACGGCGGAATAAGTGGGGTTTAGCGTAAACAATAAAGAACATAAATGCTGGTAGAGAAAGCCTAACCTAGGGTTCCCTCTATATTCTTCTTTCAATATCGGAACATTGGGTAAAAAAGGAGTACGCGCCGCGACCACACCCTCTCCTTGGAAAAGAGTAGGGGTTGTCGACACCCAGTGTGCCAGTGTGTTGAGGTCCATTGCCATTAATTGTTCTCGTCCTTATTTTTCGACATTCTAGCCTGAAATTGTTATAACCACGCTAATGATAAAACTCAATTTTGGAATGAAAGATGGATAATTTAAAACTTGAAGCTCTGCTCAATCAAAAGCTTAATCCTCAATTGATTAAAGACTATTGCCCTAATGGATTGCAAGTGGAAGGCCGTACTGAAATCAAAAAAATTGTTACAGGGGTGACAGCCTCTCAAGCTTTGATCGAACAAGCGATTGAGCATAATGCTGATGCTTTGCTGGTACACCATGGTTATTTCTGGAAAAGTGAGCCTGAGTCCATCCGTGGAATGAAAGGGCAACGGATCCGATCTTTGATACAAAGCGATATCAACTTATACGCGTATCATTTGCCGTTAGACATCCATCCAGAATTAGGTAATAACAAATTGCTAGCTGATTTATTGGGGATTCATGTTGATGGTGGATTAGAAGGGCACCCGCAGTCGCTCGCCATGTATGGCCATTTTGAACAAGCGTTGACAGCCGATGAACTCAGTCAACGAATCGAACAAGCTTTGCAACGACGGCCACTGCACGTAGCACCGAACTCAAACAGAATCATCAAAACGGTGGGTTGGTGTACTGGTGGTGGGCAAGATTACGTCGATCTAGCGGCGCAGCACGGATTAGATGCGTTCATCTCTGGTGAAATATCAGAGCGGACTACCTATTCAGCAAGAGAGCAAAACGTCCATTACTTCGCAGCTGGCCACCATGCAACAGAACGGTATGGAGTGAAAGCTCTCGGAGAATGGTTAGCGAACGAATATGATTTTGAGGTCGAGTTTATCGATATCGATAATCCTGTCTAATGGGCTGTTTCTTTTTGTAAAGGTACCAAGTAAAAAAAGAGCGAGTGTTAACTCGCTCTTTTCAATGAAGTGTTATAACTGATTACTATGCACGTTCGTGTAATGGCTTGAAATCACGCATTTTTTGGCCAGTATAAAGTTGACGAGGTCGACCAATTTTATTGTCTGGGTCACTGTGCATTTCATTCCAGTGAGCAATCCAGCCGATAGTACGAGACATTGCAAAGATAACGGTAAACATTGAGATTGGAATACCGATCGCCTTTAGAATAATGCCTGAGTAAAAATCTACGTTGGGGTAGAGTTTTTTCTCAACAAAGTATGCGTCAGAAAGGGCAATGCGCTCAAGTTCCATTGCGACATCCAACAATGGATCCTGAATATTGAGCTCTTTGAGTACATCATGGCAAGCTTCACGCATTACCGTTGCTCGCGGATCGTAGTTTTTATAAACACGGTGACCAAAACCCATTAAACGGAATGGGTCATCCTTATCTTTTGCTCTGACCACATACTCAGGAATGTTATCAACGTTGCCTATCTCCTCTAACATACGCAGACAGGCTTCGTTAGCCCCACCATGAGCAGGCCCCCACAAAGAGGCAATGCCAGCCGCAATACAGGCAAACGGGTTAGCACCAGAAGAACCAGCAAGGCGAACCGTTGAGGTTGATGCGTTTTGTTCATGATCAGCATGCAGAGTGAAAATTTTATCCATCGCACGAGCAACTACAGGATTAACCTCATATTCTTCACATGGTGTTGCAAACATCATATGCAAAAAGTTTTCAGCGTAGTTTAAGTCATTACGTGGGTAGATAAATGGTTGGCCGACAGAGTACTTGTAGCACATTGCAGCCAGTGTTGGCATTTTTGAGAGTAGCCTATAAGCCGCTATTTCTCGGTGTATATCATTATTAATATCAAGTGAATCATGGTAGAACGCGGCAAGCGCTCCAACCACACCACACATTACAGCCATTGGATGAGCATCACGGCGGAAGCCGTGGAAGAAACTTGCAATTTGCTCGTGGACCATAGTGTGACGCGTCACCGTATGTTTAAACTCTTCATATTGATTACGATTAGGGGCTTCACCGTAAAGAAGAATATAACAAACTTCCAAGTAATCAGCGTTATTGGCTAATTGATCAATAGGGAAGCCGCGGTGCAGTAACACCCCTTTTTCGCCATCGATATAAGTAATTTGAGATTCACAAGATGCAGTGGCAAGAAAACCAGGGTCAAAAGTGAAATATCCGTTGGCTCCTAGCTTACGAACGTCGATTACTTGTGGGCCTACAGTCCCATCCATAATCGGCAGTTCGATTGGCGCTTTCCCTTCGATATGAAGGGTCGCTTTCTTATCTGCCATAACAATCTCCTTTGTTTATTATTTAATCCGTCCAGGATGTTTGTGTGACATTTTTGTACGTGTGTTCTTAATTAAAGTCAATTTTTCTCGTCTGATGTGTGCACTTGTTTTGATTTTTTATACATATAAAGTTAAAAATCTGTTCTGTGTAGCAAAAATTGTTACATCAATTGTATTAGAATGTTGCGAGCCGTATAGTGGCACTGAAAATTTTGGTGAACACCTTATAAATAAAAGGCTAGAAACTGTATTTAACTGTTGTACTCTGCCTTTCTTGTTAACGTTTTAACGTTTTTTTTACATTTAACCGCGCCAGAACGGGCCATTTATGTTAAAATGATGTTAGCTTTTGTAGGTTTTACAACCAAAATTCATTTATAACTATAAATGCTCAATGGAGCTGAGTGAGCAAGCCCGTGAAAGAAAGAAAGTCAAGACCTGTTAATTTAGATTTACAGACCATTCACTTTCCGATCAGTGCGATTGCATCCATCCTACACCGAGTGTCTGGGGTGATGATGTTCGTTGCGGTCGGAATTTTGTTGTGGTTACTCTCCCTCTCGTTAAGTTCTCCGGTAGGTTTTATGGAAGCCAGCAACATTGTGAATGGCTTTTTCGCAAAATTTATTTTATGGGGAATTTTAACCGCACTGTCTTACCACATTGCAGGTGGTATACGCCATTTGCTGATGGACCTGGGCCACTTTGAAGAGTTGGAGTCAGGGGCTATGAGTGCCAAAGTCGCCTTCATCGCAACAGCAGTGCTTTCCGTTTTAGCGGGAGTATTGGTATGGTAAAACATGTTTCTTCTTTTGGTCGTAACGGAGTGCATGATTATCTGCTGATCCGTGCTTCTGCGATCATTATGACTCTTTATACTATCTACCTAGTCAGCTTCTGTGCTTTCTCTGGTGATATCTCCTATGTCTCATGGACACAGTTTTTTGGTGGAACCTTTACCAAAGTCTTCACAATGCTGGCGTTAGTCTCTGTCCTTATCCATGGTTGGATCGGTTTATGGCAAGTATTAACGGATTATATTAAGTGTTCTAAATTGCGTGGCGGCCTGCAATTGGTCGTTATCGCAGTGCTTTTTGGATACTTCTTCTCTGGCTTATTTGTATTGTGGGGTGCGTAAGTGACTATTCCAGTTCGTGAATTTGATGCCGTAGTGATCGGCGCTGGTGGTGCTGGTATGCGTGCAGCACTGCAAATTTCAGAGCAAGGTTTATCCTGTGCTCTGCTCTCAAAAGTTTTTCCAACACGTTCTCACACGGTTTCAGCTCAAGGTGGTATTACCGTTGCGTTAGGCAACGCGCATGAGGACCATTGGGAACAACATATGTATGACACGGTAAAGGGTTCTGACTATATCGGTGACCAAGATGCTATCGAGTACATGTGTAAAAATGGCCCAGAGTCGGTGATTGAACTAGAGAAAATGGGTTTGCCTTTTTCTCGTTTTGACAATGGCACCATTTATCAGCGCCCATTTGGTGGGCAATCCAAAAATTTTGGCGGTGAACAAGCGGCTCGAACCGCTGCTGCCGCTGACCGTACTGGTCACGCACTACTTCATACCTTGTATCAACAAAACATTAAATATAAGACCACTATTTTCTCTGAGTGGTACGCACTTGATTTAGTGAAAAATGAAGAGGGTGCAGTACTTGGCTGTACCGCATTGTGCATGGAAACAGGCGAAGTTTGTTATTTCAAATCTAAAGCCACAGTGTTAGCGACTGGCGGAGCTGGCCGTATCTATGCTTCAACCACCAACGCGCACATCAATACGGGTGATGGCGTGGGTATGGCTATCCGCGCTGGCGTCCCGATGAAAGATATCGAAATGTGGCAATTCCACCCAACAGGGATTGCTGGTGCTGGCGTTTTGGTAACGGAAGGGTGTCGTGGTGAAGGTGGCTATCTTTTAAATAAAGATGGCGAACGTTTCATGGAACGTTATGCACCAAACGCGAAGGATTTGGCTGGCCGCGATGTAGTAGCCCGCTCAATGATGATTGAGATCCGTGAAGGTCGTGGCTGCGATGGTCCATGGGGTCCGCACATCAAGCTCAAACTGGATCATCTTGGCAAAGAAACTCTGGAATCTCGTCTGCCGGGCGTATGTGAGTTGTCACGTACGTTTGCTCACGTTGATCCAGTTAAAGAACCGATTCCAGTGATCCCAACCTGCCACTACATGATGGGAGGAGTACCGACTCAAGTTTCAGGTCAGGCGATTAAGCAAGATGCCAACGGGGCTGATGTGGAAGTTCAAGGTCTGTTTGCGTGTGGTGAAATTGCATCAGTATCGGTGCATGGCGCGAACCGTTTGGGGGGTAATTCTCTACTGGATTTAGTGGTCTTTGGCAGAGCAACAGGCTTGCATTTGGGCGAAACGTTGAAAAAGCAAGCGGACGCAAAACCTGCCACAGAAGCGGATATTGAAAAATCCCTAGAACGTTACAACCGCTGGGAAAACAGTACAGGTGGTGAAGATCCCGCGCAAATTCGTAAAGATCTGCAACGTTGTATGCAAAATAACTTCTCGGTGTTCCGTGAAGGTGAAGCGATGGCTAAAGGTCTTGAAGAGCTTAAAGTGATTCGTGAACGTTTGAAGAACGCACATCTTTCAGACAAGTCAACCGAGTTCAACACTCAACGGATCGAGTGTTTAGAGCTGGAAAACTTGATGGAAACAGCATTTGCTACCGCGGTTGCTGCAAATTATCGTACCGAAAGCCGTGGAGCCCACGCTCGCTTTGACTATCCTGAACGCGATGATGCTAATTGGTTATGCCATTCAATTTACAACCCTGAGACTGAAAGCATGTCGAAGCGTAGCGTAAATATGGAACCAATTTATCGTGAAGCGTTTCCGCCTAAAGCGCGCACATACTAAGGAGAAGGCACTATTATGAAATTGAAATTCTCTTTGTATCGCTATAATCCGGATGTCGATCAAAAGCCTTACATGAAGGATTATCTGCTTGAAGTCGAAGAGGGCTCTGACATGATGTTGTTGGATGCGCTCATTTTGCTGAAAGAGCAAGATCCAACTATCGCTTTTCGTCGTTCGTGTCGTGAGGGGGTATGTGGTTCTGACGGTTTGAACATGAATGGTAAAAATGGGTTAGCGTGCATCACTCCATTATCCGCGCTTTCGGCCAAAGGCACGATCGTTATTCGACCTTTGCCTGGGCTGCCTGTCGTCCGTGATTTAATTGTCGATATGGCCCAGTTTTATGAAAATTACGAGAAGGTTAAACCTTATCTTGTGACTGACGGAAACTTGCCTCCGGCTCGTGAGAACTTGCAGTCACCAGAAGAGCGAGCGCATTTAGATGGTTTATATGAGTGCATTATGTGCGCTTGCTGTACAAC
Organism: Vibrio ordalii ATCC 33509; assembly: GCA_000257205.1. Taxonomy (GTDB): domain Bacteria; phylum Pseudomonadota; class Gammaproteobacteria; order Enterobacterales; family Vibrionaceae; genus Vibrio; species Vibrio ordalii. Next base: position 9,866 of record AEZC01000083.1, on the reverse strand, counting down.
TTCATGCCCTTCTTTCTGGTGGAACCCGGATAAGTTTATCGGCCCAGCAGGTTTGTTGGCGGCTTATCGTTGGCTAATTGACAGCCGCGATACCGCAACAGATGAACGTTTATCTAATCTTGATGATGCTTTTAGCGTTTTTCGTTGCCATGGCATCATGAATTGTGTAAGTGTTTGTCCTAAGGGATTAAATCCGACGAAAGCTATTGGACATATCAAATCAATGCTTGTGAACCGTTCGGTTTAAAATGAATAAAAATTGCAGGTCTTCGGACCTGCCTTTTATAGCTCGGCATAGACCGAAGCAAACGTGAAAACTACTGGTTAAGGGAAAATATGCACAACGGCGTGATGAAGGCATGGCTCGAGTCTTCACACTTGGCTGGCGCCAATGCAACTTACGTAGAGGACCTCTACGAACTGTATCTAAGTGATCCTGATCTGGTAAGTGAGGAGTGGAAACGTGTTTTTGATGGCTTGCCTGCGCAAGCTGACAATGTGGTTGAACAGCCACATTCACGTGTCCGTGACTACTTCCGACGACTCGCGAAAGAAACAAAGCATTACAATGTCCAAGTTAGTGATCCTGATGTCGATGCTAAACAAGTAAGAGTCTTGCAGCTGATCAATGCTTACCGTTTTCGCGGTCATGAAGCGGCTCAACTCGATCCTCTAGGTTTATGGCAACGTCCAATCGTGGCGGAATTAGACCCCGCGTTCCACAATTTGAATGAAGATGACTTGGAAGAGACTTTCAATGTTGGCTCTTTTGCTATTGGGCAAGAGACAATGAAATTGAAAGATATTTATCAAGCCCTCAACAAGACCTATTGCGGTTCCATCGGTGCAGAATACATGCACATTATCGACACTGAACAAAAGCGTTGGATACAACAACGTCTTGAATCAGTCGTTGGTCAACCTTCTTTCAGTAAAGAAGAAAAACGAATTTTCCTCGAAGAATTGACAGCCGCAGAAGGCCTTGAGCGTTATTTAGGCGCGAAATTCCCTGGTGCGAAACGCTTTTCTTTAGAAGGTGGCGACGCACTCATCCCAATGATGAAAGAGTTGATCCGTCATGCCGGTAGTACAGGCATGCGTGAAGTTGTGATTGGTATGGCGCACCGTGGTCGTCTTAACATGCTTGTTAACGTTTTGGGTAAAAAGCCTCAAGATCTGTTCGACGAGTTTGCGGGCAAGCATGGTGAAAGCTGGGGAACGGGTGATGTTAAATATCACCAAGGTTTCTCTGCTGACTTTGCGACACCCGGCGGTGATGTGCATCTAGCCTTAGCCTTTAACCCTTCACACCTTGAAATTGTAAACCCAGTAGTGATTGGTTCAGTCCGTGCTCGACAAGACCGACTGGGAGATGAAGACGGTTCGACAGTACTGCCTATCTCTATTCATGGTGACTCGGCTATCGCTGGTCAAGGTGTCGTTGCCGAGACATTTAACATGTCTCAAGCGCGTGGCTATTGCGTGGGAGGGACGGTACGTATTGTTATTAACAACCAAGTTGGTTTTACCACCTCAAACCCTCGTGATACACGCTCGACTATGTATTGTACTGACATCGCTAAGATGGTTCAGGCCCCTATTTTCCACGTCAATTCTGATGATCCAGAAGCAGTTGCTTTCGTCACCCGCATTGCACTTGATTATCGTAATGAATTTAAGCGTGATGTCGTCATTGATCTGGTTTGTTATCGCCGTCACGGCCATAACGAAGCCGATGAACCCAATGCTACTCAGCCGTTAATGTATCAAAAGATCAAAAAGCATCCTACGCCGCGTAAGCTTTATGCCGATGTTTTGATAGAGCGTGGTGAGTTTGATATTGAGATTGCCACACAGTTAGTCAACGAATATCGTGATGCTCTGGATCATGGTGAAGTCGTGGTGAAAGAGTGGCGTCCAATGGTACTGCATTCTGTTGATTGGTCACCGTATATTGGCCATGAATGGGATATGTCATGGAATAGTAAAGTTGACCTTGAGCGTTTAAAAGAGCTAGGTAACCGAATTTGTCAGTATCCAGAAAGCCATAAACTACAAAGTCGTGTGGATAAAATCTATACCGACCGACAAGCGATGGTTAATGGAGAGAAGCTTCTCGATTGGGGTATGGCTGAAACGCTGGCTTATGCAACCTTAGTTGATGATGGAAAGCGAATCCGCATTTCGGGGCAAGACTCTGGGCGTGGAACCTTCTTCCACCGTCACTCGGTATTGCATAACCAAAGTGACGCAAGTACCTATATTCCATTAGCGAATATCCATGATAAACAGGGTCCTTTTGAAGTATTGGATTCGGTTTTGTCGGAAGAAGCAGTGCTAGCTTTTGAATATGGCTACGCGACAGCGGAGCCGAGTGGTTTGACGATTTGGGAAGCTCAGTTTGGTGATTTCGCCAATGGAGCTCAAGTCGTGATTGACCAGTTCATCTCTTCCGGTGAACAAAAATGGGCGCGTTTGTGTGGTTTAACCATGCTGCTACCTCATGGCTATGAAGGGCAAGGCCCGGAACACTCATCAGCACGCCTAGAGCGTTATTTGCAATTGTGCGCCGAACAAAACATGCAAGTGGTGGTTCCCTCTACGCCAGCGCAGGTATACCACATGCTGCGTCGTCAGGTTGTTCGTCCAATGCGTCGACCATTGATTGTTATGTCACCAAAATCGTTGCTGCGTCACCCACTATGTATCTCAACACTCGAAGACTTGGCTGACGGATCGTTTTTGCCAGCCATCGGCGAAGTTGACGATCTCAACCCAGCAAACGTCAAACGTGTTGTGTTCTGCTCTGGTAAGGTTTACTACGACCTGCTTGAACAGCGCCGCAATAACGAACAAGGTGATGTTGCTATCGTCCGTATTGAACAGCTATATCCATTCCCGAAAGAAGAAGTGGAAGCGGTTATCGCTCAATACACTAATGTTGTTGACTATGTATGGTGCCAAGAAGAGCCTCAAAACCAAGGTGCTTGGTACAGTAGCCAACATAACTTCCGTTCTGCCATTCCAGCCGGTGCTGATCTTAAATACGCAGGTCGCCCTGCATCAGCATCACCAGCCGTTGGTTATATGTCGGTACACTTGAAACAACAAAAAGCGTTGATTGAAGACGCTCTGACCCTAGCTTAACGAACTAGAAGTAAAAGGAAGACACAGATTATGACAATTGAAATTCTGGTTCCAGATCTACCTGAATCAGTGGCTGATGCAACAGTCGCTACATGGCATAAAAAGCCAGGTGAAGCCGTCGCTCGTGATGAAGTTCTTGTTGAGATTGAAACCGATAAAGTCATTCTTGAAGTGCCAGCACCAGAAGCGGGTGTTCTTGAAGCCATTATCGAGCAAGAAGGTGCGACGGTGCTTTCGAAACAGTTATTGGCGAAATTACAACCCGGTGCCGTTGCAGGTGAACCGACGAAAGACACCACCAACGATACAGAGCCGTCTCCTGATAAACGCCACAAGGCCACATTGACAGACGAAACGAATGATGCGCTTAGCCCTGCGGTACGCCGTTTACTCGCCGAGCATGGTTTGGAAGCAAGTCAAGTGAAAGGCTCTGGTGTGGGTGGACGTATCACGCGTGAAGATATTGATGCTCATCTAGCGGCCGCAAAATCAGCGTCAGTAGTTGCTCCAAGTCAATCTGAACCTGTCGTTGCGATGGCGCGCAGTGAAAAACGTGTACCGATGACGCGTTTGCGTAAACGTGTTGCGGAGCGTCTGCTTGAGGCAAAAAATAGCACGGCGATGTTGACGACGTTTAATGAAGTTAACATGAAACCTATCATGGATCTTCGTAAGCAATATCAAGGTCTGTTTGAAGAGAAACACGGTATTCGTTTGGGCTTTATGTCTTTCTATGTAAAAGCGGTAACAGAAGCGTTAAAACGTTACCCAGAAGTAAATGCATCTATTGATGGCCAAGATATTGTGTATCACAGCTATTTTGATATTAGCATGGCAGTTTCAACGCCTCGTGGCTTAGTGACTCCGGTTCTTAAAGATTGCGATACGCTAAGCCTTGCTGAAATTGAGAAGGGCATTAAAGAGCTTGCACTCAAAGGAAGAGACGGCAAATTGACGGTTGAAGAACTGACTGGCGGTAATTTCACGATTACGAATGGCGGTGTGTTTGGATCGTTAATGTCAACACCGATCATCAATCCGCCACAAGCGGCCATATTTGGCATGCACAAAATCCAAGATCGCCCAATGGCTGTAGATGGCAAAGTAGAAATTTTACCAATGATGTACCTAGCACTTTCTTACGACCATCGTTTGGTGGATGGCCGTGAGTCAGTTGGTTTCCTTGTGACAGTGAAAGAGCTACTTGAAGATCCAGCACGTTTGCTACTGGACGTGTAACCTCACTGAACGTTGTTCAGTGAATTTAAGGCTAGGCAGGCTCACGTCTAGCCTTCATTTAAGCAAAATGCGACAAGCTATCCTCTTGGATAAATTGCAACCGCTTAATTTGAGAAGCACCCTACAGATATATGGCGCAGCATAGCTGCCGCTTTATGGAAATAATAAATCCCCTAAGGGATAAACAAACGGAAGAACATAATGAATTTGCATGAATATCAAGCCAAACAGCTGTTTGCAGAATTCGGTTTGCCTGTACCGGAAGGTTATGCCTGTGATACTCCACAAGAAGCTTTTGAAGCGGCGGGTCGGATTAGTACAGCGAAGAAAGTTGTTAAGTGTCAAGTGCATGCAGGTGGTCGCGGTAAAGCGGGTGGCGTTGAGTTGCACGACACTAAAGATGGTGTCAAAGAGTTTGCTCAAAAATGGCTAGGTAAAAATCTGGTTACTTATCAAACGGACGCAAATGGTCAGCCAGTATCAAAAATTTTGGTCGAAGAAGCCTCTAATATCGCGAATGAGCTTTACCTAGGCGCAGTCGTCGATCGTGCGACTCGTCGTGTCGTGTTTATGGCCTCAACAGAAGGCGGCGTGGAAATTGAAAAAGTAGCGGAGGAGACTCCTGAGCTGATTCATAAAGCCGCGATTGATCCTTTGGTTGGTCCGCAAGCCTATCAAGGTCGCGAACTTGCTTTCAAACTTGGCTTGGAAGGCGACCAAATTAAGCAATTTGTGAAAATCTTCCTTGGCCTTGGTGCTATGTTTACCCGGTATGATCTTGCACTGCTAGAAATTAACCCTTTGGTTGTTACCGCTGAAGGGAACTTGTTATGCCTTGATGGCAAAATCAACATCGACTCAAACGCACTTTATCGCCAACCTAAACTTCGTGAAATGCATGACTCATCGCAAGAAGATGAGCGCGAAGCTCATGCTGCTCAGTGGGAACTGAACTATGTTGCTCTTGATGGCAATGTTGGCTGCATGGTGAACGGTGCTGGTCTTGCAATGGGTACTATGGATATTGTTAACCTTCATGGCGGCAAACCTGCAAACTTCCTTGATGTTGGTGGTGGCGCGACCAAAGAGCGTGTTGCTGAAGCGTTCAAAATCATTTTATCTGATCACAACGTGAAAGCCGTATTGGTGAATATTTTCGGCGGTATCGTACGTTGCGATATGATTGCAGAAGGCATTATCGGCGCGGTGAAAGAAGTTGGTGTAACGGTTCCCGTTGTCGTGCGTTTGGAAGGTACAAATGCGGAATTAGGACGCAGAGTACTTGCAAATTCTGGTCTTGATATCATTGCAGCTGAGTCGTTAACGGACGCAGCTCAGAAAGTTGTTGCTGCGGCGGAGGGTAAATAATGTCGGTACTTATTAATAAAGACACCAAAGTAATCTGCCAAGGTTTCACTGGTGGTCAGGGAACTTTCCACTCCGAACAGGCAATTGCCTACGGTACACAAATGGTCGGTGGGGTTTCTCCGGGTAAGGGTGGTCAAACTCACCTTGGTCTGCCTGTATTTAATACGGTGCGTGACGCGGTAGAAGCAACGGGTGCAACGGCAACCGTTATTTATGTACCTGCACCATTTTGTAAAGACGCTATTTTAGAAGCAATTGACGCTGGTATTGAACTTATTGTGACGATCACTGAAGGTATACCGACTACCGATATGATCGACGTAAAAGTGAAGCTCGAAGAGACTGGTGTGCGTATGATTGGTCCGAACTGTCCGGGTGTGATTACACCAGATGCGTGTAAGATAGGCATCATGCCAGGCCACATTCATAAGAAAGGAAAGGTGGGTATTGTTTCACGTTCAGGAACGCTAACTTATGAAGCCGTTAAGCAAACAACAGATGAGGGCTTTGGTCAGTCAACGTGTGTTGGTATCGGCGGTGACCCAATTCCTGGTTCTAACTTCATTGATATCTTGAAACTATTCCAAGACGATCCTGAAACTGAAGCGATAGTGATGATTGGCGAGATCGGTGGTACAGCCGAAGAAGAAGCGGCGGCATTCATTAAAGAGCATGTTACTAAACCGGTGGTATCTTATATTGCTGGTGTGACCGCGCCTCCAGGTAAACGCATGGGCCATGCTGGCGCTATCATTTCTGGTGGTAAAGGCACTGCCGATGAAAAATTTGCAGCGCTTGAAGCCGCGGGTGTGAAAACCGTCAAAAGCCTTGCTGATATCGGAAAAGCATTGCGTGAAGTGACGGGTTGGTAATTACGCCTCCCTCTGTTTGAAGAAAAACCCCGAACCTTGTTTCGGGGTTTTTACTTTAGATTCAATAGGTTTTGATACTAGCGTTTTACTAGTTGACTGCACATAAACATCGTTGTAGCCGTTACGACAACCGAAGGGCCTGCGGGTGTGTCAAAGTGCCACGAGAGGATTAGCCCGCCCAGCACAGCTAAAGCGCCAACCAAAGAAGCCAATATTGCCATTTGCTCTGGGGTTTTTGTGAGTCGCCTAGCGGTCGCCGCGGGAATAATCAGCAGCGATGTCATAATCAGAGCACCAACAAATTTCATTCCGAGTGCAATCACCACCCCAATCAATAGCATTAGCAGCAAACGCATTAAATCAACGTTGATACCCTCAACAAACGCAAGTTCTTCGTTCACTGTAGTTGAAAGTAATGGCCGCCAAAAAAGAAATAGCAGTGCACTTACTGCAATCGCTCCCCCCCAAATGAAGGCTAAATCGGTAAAGTTCACTGCCAATAAATCGCCAAAGAGATAGCTCATTAAATCGATGCGAACGTTATCAAGGAAGCTTACTGCAATGAGGCCAATAGATAACGAGCTGTGAGCGAGAATGCCGAGCAAAGTGTCTGTCGCCACAAGCTGCTGTTTCTGCATAGTAACCAAAATGATTGCAAGCCCAAGACAGCAAACGAGCAACGCAAGATAAAGGTTGATATCAAGTAAAAATCCTAGTGACAATCCCATCAGCGAGGCGTGTGCGAGGGTATCGCCAAAATAAGCCATTTTTCGCCAAACCACGAATGACCCAAGGGGACCTGCGATAACGGCAATACCAAGGCCTGCTAATATTGATGGAAGAAGAAATTCAATCATGATGGTGACCGTGTGAATGATTTGAACAGCAAGTTGCATCACCTTTTACAGGTTGGCCTGCTAAGTCGTGATGATGCTGATGCTTGTGATGGTAAAAAGCTAAGGCTTCGCTATTGCGTGTACCAAATAATGCGATATAGCTTGGGTGTTGAGTAATCGTTGCTGGTGAGCCAAAACAGCAAACATGGTGATGAAGACAGATAACATCATCCGTTTTTGCCATCACCAGATGCAAATCGTGAGAGACCATGAAGACACCACAGCCGAAACGATGTCGTATGGCATCGATAAGATCATACAGATCAATTTGCCCTTGCACGTCAACACCTTGGGCTGGTTCATCAAGAATTAGAATATCTGGGCGCTGTAGCAATGCACGGGCGATAAGAATCCGTTGCGTTTCACCACCGGACAGCTTATGCATATCATAATCAAGAAGATGCTCGGCCCCGACAAGCCTGAGTGCGTCTAGTAACTCTTGTTGACTAAAACGTCCGGCCAAACTTAAAAATCGTTGAACGGGGAGTGGTAACGCGTCATTAAGCTTTAACTTTTGAGGAACATAACCAATTTTAAGGTTTTTTACGCGCGTCATGGTTCCGCTATGGACGGGCTGTAGCCCGAGCAATACTTTAACGAGCGTCGACTTGCCGGCACCATTAGGACCTATCAGTGTGGTAATCTTCCCTTTTTCTAGGTTGATACTGACATTGTCCAAAACACGGCGGTTGTTGAATTCGACACAAATGCCTTGCAGCTGAATTAAGTTGGACATGAATGGAACTTATTTGCAATTCGGAAGTGTTATAATGTAACATTTCGTTCCCTTTAACGCTATATACTGAATGGAAAAACCATCATGTTGCGTCAGATTATGCTCCTTCTTTGCCTAATAACATTATCGCCTTTGGCGTGGTCTACGGTCATTTTGACCAGCATTAAGCCGATTCAGATGATCACGTATGAGTTGACTCATGGTGTGAATGAGCCACAAGTATTATTGGGGTCAAATACCTCACCACATGATTATGCGTTACGTCCTTCTGATGTAAAAAAAGTCAGAGCGGCGGATTTAGTGATTTGGTATGGAAAAGATCTTGAGCCATTCTTAAGTAAGACATTAGATAGCCATCACAATGTTTTGACCATCAGCCAAATTGATGGCTTAAAGCTGAGGGAGTTTAACGGTGAGCAACATGAGCATGATGGGCATAATCATGGCACACATGATCCCCATTTCTGGCTAGGGATAGAGCCAGTGAAACAAGTGGCAGAAGCGATTACCAAAAGACTGGTGCAAAGTGATAATCGTCATGCCGAGCAATATCAAGCTAACTTAGCACAATTCTTAGCTCAGTTAGATTCAAACCACCAAACCATCTTGCAGAGGATGGGTACAATTATCGGTAAAGGATATTATGTTTTTCATGATGCATACGGCTATTTTGAGCAGCAATATCATCTCAATAACCTTGGCCATTTTACCGTGAGTCCTGATAGAAAACCGGGGGCTAAAACGCTCATCACTATTAAAAATTCCATTATTAATAATGAAGCAAAGTGTGTCTTTTCAGAACCTCAGTTTACTCCTGCGGTGATTGATACTGTGACTCGTGGTACAGAGGTCAAAACAGGAGTACTTGATCCATTAGGTGTCGATATTGAGGTGAAAAGCGGTAGTTATTTTGAGCTGTTAAATCAGATAAGCAACAACTTTTATACTTGTTTGTCTCAATAGATATACGCTGTATTGTATGTTGTACGATTTGCACTGAAATCTACGATAAAAATTCATAGATTGCTGCTTTCTTAGCTTCAAAAAGCCTTATCTTTGGTTAGAATGTTTTGATAATTATCGCAACAAAAAAACAGTTTTCATGTGGCGTGTTATTGACTAAGGCTTTGTCTGTTGAAAGGAAAGAACGATTATTACAAACCTTTGTTCTGGATCTTGGGTTTTCTGTCGCTTTTATTAGCACAAGGAACACAAGCTCTAGACAAAGCACCTTCTATCTTTTATCCGTTGCCAGCTCAGGCTCAAGGGAAGATTTTCGCCGCGCAAAATTTATTTCTAGGAGAAGAGGGGGGGATTTGGATACACGATGTGCACGGCAAAGTGGTTTTCTTTGATGGGAAAAGTACCCTTCCTCGACGTGGCTCAGTGCTCTCGCAAGAGAGCGAAAATATCGTTTATCTGAATAATGATTTTTGGACGTTTATAGATAATGAACTCTACCGCACTTATCCCGCACAAGATCGCGAATTAATATTCAGTTTGACCCCAGGCGTTATCATAAAAAAAATAGGTTCATCTGGTGTTTTCATTTGGTTAGCCGATAACACACATTTCTATACATACAACACGCAAACCCATGAACTGGTT
>AEZC01000082.1 GCA_000257205.1 Vibrio ordalii ATCC 33509 | reverse complement strand
CACCCCTGTGTATAAATGTTGTACAGGAAGTAATTTACCAGGCTTATTGCCAACATGCAGGAAATAATTAGAGACTTGAGTATCTGCAACAAACGCTTTTAGTCGGGCAGACAATGCCTCTTCCATCATTAATTTATTACTAGTGAAAGTCTTTAACTTAACATTGGGATAATGAGTTTGCATATACTCTTGTTGGTAACCACCGAATAAAACACCGACTTCATAGTCATAGCCACCCAACAAAAATTCTTTAACAGAAAATTCGCTCAGTAAAGTTCGATTAAAGTAGAGTTTGGTATCAATAGAGAAAAGAGGCTCAATAAAATCAAATTTTTCCTCACGTTTATCGGACCGGACCATACCTATATGGGCATCAGCATTACCACTTAGCACATTATCTAAAGATTGTTGCCAATTTGTAACTTTAAATTCAACAGGGGTGCCTGTACGCTGTGAATACTCCTGCCAGAAATTGACAAGTATTCCCATCGCTTCTCCCTGCTCATTCGTGTAAGAATAAGGGTGCCAACTATCGGTCGTAGCGATAACCAATGTCTGCTTTGCAGCAGCAGGAAGAGTTGAGCCAACTATAAAAAAGAGCATCCCAACTGCAAATAACTTATATCCCCACATTGCATCCCTCGGATCACTAGCTAAAGTCAAGTCATGCTAGGGAAATCCCTCCCCAGCATGAGGACAGTATAGCCCAGATATATGAATAAAAAAAACTCATGAAAGCAATTGATTAAGTTGATTTTTAAGAAAATAGTATTGTTTAAGGGAGTGGTTTAATAATTTGTCTGCCAAGCAAAGAATGCGATAGCGTCGTGCCATCAACAAGCTCAAGCTCACCGCCAACAGGCACACCATGAGCAATACGGCTCGCAGAGACTTGATGGGCGCGACATAATTCAGCAATGTAGTGCGCGGTCGCTTCCCCTTCAACGGTTGGGTTAGTGGCAAGAATGACTTCGGCAATGCCACCACGTTGCAAACGGTAATCCAGCGTATCTAAACCGATATCACTCGGGCCGATACCATCTAAAGGTGATAAGTGCCCCATCAGCACAAAATAACGTCCAGAATATTGGCCTGTAGCTTCAATGGCCGCAATATCAGCAGGGCTTTCGACTACACAGAGTTGGCCGTTATCCTGCCGTTTAGGGTTGCTACAAATATGACAAGTTTCTTCTTCAGTGAAAGTTCGACATTCACTGCAATGTCCAATTTCTGTCATGGCTTGGCTTAAAGCATCGGCGAGCTGTAAGCCGCCTTTTCTATCGCGCTGTAACAAATGAAAGGCCATACGCTGCGCTGACTTGGGACCCACCCCTGGCAGACAACGTAAGGCCTCCATCAAATGCTCCAGCATATGACTGGTACGCATTAGTAACCTATTTTGTTTGTTAAAAAGGTTGTTTGTTAAAACGGCATTTTCATACCTGGTGGTAATTGCATGCCACCAGTGACAGAAGCCATTTTTTCTTTTTGAGTCTCTTCGACGCGGCGTGCAGCATCATTGAAAGCGGCGGCAATCAGATCTTCTAGCATCTCTTTGTCGTCTTCCATCAAGCTTTCATCAATATCTACACGTCGTACGCTGTGGCTACCAGTAATGGTCACTTTTACCAGACCAGCACCAGACTCACCAACCACTTCCATATTCGCAATTTCTTCTTGTAGCTTTTGCATGCGCTCTTGCATTTGTTGGGCTTGCTTCATTAGGTTGCCCATACCGCCTTTACCAAACATGTTTATCTCTCTGGTTGAATTGAGTGTTTCACATAAGGTGGGGTCATAACATATAGATTCAACCCCACACTCGCTTAATTGATTAAATCGGCCGCACACTGTCGCGATCAAGTTCCGCATCAAAACGTCGCTTGAAGAACATTACGTGAGGGTCAGCCTCCAAGCTGTTCAATGCTTGCTCTAATTTGAGTTGGTAAAGACGCTCTCTAAGCTCCAATGGCGTCTCACCTTGCTCACCAATTGTCACGCTAAGGTGGCACTCTTCAGCTAATGTCTCATTGAGCGCTTCTAACAACTCGCTTTGTGCTTTATCGGTATTAAGATGAGCCTGACTTGGCCGCAGCATTAGCTCAATTGATGAGCCCGATTTGTGGTAGACAGAATTAAGTGCTAATTGTTCCACTAACTTGGCAATATCGAGCTGGTGGATCAGAGCTGCCCACTCATCTTGTTCTATCGATTCTGCAAGTAACTTTTCTGCCATCTCTGGCGTTTTAATATGTTCTAGCGCTTGCTTAATTTGTGTCGGTGTCAGCTCTGTTTTTTGTTGTTCAACCACCACAGGTTGCAGCGTTGGACGCCACTGATAAGGCTCGTTGTCCAAGGTTGGGGCGGCTTCAGGAGCGGATGTTGACAAAGGCGACACTCGAGCTGATTTTCCATGCGAGGCAACACGCTCAAGCACAGATTCAGATTTAGTCGATGCCGCATTAGGCTTTTTTGTCCCGTTGCTCTTTGTTTCATTCACTCCTTTTGCTGGCTGAGCAACTCCTTGGCGCTGTGAACGCAACTGGTGTCGCAGCCCTGCAATCGGTGAGGGACGTGGAGCTGAAGAAGGTGCTGGTGGTTGAGGAACTGGTGCTGGCTGATACGATTCTGGGGCATATTCCATTGCACTGGACATGTCATCATTCATATCCGCATAGCGGTTATCGTAATCTTGAACGATGCCATAATCAGGCTGAGTATCCTCATGCCTTTGTGGCTCATTAACCTGACTGTCCGATACGGGAGCCACCGATGTTTGCGTAGGTTCAGTTAGAGGCGTTACCACTGATACAGGTTTTTGTGAAGGAGTGCCGTGGCTTGGCACTGCGACATCTGAACTCACTTCAGTGCTGAACGTATTCACCAACGATACAGAAGCAGGACGAAACGCCATCATACGTAGCACAATCATTTCCAGCCCCGTTCGAGCGGTTGGCGAGAGTGCTAAATCTTCACGCCCTTTTAAAGCAATTTGATAATAGAGCTGCACATCTTGTGGGCTCAGTGCTTTGCTAAGCAGTTGCACTTTCTCTGAGTCAGGTTGGGTTTTGTCCAGTGTTGCTGGCAACGCTTGATACATCGCAATACGGTGTAACTGCGCCGCGAGTTGTTGTAGTAATCCATCCCAATCCACACCATTTTGTGCTAAGTGTGCAACGCTATCCATCGCCGTTTGAGGCTGTTTACTGCTAATGGCTTGCAGTAAATGGAGTGCTTGATCTGTGTCTAGCGTGCCAAGCATTGGCGCGACTACATCGGCCATCACCTGGTTATTACCCAATGCAATCGCTTGATCAGTTAAGCTAAGTGCATCACGCATACTGCCATCGGCAGCATGAGCGATCATTCTTAATGCTCTCGCTTCACAAGGGATCTGCTCTGCCGCTAAAACATGCTCAAGCTGATCGTGGATATTTTCAACACTGATCGGCTTAAGATGAAACTGTAAGCAGCGCGATAAAATCGTAACCGGCAGCTTTTGCGGATCTGTCGTAGCGAGCAAGAATTTCACATACTCAGGCGGCTCTTCCAACGTTTTAAGCAAAGCGTTAAAACTGTGGCGCGACAGCATGTGTACTTCATCGATTAAGTACACCTTGAAGCGACCGCGAGCAGGCTTGTACTGCACGTTATCAAGTAATTCGCGCGTATCTTCGACTTTGGTTCGTGATGCCGCATCTATTTCTAAAAGGTCAACAAAACGGCCTTGGTCAATCTCTCGGCAAGTATCACATTGGCCACAAGGTGTGGCCGTAATACCGGTTTCACAGTTTAACCCTTTAGCAAACAAGCGACCAATCGTCGTCTTGCCGACACCACGTGTACCGCTGAATAAATACGCATGGTGCAATCTATTTTGGGCCAACGCATTTTCTAGTGCAGTTAAGACATGTGCTTGCCCCACTACCTCATTAAATTTTGTTGGTCGCCATTTTCGCGCTAAGGCAAGATAACTCATGAGTACGTCCAGTTGATTAGCTTAGTGACCTTCAAATTCACAAATACTATAAACGTTCAGGCCCAAACCTTGTAAACGTTTGTCTCCACCGATTTCAGGCAGGTTGATGACAAAAGCAGCGTGCTCGACTTCACCTCCAAGCTGGCGGATCAATTTAGTCGTCGCTTCAATCGTGCCACCCGTTGCCAGTAAATCATCCACCACCAGCACCTTATCACCTTGTTTGATTGCATCAACGTGAATTTCTAATGTGTCAGTACCGTATTCCAATTCGTAAGATTGGGCCAACGTTTCGCGCGGTAACTTACCCGGTTTACGCACAGGTACAAACCCTACCCCAAGCTCTAATGCTAATGGCGCACCAAATAGAAAACCACGCGCTTCAGTACCAACAACTTTGGTAAAGCCCATGTCTTTATATTTTTCGACTAATAAAGCAATGGTTGCTTGATAGGCTTTTGCATCCTCTAGCAGGCTGGTCACATCACGAAACAAAATGCCAGGTTTTGGGTAATTAGGAATGCTTTGAATGCTCGATTTGATCAAAGAGATAGTTTCGGTTGTCATAACTTACATTTACTTAGATTGGCTCTTCATTTTCCACAATACATTTACGCATGAGAATGATAGAGCGTGAGCTCTCAGCACCATAGATAAGCCACAATATCTTAGCCGCTGAAAAAACAAACGCCCATTCGAAGAATGGGCACACTTCCCCATAATGCTAGTGATTTTCTTGTTGGTTAGCAACCTGCTCATGAGTGGGAAGTCGAATAAACCAAGTGATCAGGACCACAAGCATAGTAAACAACATAATTTTGAGCCAAAAGTGCGGAACAACCCAGATGGAAAAAGTAAAGCTTAGGATAATCCACAAACATCCCCGTTGTTTCACTTGTCGCGAAACAGCGCCATGTTGCTGCCAATTATCCAGTATTGGGCCTAACGTCTGATGTTGATGTAACCAAGCATGAAAACGCGGGCTACTTCGTAAAAAACAAGCACTAGCAAGGAGTATGAAAGGTGTTGTGGGGAGTAGCGGTAAGAATATGCCTATCGCGCCTAACAGAAGGCAGAGCCCGCCAACAACCGTAAGAAAAAAATGCCGAATATTGATGACGAACTCCCCAACGTACGAATCAACTCAGAAAGTTGAATAACCATTAAACACACGGATCCAAGTCAATATTGCTGGCAATGTAGGGATCGAAAGTACGGCAATAAAGCCTAAGAAATAAAAAATGTTGTAAGGTTCTTTAAAATTCTGCTCTTCCATCATAACTTCTCTAGTGTTGGATGACTCCGTTCGTTTTTGGCACCATAAACAAAGTTAATGCAACGTAAACGAATTAGGTGATAGTTGTTCTAGGCGCGCACTATACCTCAAACAAATCACTGCAAACACTGAGTAAATATAAGGTTATTAGCTAATGCCACCTTGGTAAATATTAAGCTTGAAACTGCTCGAACCTAAGCGGTTAGTTGATAGCTGACAAGTTGAGTTGATCGGTAAATCTTTAGTGATAAAGTTTTTTAAACAGTTCTGCCCAAGGCTAACACCCGCGGCAATATGTTGAGTTAAGTAGCCATTTGACCATTGGCTGTCGAGTCCAGCAGGCAGGATAGAGAGTGTACCTTCGCTTAAATCCGCAATACCGAATACCGCGTTAATTGGATTAGCACACTCTGAGCATTCAATACCTTTTTCCAGTATGTCAGCAAGGTCTTTCAGATCGGCACTGAAGCTTTTTAAGTTGCGAAGATAATCGTGAAACAGTGCACGAACGAGCAATGTTGAAGCCACACTGTTTTCATAGTGGGCATCTGAATCAACCAAGTAAAAGGCAAACTGCCCGTTCATCAACCACGCATAGTCAAATACCAGCGGCATTACATCCGCCGATTGTAAAAGACGGTAACTACACTTCCAACTGCCTTGTGAAGTATCATTTTCTGGCAGTAATGCATGTAATAAATCTTTTGCGGTGCTTGGATTTTCACGCAAATATTCAAGATGCCAATGCAACTCTTGCTCTTCTGGAATATCACCACCATCATCAACACGAAACCATTGTGTGGAAAAATCGCGCTGATCAGATAAACGACTAAACGTATCTTCGAGCGTACTTTTTATTGCACTACTTAAGTACTGGTGGTTACCAATCGGTTTAGGAAGAAAATCCTTAACACCAAATCGCAGCACTTTTGCAACATCAGCCATTTCATCGGTTGCAGAGACCACAATCAGTGGCAGCGACGGATACTCAAGGCTCACCTCTTCAACAAACTCAATGCCGTTCAGTACTGGCATTGCTAAGTCACACACAACAAGGTCAGGCTCCGCATCTTTTAACTTGCGCAACCCCTCTAAGCCATTTTCAGCTTCAAGCACTTTATAGCCTTGAGCAGACAAATAACCACTGGTTATTCGCCTAAAAATTGGGTCATCATCAACGAGCATGATCAATTTTTGCTCGACATGCTGATTATCTGAAGGTTTTTTCGCCATGAACTCACTAGCCTGAATGTGAGATTTATACATAATCTTGCCTCACAATGCTTTTAAAAAGCAGTCATTTTATTGTTATAGGATAAATTGATAGGTTACTTTATAAAGTAGTCGCAAAATGAGATTTATACAAATGTTCCACTTTGTAACTCGGTTGCATACTATATATATGGGCTATGTATGAATTGTACCAAATGTACGGAATGTTACTTTCGTCAAACAAGTTGATATGACTCAAGATTTGACAAATGATATACATATAGATTACTCAAATTCAAAAAATAATGTGTCAGGAACAATGAAATTAGATGACCTAAACCTCTTTCGACTGGTTGTCGAAAATGGAAGCTATACCGCAACTTCTCGTAAAACAATGATCCCAGTTGCGACCATTACCCGACGCATCCAAGCATTGGAAGATTCTCTGAATCTTAGGCTGTTGAATCGCCATGCTCGAAAACTTTCACTCACTGAAGCGGGAGAGCGTTTTTTTCAAGAGTGCTCACCGTTGCTGCATCGCTTAGCGGCAACAGCAGAAGAGCTCACCGATGAATGCCGTGGCGCTTCAGGAAAACTCAGAATATCGTCACCATCCAATGTCACGAAACGTATGATGATGCCTATCTTCAATGCCTTCATGATACGGTACCCAGATATCAACATAGAACTCACCACTAGCAATCAGGCCGATCAGCTCGACCCAACCGAATGGGATGTCATTTTTAGAGTTGGCC
Source organism: Vibrio ordalii ATCC 33509 (assembly GCA_000257205.1). Lineage (GTDB taxonomy): Bacteria > Pseudomonadota > Gammaproteobacteria > Enterobacterales > Vibrionaceae > Vibrio > Vibrio ordalii. Next base: position 9,269 of record AEZC01000082.1, on the reverse strand, counting down.
CTCAACGAGACTCCAGTTTGATTGCGCGAAAAATTAATGAAGTGAAAGATGTGTTAGTCGCAAGCCCAGGGTATTTAGCGAAACACCCTGCACCAACTCATGCCGAAGAGCTCAGTAATCACTCATTACTAAAAGGATACCCCCTAGTAAAGTGGCAGTTGACCAACAATAAAGGGGAATGCGTGGTCAATTGTGATACTGGTCGTTTTCAGGCCAACGCTTTAAACGTAGTGCGCAGCGCTTGCTCTGAGGGGCTGGGTATCACCTTAATGCCAGATGTGATGATTAAAGAATTTATCGAAGAAGGCAGCTTAGTCAGAGTACTGGAAGACTGGGTTTCCAACCCTCGTGATATTTATATGCTGTACAACCACAAGGATCATCTACCTGAAAAAGTCAGGCTATTTATTGATTTTGTGATTGCCTATCACATCGACTAGATTTTAGGCCCAGCATTGCTGGGCCATGAGTTATCGTAGCGGTAGATAGTCAATAAACTCGCTATAGAAACTCAATAAATTGGCTCAAATCACGTTCAGGCACTTTCATTGGCGTGCACCCTGCTGTCCCTAGGTATAAGAAACCAACGATTTGATCATCGCCCTTAGCACCTAATGCTTGCCGAACGTGAGAGTGGAACATCCAGCTTCCCGAACGCCAGAAACCTTGAAAACCTTGTGCTACCGCGGCCATTTGCATCGCTTGTACTGCGCATCCCGCAGAGAGATGTTGTTCAATAGCTGGCACTTTTTCATGATCCGTTACTTTCGCGATCACTGTGATTACCATAGGTGCTCGAAACGGTGCATTCTTCGCTTTTTCTATCTCAGCATCACTGCCGTTATCCGCTCGCACAGCAGACGCCAAAATACTCGACAACTTTTGCAAACCCGCTCCCTGAGCAATCACGAAACGCCAAGGGGTTAAACCGCCATGATCGGGCGCTCGCAAGCCTGCTCTAATAATATTTTCCAAGACCAGACCTTCAGGTGCAGGCGATGTGAGATTGGCGATTGAACGACGGTTAAGCAGCAACTCTAGTGCATCCATTTCGATTCCTTATTGATGATTTTCCATAATCTTATACCAAACTGAGAATAACTCGCATAATAGAGATGACCTCATTGGCTATAAATGAAAAAAAGCGAGGATATTCCCTCGCCTAATTTAAGCAAACATATGAATGAAAACAGCCGAGATGACTACGGATAAAAACGTGCTTCAACCCCAGCACGAGTCAGTAGCCCATCACAAGGAGCGAATTTATCGCCATACTTCTCAGCATGTTGATTCATCATTTCCACTAATTTCTTGATACCAATTTGGTCTATGTAACGGAATGGGCCGCCCAAAAACGGCGGGAAAACGATACCGAAAATCGCACCAATATCGCCATCTCGCGCACAACGAATTACGCCCTCATCCAAACAACGTACGGCTTCATTCAGCATAAGTAGCACGCAACGCAGCGCGATCTCCTTATCACTCTGTTTGGCATCTGGCGTGATTTTCAGCAATTTGTAGATAGATTTGTCGATTTCTTTTTTCTTACCTTTATAGGTATAGAATCCCTTACCACTTTTACGCCCTTTGCGATTGTCATTGAGCAGCAAATCAAATACGTCTGGTCCTTGAAAACGTGGGCCGAGTTCTTGCACTAGAATTGGCATAATTTTCGAGCCAACATCAATGCCCACTTCGTCCAATAACGTGATAGGGCCGACTGGGAAACCGAAATCGAGTAAAGCCGTATCTATCTTTTCAGTCGACTCACCCGCCATCAGGATCTGCGCCGCTTCATTCATGTAAGGCGCAAGGATACGGTTAACATAAAAACCAGCGCAATCTTTGACCACAATCGGCGTTTTGCCCTGTTTTTTCGCCAAGGCCACTACTGTGGCTATCGTCTCTTGCGATGTGGTTTGATGAGGGATCACTTCCACCAGAGGCATTTTTTCAACAGGACTGAAATAGTGCAACCCAATCACATTCTCTGGACGCGCCGCCTTCGCTGCAATTTTCTGGATTGGAAGCGAAGAAGTATTCGTCGCAAAAATGGTGCTGGTTTTGGCATTCGCTTCAACATCAGCCACCATTTGCTGCTTAAGCGTGAGATCTTCAAATACCGCTTCAATGACAACATCGATATGCTGATAACTGGTAAAATCAATCCCGCCAGACAATTGCGCCATTTTTGTCTGCATCTGCGCTTTGGATAAAATGCGACGCTTGCGCTGTTTATCGAATAATTTGTAGTTGTAATTGAGCGCGTTTAATACCCCATCATTCGAAACATCTTTGATTCGTACTGGAACCTTGGCTTTTGCAACGCTAACATGGCCGATCCCTGCCCCCATTAAACCACCGCCCAATACGCCGATACGTTTCACGGTTTGAGGTTTTGCGTCGCTGCCCGTCTCTTTTTTCATTTCTGTGGTGGCAAAGAAAATCGAGCGCAGTGCTTTGGATTCCGAGCTCATCACCAAATCACCAAATCGCTTCGCTTCAAGCTCTAACCCGGCTTTAAAACCACGATCTAAACCGTGACGGATCACCTCTAAAATCGCGTCTGCGGCTGGGTAATTACCTCGTGTTTTTTGCTTAGTCTTTTTAGCAGCTTGATCAAAAATTAATTTGCGACCAAGCTGCGTATGAGAGATTAATTTCTCTTTGGCCGAGGTATTGGCCTGATGACGTTTTTTCCCAGAATTATCGAGCACATACTTCTTAGCCACATCCAGCAAGATAGTCTCTGCTACGCAAGCATCAATAACACCCAGCTGTTTTGCTTTTTTTGCGCGCAGCTGCTTACCCGTCAAAATCAAATCGAGAGAAGCTAACAAACCAATCAAACGCGGCAACCGTTGCGTTCCACCGGAGCCTGGCAGCAAGCCTAATTGCACTTCGGGCAAACCCAAACGCGTGATATCCGCGTCGCTGCACACCCGGTAGTGACAAGCCAGCGCCAGCTCTAAACCACCGCCTAAGCATGGGCCATGAATCGCGGCAACCACTGGGAATGGCAAATCCGATAAGGTTTGAAACATCTCCTGACCTTGCTTGGCCAATGCTTGTGCTTCGCTGGCCGATTGGCAAGCGTTCAGCATACGGACATCCGCTCCTGCAATGAAATTATCTGGCTTAAGCGAGTGAATCACCATCCCCTTTAGGCTGGTTTTTTGTGCCTCCAAGGTCGCAAAAACCTCTTGCATCTCTTGGGCAAACGCCGCTTGTAGCGTATTCATTTTTTCGCCGGGAACATCAATCGCCAGCCACGCAATATTTTGTTCATCAATCGTTAAATGAAAAGCTCTCTCTGTGCTCATTATTCAACCTCCAAAATCATTGCCGCGCCCAAACCACCCGCTGCGCAAGCGGTATTCAGCCCTAAACCACCACCACGTCGTTTTAGTTCACGCAGTGTTTGTGTGATCATGCGCGCACCCGTCGCCGCGAAGGGGTGACCATACGCAATCGAACCACCTAGCACATTAAATTTGTCCATATCAATTTCGCCAATCGCTTTTGCTCGACCAAGATGTTCCTGTGCAAACTTATCACTGGCGAACATTTTCATATTAGAGAGGGTTTGCGCAGCAAACGATTCATGCATGTCAATCAATGTGAGATCGGAAAGCTCAATACCGGCACGTTGTAAGGCTAACGGTGTCGCATAAGACGGCCCCATTAACATATCGTGTTCAACACCAATCGCTGAAAAAGCGTAAGAACGGATATAACCCATAATCTCCAAACCAAGCTCTTTAGCACGGCCTTCACGCATTAATAGAATAGCGGCAGCGCCATCGGTTAGTGGTGTGCTGTTGGCGGCCGTTACGCTACCATATTGCCTATCAAACGCTGGACGTAACTTGGCATAACCTTCCAAAGTCGAGTCATGACGAATATTGTTATCTTCAGCGATCCACTTTTTATAAGGCTCTGGGAATGCCGTCATGACTTCGCCTTGGATTTTGCCCTCTTTCCAAGCTTGTGAAGCTAAAGAGTGAGAACGATGTGCCAACGCATCTTGATCCAGTCGGCTTATGTGATGAGATTTTGCCATCTGCTCAGCCGTTTGCCCCATCGAAAGGCCCGTTGAATATTCAGCGACCGCGGGCGGTACTGGCATTAAGTCTTTAAAAGATAAGGATTTTAAGATACTGAGTTTCTGAGCAACGGTTTTGGTTTTACTTAAAGCAAGTAAGCTAGCGGCTAATTTTTTAGACACTCCAATTGGCAAAACGGAAGAAGAATCGGCACCACCAGCCACACCAATATCAATCGTGCCAGCCATGATGCTTTCAGCCACATTGACCGCCGCCTGAAAACTGGTAGCGTACGCTCGTGTGACGCTGTACGCATCGGTATGGATGCTCATTCCCGTCCCTAAAACGATTTCACGTGCGATATTTGGTGCCTCTGGCATTTGCACGACTTGCCCAAAGACGAGTTGTTCGATTAATTTAGGATCGAGTTCCGTTCGCGCAAGCAGTTCACTCACCACCATCTTGCCTAAATCGACTGCAGGAACTTGACTAAATTCGGTACTTTGACTGACGCGCAAAAGGGGTACGCAACCCCGCGACGATAGCCACACGCTCACCAGAGCGCGTTTTGACTTCCTGTTTGCCCATTGTTTCTCCTTAAAATAGATGTCTGACCTGACGCATTGTAACGAGGTTGTTAAAACAATCAAACAAGTGTTTAAATAAACGTGATATTCGCATCGAATCGAAGCAAGTAATGTAGGGAAAGGAGATGGATAATCACTTAATCTTTAAATGAATAATGGAATGATACCCAAACAACTTGGAGTTGCAGGTAGGCGGTAAGTGAGTGAGTCCCCATGAGCATAGGCAAACTATGTGATTGGGGTGAACGAACGTAGCCAACACTGCTGCGGCTTCAAGTAGGAAGGGGATATAAGCAAAAAAAAAACCACACAATAATGTGTGGTCGGAATATATAAAGCAATTAACTTACGCCAATTGAAATAATCAGTTTCCTGATTAGGAGAAAGTAAAGTCAGCCTTCAAAAGGAAGTGTCATCTTGCTCAACATGTTAGTCGCAATGACTAACGAGATGACAAGGTGTACTATAGCCACTTCGTGCTATGAGATTTTGAAGTAGATCAATTTTATATTGATTTATTCCATACTATGAAATTAAAAAGCCGTCGACGCTTGAATTGATGTTACCGAACAACTTGAACGGATCGAAAGCAAACGAATACGCGAAGCGTTCATCGCAAGACGACAATAAAATGGCCTAAACAAAGAAGAAATCACAGAGCAAACGGAGACTCATGTGTCGATAATAACCATGTTTGGAAAGAAAAAGTCCAGCAGCCCGGTCAATAGTAATATTGACAGACAGAGAAAATATGAAACGCTCGTGCGTGCTTATCACCGAGATCTTTTTCGTTATGCCTATTGGCTATGTAAAGATAAAAGCATTGCTGAAGATTTAGTCCAAGAAACCTGCTTGAGGGCTTGGAAATCTCTCGATAGTTTGCTCGACGAGAAAGCGGCCAAATCGTGGCTTATAACTATTCTTCGTCGCGAGAACGCGCGCCGCTTTGAGCGCAAGCAGTTTGAGTTGGTCGATATTGATGACTACAGCGGTGATGTAAAAGTCAACGATGATCCTCATCACCAACAAGAGTGGTTGCAGGCACAGATAATGAAGCTGGATATTGAATACCGAGAACCTCTTTTCCTACAAGTCATTGGTGGTTTTAGTGGTGATGAAATTGGCGAGATCCTCGAACTCAATAAAAACACGGTCATGACTCGTCTGTTTCGAGCTCGTAATCAATTAAAAGAACAATTAGATTCATCAAAAGCGTATAAGGGGCAGCAAAATGGATGAATTAGAATTTCGCCGCCGAGTTATGTCCGATCCAAAGCAGCATGACCAAGACGTTATCCAAGCGGCATCTATCAGTGATGCCAATCGTCAATTTATAGAAGACATCTTGAGCTTAGATACTAAGATTGCCAATGCAATGAATGTAGATGTACCTGACGATCTCGCCGACCGGATTCTGTTTAATCAAGCCACAATGACAAGTAATGTCTCTCGCCCTACTTTTGCCAAGCAAGTAATGGCATTAGCGGCATCGATTGCTTTTGTGTTTGGTTTATTCGTCGGTCAAATCAATTGGCGAAATGTGCTTATTCCACCTGCACAAGCCAGTCTAATGGACACCGCCATCAAACACGTCATTGATGAAGAAGGTTTTGTCAGCCAACTGGATGAACAAGTGAGCTCAACACAGATCAACGCCAAAATGCTGCCATTTGCTTATCAGTTAAGCAATAGCTTCCCTTACCACGTTTATTACCTAAACCACTGTGGTTTTAGCAAGGCAAACGCTCTACATATGGTTTTTCAAGGTGAGAGCGGGAAAGTGACACTATTTTTAACGAGCATTGCCAGCGAACAAGCGGTGCAATTTAATGAGCAAGGGATGGCAGGAATCATTGAACCCGTCGGTGATGCTAGCCTGATCCTTGTCGGTGAAAATGGTGAAGATATCGCCAACATTGCAAAACAACTAATGCCTATGCTGAAAGCTTCGCATTAAAATCATTCCTGACCTGTATATAATGCAGGTCAGGTTCTCCAAATCAAAATAGAGCATGAACTCTATAAACAAGCATTTTTCGCCTTTTTCCTGCCAAATAGACATCATTTCTGTAATTTTATCATTCAATTAGACAATGGTCGGATTTCTATCTTATATACTAGGCTCTAGTATCAGCCACCAATTGAGCATTTGCTCAAAAAACAACGTCCATTAGAGGCGATGAAATCAAAAAGGAAAAAGGAAAAAGCACCATGAACAAGACGCGTCTGTTTAAAAAATCGTTACTTGCCGTAACGGTAGCTCTCGCTTCACAACAAGCACTGGCAGCGGGCTTTCAGCTCAATGCACAATCTGCGACTGGCCTAGGCCGTGCGTTTGCTGGTGACGCTGTTATTGCCGATAACGCATCGGTGATGGCTCGTAACCCTGCCGCAATGGCGTTGTTTGATGAAACCTCACTCTCTTTGGGTTTTGTATCGATCACATCGAAAATAAAAGTTAAAGATGCAAAATATACTGCATTCAACGGTTCAACCTATGATTCAAACTATGATGATGCTGGCGATACCTCGATCGCACCAAATATTCACTTAATCGTGCCAGTCAATGATCAATTTGCATGGGGTATTAATGCCTATTCAAACTTCGGTACAAAAACTGAGTTTGATAGCTCCTTTGTTGGTGCTGAATATGGCGGCTTAACTGATGTGAAAAGTGCAAACTTTGGTTTATCAGGTTCTTACCGTTTAAATGAACAATGGAGTCTAGGTTTAGGTTTAGACTTGATTTATGGGCAAGGCAAGCTACAACGCAATATGAGTAGCAACGTTTCAACTCCAGCAAATCCTCTGTTCCCACAAGCAGGCTCTACAGCTCTGAATGCTGACGCTGATGGCTGGGCATTAGGCTTTAACTTAGGCACAGTTTATGAGCTCGACGAGAATAACCGTTTCGGTTTTTCTTACCGTTATAGCCCTGACTTAGAAGCTGATGGTACCGTTAACTATATCGGATCAAAAAAAGGGAAAATTGATGATACCCTCATTATGCCACTCCCTGATATGGCTGAATTCTCAGGCTTCCACCGCTTAAATGAACAGTTTGCCGTGCATTATAGCGTTCAATGGATTGGCTGGGCTGAGTTTGACAAGCTAGAAGCTAAAACAAGCGGGGTATTGAACGACTATAACTGGCAAGATGGCATGCACTACTCGATTGGTGGTACTTACTACTTAACCCAAGATTGGACACTGCGTGCTGGCTACATGTATGACACCAGTGCTCAAGATCAAAAAACATCCGTTTCAGTTCCTGATTCTGATCGTAACTGGCTGTCGGCTGGCTTTACTTACCATTTAGATCAACAATCAAACATTGATTTTGGTTTCACGTATCTAATGGGCAAAGATGTTCAAGTTAATGAAAAAACAGAAAATCCTGCCTATGGATTAGTTGGGGGCCCGAACATTTCGTCAATTTCAGCAACGACCCACGCAGATGCAATCCTAGTCGGCTTACAATATAGCCGCAGCTTCTAAGCGCAACGTTTATCAGCATAGCATCAATAAAGGGCTGGTTTTCCAGCCCTTTTTCATACTTGTAGCCGCATCGCTTTATCGAATCGAGCTAACAACTGTACCTTTTTTACCTTAAACCACACTACAAACGTTCTCTGAAAGTTAGAAACACTTCCATAACAAGCAGAGTATTACGCTTAGAATTAAACTATAAGTAGATTTAAATTTCAAAAACAATAAATTCACTGCTTTATATTTTTAAATTATTCGCTCTAACCTTAAAATTCCCACACCGAATTCAAATATTTCAGCGAACATTATAATGAAATCAAATAAAACTCTTCTTTCACTCGCAGTGGCATGTGGACTGTTCAGCGTATCGAATGCATCTCAAGCGGCCGGTTTCCAATTGGCAGAATACTCTGCAACGGGCCTTGGGCGTGCTTACGCCGGTGAAGCGGCTATGGCTGATAACGCCAGTGCACAATGGCGTAACCCTGCCATGCTGACTTATTTGAAAGGTACGCAAATTTCTGTTGGTGCAATTTACGTTAACCCGAATGTTGATGTGAATGGCACCGTAAGCCACTCATTACTTGGCACAACGCAAGCAAGCGCAAAAGACTTCGCTCATGATGCGGTTATTCCTAATTTTTACTTATCTCATCAGTTGAATGAACAACTAGTGCTGGGCTTTGCGCTAGGAACAAACTATGGGATGGAAACCGAACTGGGTAATGATTTTGCTGCCTCACACTTTGGCAATCAAGAAAGCGTTATTACTAAAGAAGCGAATCTCAATATCGCTTATCAAGTAACCACTGAATTTAGTATTGGTGGTGGCGTACGCTATGTGATCGGAGAAGGCCATTTTGGTGCAACAGCACCCTCAAATAATGTAGTAGGAATGCATCCTACTACAGGTGCACCAATCTCCGTAGCTAAGGGAACGACACTAAAATATATGGAAGGTGATGACACATCTTGGGGATGGCAAGTCGGTACAGCTTGGCAGATCAATGAAACAAACCGTATTGGCGCAAGCTATAAATACGAAGTGATGATGGATTTTGATGGGCACGCTAAAGGCATTACTTACGGTGCTTACAAACCTGGGATGATATCTGTTGCCTTGCCCGCCACAGCAGAGCTTGCT
>AEZC01000081.1 GCA_000257205.1 Vibrio ordalii ATCC 33509 | reverse complement strand
ACCTCGCTACACTGAATAGACTGCACGAAGTGCGATTGCTGCATATACCGGACAAAAGTGATTTAGAGACTGAAATTACCGAAGTAGCGCATCTGATTAACCAGTTGCCTGCGAACGTCAACATTCGGCTAAGCGCCTTCCAACATCACGGTGTGGTCGGCAAGGCCTTAACTTGGCAGCCATGCAGTGAAGGTGCAATGCTGCAATTTCATCAAAAACTGGCCGCTCAAGTACAGCGAACTATTTACCTGCCGACACTCTACGCCTAGCGTCGAAAACCACCATACCCATAGGCTATCTATTAGATTAATAACCCTTACCATTTTGCCTAATGCATAACGCTCACCTATGCTTATCCAAACAGGCACCAACCGTTTAACAAAAGGCCGAACACTCGCTCTCATCACGTAAAAAGGAAAGCATCATGATTGAATGGGATTTCTTACATCTTTTCGATACTCAAGAGCTCTTTATCTTTTATTAACGAGAATCAATATTATTAACGAGAGCTAACCTCATTTTAAATAGTAGCCGCAATTTCACCTTCAATATCCTTTTGCGGCTCTTTTTGTACTGGCGGAACTTGTCCTTCCTCTACAGCGTGTTGGTAACATCCACTCAGCTTAATGGCTAAATACATGTCCGCACGGATGACAATGCCACCATCCCCAGTTGAAATCCCGGCAATTTTGCACCATTTTTTCAGGCTACGCTTACGCCCCGCCAACACTAAGCGAATACCACGTTTTTTCAGAATGCTTTGCACGTCCGATAACATCGCCATGACGCTTAAGTCTAAATGAGTAAAACTCGACACTGCATCAATAATTACGCACCCTACACTTAAGCCCGCCGATTCAGTGTGAAATAAAATTCGACGTTTAAAGTAAGGCGCATTGAAATAAGTCAGCGGAGAGTTGAAACGATAAATCACCAAACCCGGTATTGGTTTCGCCTTCGCTGACGTATCAATCGTGCGAATCGTTCCTTTATCATCCAGACCTAATGTTTGATCACTTGGCCGCATCACGGTGCGTAAGAACTGAAACAGACCCAGTAATACCGCAAGAGTGATGCCGGGGATAACGCCAATAACCAATACGGCGATGAAGGTTAAGCTTGCCAAATAAAAGGCGTCTTTATCACGCTTGTGTAAACTCCAAATCCCTTTCAGATCCAACAACGATATAGACGCGATAATCAACACCACCCCCAATGCAGCAATCGGAATGTATTGTAGTGGCTGATACGCCACAATCGCGACAAATCCAATCACAATCGCTGCAATAATCGAGACTAACTGCGATTTTCCACCATTAGCGTCATTCACCGCTGTGCGTGAATCCGCTCCACTGATGGCAAAGCCTTGTGAAAATGCAGAGGCAATATTGGCGAATCCAAGCGCACGAAACTCTTTATCGGCATCAATATCGTAGCCATTTTTTGCTGCAAAACTGCGCGCAGTAAGCATCATACTAACAAAGCTCACCATCGCTAAGTTCAGAGCAGGCATGACTAATTCACGACTCACTCCTAAATCAAATTGAGGCGTTTGAAAGACAGGTAATCCACCTTGAATAATACCAACCACTTTAATACCAAGATTCTCAGCCCCCACAAACCACACCCAACAAGCGGCTACAATAATAGCCAACATTGCTGCTGGCCAATTGGGTCTGACACGCTTACACAGAAAATAAACGATTGTTGTCAGCATACTAATAAATAAGGTTTGCCAGTGTAGGTCAATCAGTAGAGATGGCGCTTCTATGATACGTTCAAGTAGATATCGTTGCTCATATTTCAAGCCAAATACCTTGGCAAATTGGCCCACAATGATGGTTAAAGCAACGCCGTTTAATAGCCCAAGTAAAATAGGGCGAGAGAGAAAATCAGCCAAAATACCGAGTTTAAAACGACTCGCCAGCAAGCACCACATCCCCGTCATCGCCGTCATTGTCATGACCAACTGCCAGTGTTTGAGAGGATCGCCCATCGCCAGTGGGGTAACCACTGCCGCAATCACCGCGCAAGTTGCCGCGTCTGGCCCTAATATCAACTGCCTAGACGTGCCAAAAATTGCGTACACCAACATGGGTAATACACAAGAATATAAACCGACAATCGCGCTGACTCCGGTAAGCTGCGCGTACGCAATCGCGACGGGTAGTGCAACCGCCACCACAGAGAGTGCCGCACGCATATCATCCATTAACCAGCGAGTTTCGTAGCCTTTAAGTTGGTGTAAACCCGGCATCCACTGCTGTACAAATGCACTATTCAAGTCGCTTCCCTCCTTACTACATTGTCACGACACGCTTTATCTAAGCATAACTCATTGCTAATAAACTAGCGCTTATAATTGGCTGATTTTATTGAAGTATGAGAAAAAGAAAAAGTGCAGGAAAAAGATCGCCTCCATAGGTCGACTTATGTGAAAATAACCCACTCCATTTCACTCGCCTAAAGTTGTACTTATGAAATTTCAAGCTGCCATTTTTGATATGGATGGACTGTTACTCGACACCGAACGTGTCTGTCTTACGATATTCGAACAAGCTTGCGACGCGGTTGGCGTCCCATTTTTAAAAGAGGTTTATCTCTCGGCTATTGGTTGCAATGCGGCAGGCATTGAACAAGCACTGCGCGCAGGCTACGGGCCAGAATTGGACTATCCGGTATTGCATACGGAGTGGCGTAAACGTTACGATGCCGTGGTGAAACATCAAGCGATCGCAGTGAAAGAAGGGGTTATCGAATTATTACAATGGTTAAAAACTAATCGTATTCCTACTGCTGTCGCAACATCAACCCAAAAAGACGTGGCACAAATTAAGCTGCATCTTTCAGGCCTTGATCAATACTTTGATTCATTCACAACCGGTTGTGAAGTGACACATGGCAAGCCCGATCCTGAGATTTATCTACTCGCTGCGCAACGTCTTGGCGCTGAACCGAGCCAATGTCTAGCCTTTGAAGATTCTAATAACGGCGTGCGATCCGCCGTGAGTGCGAATATGATCACCTACCAAATTCCTGATCTCGTCGAACCCAGTGAAGAGGTTTTGGCGCTTGGACACCAAGTGGTCCCCTCGCTACATCACGTTTTAACAGCCCTGAAAAACAGTAATTGATCGGTTTTTATATCCTCACTGATTGGAGGTGACTGATAAAGTAACGGGATAGGTGTGAACGAACCCTGCTATTTCGTTCGGCAATGAGAGTATGGTTATGGCTTATAACTACGATTGGTATATAAGTGAGTTATTTTATAGATGAAAAATAATGGCACTCCATTGCCATCTGATCACGTCATCGTATTAATCACGGCTTCTTTTTTCCGTTGTCTGGTATTGATAGTCAACCTTAACAATCGAGCGGTATTCAACAACACCGGGTTTCTTGGCAAAAGATTGAACCATAACTTCAGTATCATTAATCTTTAAACTTCTAGGTAAAACACTGCCTTCCCAAACCGACAATTCATTTGCTAATTTGTTAGCGGGCAGCACCTGTAGCTGCTCGATTTTATCAAATCCTGCGGTGTAAGCTTGCTCTTGGCTAGTGTAGACACCCACATTTAGCGAGCGCTCTTTGTGATTAGTATCGATAGCTGCAAACGCACCAGCGCTGAGAGAAAGAGCTGTAATTCCAAGGATAATATTTTTCATGGTTTTTCCTTTTTGATTTCGAAAGCTGTAGTTAATTTCTAAAATTAATCTATGTTGTCTTACTGAGAGGTACCCATACTATCAATGGTTTTGTAAAGAATCCGTCAAGCAGGGTAAAGCCTTCGAAAACGTATGATGAGGTTTCTTGACATAAACTGACTTACGCAGCCTTTTCTTGATACGATTAGCCTCACCACAGTGCTGTTCTAGTGTATTACGAAAGCCATTAACGACAATCGCAAGGCCACTTACCCCCATTTTTTTGCTTAATGGCTTGTTTTCTGTTGAAACTGCTTCACGCTGCGTTTTTGAGCACTGCGGCGGTTAGCTTGCTTATTGCGCGGTTTGCGCTTCGGTTCACCGCTGGTCGGTTGGTCTGTCACTGGAAAATCGCTCAATGCCTGCAGCGGTAAAGCGCGCTGCGTTAAGCTGCGGATAGCCTCCAGCGCTTGGCTTTCACCATGGCAGACCAGCGAAATCGCCACACCACCTTGACCAGCACGCGCTGTGCGGCCAACGCGGTGAATATAAACTGGCGCACTAGGCGGTAAATCAAAATTGATCACCACTGGCAGCGCCTCAATGTGAATACCACGCGCCAGCAAATCGGTGGCCACCAGCACATCCACTTGATTCACTTTGAAATCGGCTAACGTTTGCTCGCGAATGACTTGATCTTTTTCACCATGCAAAGCCGCCGCACGAATACCCGCTTTGAGTAATTTTTTCGCGACCGCGTCAGCACTATCACGAGCGCTAATGAACACTAATACTTGCTGCCCAGCCCGCTGCTTAATCAGAGCAATTAATGCTTGTGCTTTACTGCCCTTATTCACGAGGTAGAGCTGCTCTTCAATTTCTTCCACCACTTGATTGGCTTGATTCGCCTCTATCTTTACCGGGTTACTTAACACGGCCAATGCCATCTGTTCGAGATCGGCGGCGAGTGTGGCGGAAAACAGCAACGTTTGTTTGGTTTGGGGCATAAAACTGAGCAGGCGTTGTACATCCGGCCAAAACCCCATCTCTAACAGTCGGTCAGCTTCATCTAACACCACACAGTGCATCGACTCCAATGAGATCAGTTGCTGTATGAGTAAATCAAGCAAGCGGCCCGGTGTCGCGACGATTAAATGCGGTAATTTGGCCAACTGCGCAAGCTGCTCTTCTTGGGCCACTCCCCCGCATAAAGTGCATAAGCTAATGCCCATTTTGCTTGCCACAGCACTCAGCTCTTGGCTGACTTGTTGTGCTAATTCACGGGTAGGAACAATAACAACCGATTGAATTTCAAGAGCATTAATTTCAATTTGTTGCAGTAAAGGCAAGCCATAAGCTAACGTTTTACCACTGCCCGTCTGCGCGAAGGCAAGCACATCTTGCCCAGAAAGTACGGCTGGAATAGCCAATTGTTGGATTTTGGTCGCCGTGTGTCGCGACGCAGGCAGCGCAGCCATCAAAGGGACGCTTAAGTTAAGCTTAGAAAAATTCATAAACGACTAGCAGGGTGAAAAAGGTTGCACCGAGTCTAAAGCTATTCATTCTCCATCACAACTGTCGATACGGATCAGGACTGAATCTGGCCGCCAGTACTCAAATTCGCAATCCATGATCTCGCCATCTTGTTTGTAATTGACTCGACAAATTTTCAGTACAGATTGGCCAGCAGCCAAGTTAAGGGCTTTTGCCACATGAAGAGGCGCAGCCGTAGGGATTACCTCAAAACGAGAACGCGTAGTGATGTAACCGTATTTTTGCTGATAGAGATGCGTTAACGAAGCGGTTAAATTTTCCTCTAATATCTTTGGAAACCACTGCGCAATCAGGCAGTTTTCGACAAACAGTACCGCTCGCCCGTCAATCGAGCGCAACCGTTCAATAATATGAATGGGCGTAATTCGGTCAATATCCATCGCTCTTGCATACTCACGAGAAGCCATCACGCTGCGTACCGCAACTAGCTTAGTTTCTGCGATTCGGTGCTGCTCGCGGATCATCTGGTGGAAGTGGCAACGCGATAGCGGGTTATAATGAATTCGCGCCGGAGAGACAAACCAGCCACGCCGCTCTTCTCGGTAAATCAACCCTTCTGTTTCCAGTGAAACCAAAGCGTCTTTAATTGTAATGCGGGTTGTATTAAACAATTCACTCAATTCACGTTCAGACGGCAGTTTTTGCCTGTCATCAAGCATTCCACTACAAATTTGCTCACGAAGGGTGTTTTTAATATTGCCAAGTTGGGTCTTTTCTAAAGGAGCATTTGCCACTGGCAAAGGGCTGCGAAATCTCATGTGTGACCTAGTCCAATAGTATACAGAGTGAATAAACGTCTTTTAGACTACTTAAGGCAGATAACAGATTTATGACAGACTAATTGATTGAATTTGAAATAAAAGTGCAATAGAAAATCATCAAAAATGTCAAATAACAACACCGAAAACGTCACAGTTCTTCCCTAGGATAAAAATCGAACTTACTGACCTAGTCCAGAAGGATAGCGACAATGAAAATCTTATTTACCCGCGCAGCGACTGCCACAGCACTTGCGCTGACTCTTTCAACTTCGGCTTTTGCTAAAGAGGCTGATTTACAATCTTTGATCAACGCAGCGAAACAAGAAGGCCAAGTGTACAGTGTTGGGATGCCCGGCAGTTGGGCCAACTGGCAAGACACGTGGAGCGATTTAGGTAAGATTTATGGCCTAAAACACCAAGATACGGATATGAGCTCAGCGCAAGAAATTGCCAAGTTTGAAGCCGAAAAGAAAAATGCGACCGCCGATATCGGTGATGTTGGCTTTGCATTTGCTCGCGTGGCGGTGAAAAAAGGCGTAACTCAAGCGTACAAACCGAGCACTTGGAATGAGATCCCAGACTGGGCCAAAGATAAAGATGGCCACTGGGCTCTGGCTTATACGGGCACCATTTCATTTATCTCGAACAATAATCTGGTCAAGAATGCGCCAAAAACGTGGAACGATTTGCTCAAAGGCGATTACAAAATCAGTATTGGTAATGTCGGTGTTGCCGCGCAAGCAAATAATGCCGTACTAGCCGCTGCTTTTGCCCATGGTGGCAGCGAAAAGAACCTCGATCCGGCAATCGAATTTTTTGCCAAACTCGCCAAGCAAGGGCGCTTATCATTTACAGACCCAAGTATCGCTAACCTCGAAAAAGGTGAAGTTGAAGTGGCCGTATTGTGGGATTTCAACGCCCTAAGTTACCGTGACCAAATTGACCGTAACCGCTTTAGCGTTAACATTCCGCAAGATGGTTCTGTGATTTCCGGCTACACCACCATCATCAATAAATACGCCAAAAACCCAAATGCGGCCAAGCTAGCACGTGAATACATCTTTAGCGATCAAGGCCAGATCAACCTTGCACAAGGCTATGCTCGCCCGATCCGCAGCAACGTTGCACTGCCTGCTGCGGTACAAAGCAAATTGATTGCTAACGATCAATACCAGAACGTGAGCCCAATTAGCGACTTTAATGCTTGGGAAAAATCAGCTCGCCAATTGCCACGTCAATGGCAAGAAAATGTCATTATCCACCAGCAGTAAGAGGTAACCATGAACAATAAGGTGATCCTTGTTGTTCTTGATGGACTCAATTATTCCGTAGCCCGTGATTGCATGGGCTACTTAAACGGCTTAATTGAGCAGCAAAGAGCAACCTTATACTCTCTACAATGTGAATTGCCTTCGTTATCGCGTCCTTTGTATGAATGTCTACTCACTGGCGTAAAGCCTGTCGAAAGCGGCATTGTTCATAACCACATTGTGCGCCTTTCACATCATCAATCCATCTTCAGTTTGGCAAAAGAGCAAGGGCTGACAACAGCCGCAGCGGCGTATCATTGGGTCAGCGAGCTCTATAACCGCGCGCCTTTTGATGCAACGCGCGATCGTTTTACCTGTGACAAAACACTCAATATTCAGCATGGCTGTTTTTATCACTGGGATCACTATCCCGATGAAGCACTGTTTTTAGACGCCGAACACTTACGTCGTACTCATCAGCCTGATTTTTTACTGATCCATCCAATGAATATCGATGATGCTGGGCATAAGTTTGGCCTTGATTCAGGACAGTATCGTAATAGTGCACGCATGGCCGATGCACTGTTATCTCACTTTCTAGAAAGCTGGCTAAACGATGGCTACCAAGTGATGGTGACCAGCGATCACGGCATGAACAATGACAAGTCACACGGCGGAATATTAACCGAAGAGCGCAACGTCCCGCTGTTTGTATTGGGCGATCAATTTTCGCACCAAGCTTGTGAGATCAAACAAACTGAGCTCTGCGGCCTGTGCTGCCAACTGCTTAATCTTGATCACAATAAGCCCTTTTCTGCGGAGTGCTTAGCATGATCAGTAGCCAAGTTATTAGCAAGCCTAGCGCCGTGCTGAGCCAATCAACGCACTGGGCACGCAAACTCAAACCTGCGTTATGGCTTACTCCTTTTGCGCTGTTTTTCTACTTATTTCAGCTCGCCCCCATGCTGTGGGTTCTGTTCAACAGCTTTATCTCTGACGATCAATGGTCACTAGACCATTATCGCGAAATCTTCAGCTCATCCTTTATTTTGCAAGGGTTGGGCAACAGTTTGTGGCTCGCCATATGGTCCAGCGTCGCGGGCCTTGTGATTGCGGCAATGTTGGTCGCCTCCTTACGCCGAGTCGATGGCAAGCTGCGCGATGGTGTGATCGCCTTTACCAATATGAGCAGTAATTTTGCGGGCGTCCCTTTAGCATTCGCTTTCATTATTATTCTTGGGGTCAACGGCGCACTGACTTTGCTGCTCAAGCAATACGGTTTGATTGAAGAGTTCAACCTATATGGCAAATGGGGACTGCTGGCGATGTATATCTATTTTCAGATCCCTCTTGGCGTGCTGCTGCTCTATCCTGCATTTGATGCGCTCAGTGACGACTGGCAAGCGGCGACGTCTACTCTGGGCGCCAACGGATGGCAATATTGGCAGAAAATCGCCTTGCCTGTGCTTTCACCAGCCCTACTCGGCACCTTGATTATCCTAATCGCCAATGCGATGGGCGCGTATGCCAGCGTCTACGCACTCACATCCGGCAACTACAACGTCATCACGGTACGCATTGCCAGTTTAGTGGCGGGAGATCTGTTCTTAGAGCCCAATTTGGCCGCCGCCATTTCCGTGGTATTGATGCTAATTTTAGCCTTCATTACTGTGATCAATCAGTGGCTAATTGCGAAAAGCTATAGCGCAAGGAACACCCATGCAAAACGCTAATCCTACCCTTGATAAAATCACCTTTCATAAAAGTGTGGTCTATTCCATCGTGGGAGTGATGTTGCTGCCCATTTTAGCCACCTTGGTTTATTCCTTTTCTTCACGCTGGGGCGCAACGATTTTACCCGATGGCTTCACCTTTGACTGGTATCTCAAACTGCTGACCGACCCTCGCTTTCTCGATGCATTTGGCCGCTCATTGTTGATTGGCATCGCTTCTCTGACACTCAGCGCAGTTTTGATTATTCCGGCGATCTTTGTGGTGTTTTACTATTTCCCTCGTCTGGATAAAGTGATGAACCTGCTGATTTTAATCCCTTTTGCAGTACCGCCTGTGGTCTCTTCAGTTGGATTACTGCAACTGTACGCCGATAGCCAATTTCCAATTGTGGGTACACCTTGGATTTTGATTGGCACTTATTTCACCATTGCGCTGCCGTTTATGTACCGTGCAATTGCCAACAGTTTTGAGGCGATCCATCTACACGATCTCATGGATGCCGCGCACCTGCTCGGCGCAAGCACCAGCCGTGCTTTTTTACTGATCGTACTGCCAAACATTAGAAAAGGGTTGATGGCTTCGCTGTTTCTATCCTTCTCTTTTCTACTTGGCGAGTTTGTATTTGCGAACATTTTGGTCGGCACGCGCTATGAAACCTTGCAGATTTATCTCTACAACATGCGTCAGACTAGTGGTCACTTCACCTCCGCGTTAGTGATGACTTACTTCCTATTTATCTTTTTACTGACTTGGCTCGCCAGTCGTTTTAGCCGAGGATCCACTCAATGAATGCCACGACCCACACAACCTCTCGCTCTGATTACGTCCACGTCGCCAACCTCACCAAACGTTTTGGCAACAATACCGTTTTTGAAGGGATTGAATTTTCCATTGAGCAAGGGGAATTTGTCACGCTACTTGGCCCGAGCGGCTGCGGAAAATCGACCTTATTGCGCAGTTTGGCTGGCTTAAATCCCGTCGATGACGGCGAAATTTGGGTCAACGGTGAAAACATCACTAACCAAACACCACAGCAACGTGGCATTGGCATGGTGTTTCAATCCTACGCTCTGTTTCCGAATATGACGGTGGCTGAAAACATCGCCTTTGGCCTCAAAATGCAAGGGCAAGACAGGGCTTACATCAAGCGTGAAGTGCAAAAAGTGGTCGAACTGGTTTCGCTGATAGGGAAAGAAAAACACTATCCCAACCAGCTCTCGGGTGGGCAGCGCCAACGCGTCGCTTTAGCTCGCGCCTTAGTGGTCAAACCGCGTATTTTGCTACTTGATGAACCCCTTTCAGCACTGGATGCCAAAATTCGCAAACACTTGCGCCAGCAGATCCGTGATATTCAAAAAGAGCTCAATCTCACTACCGTATTTGTAACCCATGATCAAGAAGAGGCGATGATTCTCTCTGATCGTATTTTTTTAATGCACCAAGGTGAAATCGTTCAGCAAGGCTCCCCAGAAAGCATTTATACTCAGCCAGCCAATAAGTTTGTGGCCGGTTTTATGGGCCATTACAATTTAGTAGAGGCGGCCACCGCCAAGCAGTTGTTTAACATAGACACGGCGTGGAAAGTGGCTATTCGCCCCGAATCCATCTACGTCAAGGAAGCTGGGCGGAGCTATGGTGCCCATGTTTCTGCGCCGCAACATGGCACCATCAAGCATCACCAATTACTGGGTAACGTGATTCGCTACCATGTGGATGTGCGAGGCTGCGAGCTCACGGTCGATTTACTCAATCGTTCGTCAGAGCGATTATTTGCCACTGGCAGTCAGCTAGAATTACTGTTTAACCTTAACGAAATACAACCTGTGAGAGCCTAAATAGATGCCGACACCTCTATACGTTTTTGATATGGACGACACATTGATTGACGGCGACTGCGCAATGATTTGGAGCGAATATTTGGCCGATAAGGGCATAGCGAGCGACCCTGATTTTGTCGCGCAGGATAGACTGATCATGTCACGCTATGCAAGCGGTGAAATGGACATGGAAGATTACCTCGATTTTGCGATGCAACCGTTGCTCACCCTGCCCACAGAGCAAGTCCAGCGCTTGGCAGACGATTGTGTCGCTACACGCATCGTACCTAGGCTATTTCCTCAAGCCAAAGCACTTATTAAGCAGTTAACGGACGAGCGTATCCAAATGCTCATTATTTCGGCGTCGGTCAGTTTTTTGGTTAAAGCTGTCGCCCGTAAAATAGGCGTTGCAGAGGCGATGGGTATCGATATGGTCATAGAGAACAACCATTACACCACGCATATTTTGGGAACCCCCACCTACCGAGAGGGAAAAGTCACTCGCTTAAATGAATGGTTAGCTGAGCGCCCGCAATACGTGGGTCAAGTGCATTTTTTCACTGACTCGATCAATGATTTACCTTTATGTCTACACGCCGATTTCACCTATTTGGTCAACCCATGCAGGCGCCTCATCCAATACGCGCAGCCCCAACAATGGCCGATATTAAAGTGGGGCTAATCACATCCTCTACTTTTGATTAATTTTGCCGCTTGAGGCGCTGGCGGTAAACTTCTAGTATGAAGACAATAAGTTAACAGACTCTCTCGCCCACGACCCACTTTATGCGCATGATCCGCGGGATTGTGTTGCACGGTGCTAACCTCATGGATCTATGGCGAAATGCGTTATGGATGTTGAGCTTTACCGTTGGTGGGATTATCGTCGCGTCTTTGATATTTAAGAAATCCCTTGACTAACGCCATTCACATTTGAAGGCTCATTTTTAAGCCAAAAGAAGGAGACTAACATGGTAAAGTCACTGATGACCAAAGCGTTATTGTGCGTAGGCCTGATCTCAAATACCTCCGATGCATTGGCATCGGAGCGCTCAACGATAGCATGGCAATGGATTGAAAATGGCGCGCTTTTAGTCGATGTTCGAACCGCAGCAGAATTCGCAGCTGGCCATATTGAAGGTGCGTTAAACTACCCACTTGATACTGTTAGCCGTGCTTTTTCTCACATCGATAAACAACAACCGATTGTGGTTTACTGCCGCAGCGGCAATCGATCAGGCCAAGCTATGGCCTATTTACTCGAGCAAGGGTTCACTCAAGTACATAACGGCGGCGGTTTCGAGGAAATGCTCATTCATCCTTCGGCAATAAAGCCGCTCAATTGATGTTAGCCTACTCACATTCACGTTATCGCTCTGTTTGTTCTTAATTGGCTCTCAAAGCGCAACAGAAAGACAGCGCTTGTTATTCGGCAACAATGATCGATTTTTTGATTGGAACGTAGAAGATGTTCGATAACCAATCTTAACGGTATACAGCATGCAAACGTACAAAACCTTACGCTTGATCCTAGGCGATCAGCTCAATATCAAGCACTCTTGGTTTAACAAAACGGATGATTCCATACTGTACGTGGTAGCTGAACTTAAACAAGAAACAGGCTATGTAAAACACCACATTCAAAAAATCTGCGCCTTTTTTGCCGCGATGGAAGCTTTTGCCGAATTATTGCAAAGTGAGGGACACCAGGTTCTCTACTTGACCCTTGATGAAACTGCCGATTATTTGCAGCTACCACCATTGATTAGCGATCTGTGTCATCAGATCAACGCAGAATACTTTCACTATCAGCTACCTGATGAATACCGAGTTTGGCAACAGTTGCAGGAGCTAAACCTCTCTCATACACAAGTGACTTGTTTTGATACTGAACACTTTTTATTGCCTTTTGACGAGATCACTCAGTATTTTAACACCAACAAAACCACTATTATGGAGCCGTTTTATCGCAAAATGCGTAAGCGATTCGGTATTCTTCTGCAAGATGATCATCAAACGCCTTTGGGTGGGCGTTGGAATTTTGATCACCAAAATCGCAATAAGCTCAGCGTCCAAGACATAGAAAACCTACCCAAACCACTTAGCTTTCAAAACGATGTCAGTGCAATTTATAACCGTTTACAGCATCATAATATTCACGTTTTCGGCCTGTATACTCCTTCATTGTTATGGCCGATTAACCGCTCACAAGCGCTATCATTATTGGCCCACTTTTGTCAGTACGGCTTGCCGATGTTTGGTCGCTTTCAAGATGCAATGACGGCAAAGAGCCCACATCGTTGGAGCCTTTACCATAGCCGGCTCTCTTTTGCACTCAACTGCAAACTACTATCGCCTGCAGAAGTCATTCAAAGTGCACTGATGCGATTTGAGAATGACAATACGATGAATTTAGCTCAAATCGAAGGATTCATTAGGCAAATTTTGGGCTGGCGTGAGTATATTCGAGGCATTTATTGGGCGAACATGCCCCAATACGCCAAGCACAATGCCCTTGACGCTCAACGACCTCTTCCTCACTATTATTGGACAGGGGATACTCGTATGCATTGTGTTAAACAAGCCGTAACTCAATCATTGGAGTTTTCCTACGCACACCATATCCAACGTTTGATGATCACGGGTAATTTTGCACTCCTATCCGGTTGCAAGCCGGATGAGGTGGACGGCTGGTACTTAGGTATTTACATTGATGCATTGCAATGGGTAGAAATGCCCAATACCCGAGGTATGGCTCTGTTTGCTGATGGGGGAATTGTTGCCACCAAGCCTTATGCCGCAAGCGGCTCTTACATCAATAAAATGAGTGATTACTGCAAAGATTGTCACTACCAAGTAAAGAGCCGTAGTGGTCTAAATTCATGTCCATTTAATAGTTTATATTGGCAGTTCATGCTCACTCATCGTGAACGGTTAGCCAAAAATCCAAGGATAGGCATGATTTATAAAAATTGGGATAACACTGAAAACGCCACTCAACAAGCAATCTTAGATCAAGCTCAATACTATCTACACCATATTGAAGAGCTGTAGTTCGCCAGCTTACTGGTCACGTTTTGAACCATAACATCAGCCTCTAATTTTGTGGATCCATCAAACCACGAAATGCTTTGGCATAAGTTTCAACTGTTCAATACGGCTCGACATGGCTGTTTCCACCTCGGCTAACCACTCATAACGTTTAGTATATAGACGGCGTTTATTGCGATTTAGCATCTCAACACCTTTACGGTTTGGCGTGGTTGGCAAACGGTACAAATATTTGCTCATTTTCTCTGCTTCGTACTCTGTCCACAGTTCATCGTAATCAAAGCTTACTGATTTGCGCTTTGAGCCAATATAACGTAAAGCTTGATACATATGGCCGCGGTTAGAAATCGCATACAGGTTCTCAACCCCTAAAATACGCGCTAGCGTCATGATCATTTCAACCATCAGTGCTTTAGTTCTTAAGCCGTGAGTCGTGCGCGTCAAATCTTTAATGATTTGATTACGATCGGTCACACCGCTACTCGGGCCTTGCAATGAACCAATATAGATAGCCTTGCCTTGATCGGAAATATTAAAGCTGATCGAATAAATCTTTTGCCCTTTTTGATCGATTAGCTGTAGCCCCAACGAGCCTTCTCTTATCTCTCCACTGCACAGGCTTAATGAGTAACTTGCCCCATTTTTGTCGCAAAAATCAAAAATAGAAACGCCGGATTCCGAGAAAAACGTCGCCGCATTAAAGCCAAACTGCTCAACTAAGTAGAGAAAATGTTGATTGATATGCTGAGTACGCTCTTTCACCGACCAATTAACGCAAAGATAAGGCTTTAATGGCTTTTCCAAAAACTGTGGGCACTGCCTAAGAACTTCCGCCAATTCTGTACGAGAAAAGAGTGACACCATACTTTTTAGTGCCTGAGCGTTCGTCATTCCCCACAAACAGAAACGCATATTTTTCCTGATCTTAGACCAGCCTTTGGTATTTGGGTAAATCGTTTCAGAGAGTTCAGACAGGCTAAACAGGTAGTCGAGTTTATTTTCAATTATCATAGTATGGACCAGAATTTCAGCAGCTAGGACAGCCTCAAACATTGGGGATTCGCTCATTGAAAATAATGTACAGTGTTTCATTGAGGGGTGCTGTCCTGAGTTTGTATGAAAATGTCAGCCTTCGTCATTAGCTATTTACTTAGCGCGCTAACTAAATTATATTACTTAGCACGCTAAGTAATATGTGACTCGTTATGATTGAAAACACGCACACCCTGAAAGAATTATCACTCGCTGAGCAGTTTGCTCGTCTCTCACGCTTATGGAAAATGGTGGCGGACCGAGAACTCTCACCCTTGGGCCTTACCCATCCTCGTTGGACCGCATTGTGGAAATTACAGCGTCTCGGTGACAACGTCAGTCAAAAAACCTTAGCTGAAGCGTTAGAAATAGAACTGGCTTCTTTGATGCGAACTTTAAAGCAGCTCGAAGAACAATCGCTGATCGAACGTCACTGCTGTCACAACGATAAGCGCGCTCGAATCGTCAGTTTGACGAGTAACGGGCGTGCTCTTATCAAGCAGATGGAAACCCGTATTTTGCAAGTTCGCCAAAACTTACTGGGTAATATTGACGATCAACAATTGCACCAACTGACTCTTACGCTCGAAAAAATCTCACACAACGCTCTAGATACGCTCAGCAAACCGATAGCAACACCTTCAAAGGAACAATAATTACTTATGACACCTGATCAAAAATTTGCACTTTGGATCAAATATTCCATCGTCGCTTTTGTGGCGCTCTTTGCCTATTTTTTGGTGGCCGATTTGGCTATGCCTTTAACACCGCAAGCCATGGCAACGCGGACTGTGACCAAAATATCTCCCCGAGTTAATGGTCAAATCAGTGATGTTTTTGTCACTAATAATCAAACCGTACACAAGGGTGAAGTACTTTTCACCATCGACCCACAACCCTATCAACTGGCGGTAGAGCAGGCCCAACTCAATTATGAACGTGCGGTACAAGGTAACGCTCAATTGGATGCATCGATTGCTGCGGCAGAAGCTAATGTTACGGCAAGCCGTATCGTTGCCGCTCAAAAGTTGCGCGAAGCTAACCGATTAAACACTCTGTTTGCACGCAATGGGACTTCTCAACAACTTAAAGACGATGCACAAAGTGGCGCTACCGCCGCGAAAGCCAATTTGGTTGCAGCGCAAGCTCACCTGCAAGAATTGCACGTCAGTCGAGGTAATAGTGACGAAAGTAACGTCAGCATCCGCGCCGCTTTGAACCAATTGGCGCAGGCCAAGCTAAACCTTGCCTACACACAAACGCTAGCTGAGCAAGATGGCGTCATTACCAACTTACAGCTTGAAACGGGCACCTACGCCGCAGCAGGTACGCCGTTAGTTGCATTGGTGGCGACGGATGTAGACGTGATTGCTGATTTTAGAGAAAAAAGCTTACGCCATTTCCCAGACAATAGCCGCGCCCTAGTTGCTTTTGATAGCAAACCCGGCGAAGTCTTTACCGCGCGTATTCGTAGCCTGGATGCTGGGGTAAGTACTGGTCAGTTTGATGCGAATGGGCGTTTAGCCACTCCAACAGAATCTAATCGCTGGGTGCGTGATGCACAACGCATGCGTGTGCACCTTTCGCTCGATGAAACGATGTCAACATTGCCTTCCGGTGCTCGTGCGACGGTACAGTTGCTACCAGAAAGTGGCCCGTTTGCTTGGCTGGCAAAAATGCAAATTCAGTTTCTGAGCACTCTGCACTACGTCTATTAAGCGGAGTAAAAAATGCGACTTTGGGATCATCCATTATCTGAAAATGATTTTCGCCAATGCGTCAGAATAGCAACAGGTGCGACGCTTGGTTTTACCTTTTGTAAACTACTGGGTTGGAACTACGGGGTATTTTTTACCGTAACACCGATGCTGTTACTGGGCATGGTGCCCGTCATGAATGCGCACGCCGCAAAGCAACTGCTTGCTTCCGCCGTCGTTTGTGGCTTAGAAGTGGCCATTCTCGGGGGGCTGTTTGGCGCTCATCCGGCACTGATGACAATGATCGCTTTTGTACTGTTTCTCTACAAATTTGCTTGTATGTCGAAAGGCAGCTTATTCTTATTTGGAGCGAACAGCGTATTGAGCTTGAGCATCATGCTGCACTTTGCAAGCTACCCCACAACTGATCTTAACGATCTGGTTACCAGCAACTTTATCGCGAATTTGCTTTCGGTAATGGTCGCTTATCTGGTGACATTCTGTATTCCCGACGTACAGAAAAGGCAACCTCCCGCTCATGCAAGCGTGCCCAAAGAGTCACACCGCATGCGTCATGAAGCGCTCATGGGTGCAACCATTGCCACACTCTCTTTCGTTGTGTTTCAAATATTCGATCTGCAAGATTCAATGTCCGCGCAAGCCACAACCTTGTTGCTACTTTTCCCGATGCATTGGAACGGAGCGCTAGGCTACGCACGCAAACGCGCGATGGGTACTCTGCTTGGCGTCACTTTCGGTATTGCGGTCCAACTGCTGCTCTACGATTGGTCAGGTCAGCTTTTATTTGTTATTCCGCTGCTGTGGATAGGTGCGATGCTCTTTAGCTACTGGCATGTAAAAGAATCCAGCGGTTCAGGGGTCGGCTTTGGCTCATTGACTACCTTGGGGATCTTGTTTGGTCAATATTTGACGCCGGGCAATGATTTAATTTTCAGTGCCCTGTACAGAGTCGGCAGTATTTTGTTTGCTATTGTCGCCACATTACTTACAACCTATGTGATCCATCGATTGCTGAATCAATTCAAAGCAACCCAATTTGGCCAGTAATTAAAAACCCTGCACATAGGTGCAGGGTCAACATCACAGCAAACCTTTATTCAAAGGATAAGCGTGCCGAATTTAATACACCCGTTAAACCTTGATAGTGATCCTCCACGACTAAACGCCACTGGCCTTGCACGTTCATTTGTTTCATTCCGCTGAGTGTGAAGCGAACACGATAAGCCGTGTTGCGATCATACTGGTTATACGATTTTAAGTTCCAATAGTAACCATCAGGTGCATACAACTTGACTGAAACATCACCCACAAATGGGTGTTCAATATCAAGTTGAATAGTGGCCGTTTCCGCATTTCCTTGATAAATCACATTAATCGGAAGTGCTAACTCTCCTTGTGCATGATCGGGAATGGCAAAAGGCCCTTGCAAATCATAGATAGCTTGTTGGGGCGAAGTCGGTTCAGTGGGTGACGTTCCTCCTTCATTACTCCCATCTGGACGTGCATAAATCGCCGCAATGTGTGGCGCGCTCAGGCCAATCGCTCGCACCGAGTTCGCGTAGCCAGTGACACCACATGCTTGACCTTTACACACTTTGCTTGGGTTAGAGAATGTGTAAGAACGGCTATGAATACCAAATAAGAAACCATAGGCCATGGTCGTCGCAAATTGGCCTTGAACCCCATAACCATACGCATCTTGCTCTGTACCATTTGAAAGATGAGGTTCGCCATTGTACTGTTCATGAGCATGGTTCAAGCCCAAATTGTGGCCTAATTCGTGAATAAACGTATCATCGCCACACTCATTCAAATAGCTATGACTGTACATTCTAGATTGCGCATAACGCGCACTATTGTTCCAATACGCGGCAGGGATTATCCATGCTAGACCACAGCTCAGCATGTAAGTACCATTGCCTTTATCTTCATAATCAGGAGAATTTTTAATATCTAGATTACGAAACAGCGCCACCATATCCGCGCCAACCTGCTTACGATATTGCTCAATATCGGCAAACGCCGGATCTTGTTTATTGCCGGGAGTAATCGCATCAAGCGCCTGCTCTTGCGATTTTTTCAGCCCTCTTTGCGTATCGTATTTTACTTCTTTCGTGCCAATTAAGTTGACTTTGATGTCCAGACCACTTTGACGCAGAATTTCATTTCCCACGTTAAATCGGTGCTGGATTTCAGCCACGTGATCTTGCTGAAACCACTCAGCCGTGCCAGGTGTGTAAACACCTAGAATATCAATTTCTGTGGTTGCGCTACTCGGTAACGCATGCGTTGCTAACACCACGGCTAATGCCAATGACGCTATTTTCATAGAAAACTCCTACATTATTTATTTTATTAACACACAAAGCCGTGCGTTTGAGGTATCAATGGCTGGTCGAGGTTTCGTCATAGCCATGATTCGGTGGTACTCGGTAAACCCATGCTTCACTGCCGTTACCTTCAAGCTTGACTTGGCCACTGGGATGACCAATAAAACCAAGTATTGCCGTTTTGCCGAAAGTGAATGTGGCCGGGTAAACTTCCCCGTCGAGTTCAAACTGCCCAGACCAAGTCCGGACGCCTTCATTCTGAGTTTCTGATGAAGTGACTTGGATATTGACTGGCTGGTTATCAGGCATAGTGACCGTGACAGCATCGCCCGTTGCCAGAACTCGGAATTGTTCAATATTTTCGATTTCAATCGCTTTGATTTCCGTCACTGCATCACTTTTCGGCCTAATGGCTTGCAACGCTGGGCTTGGGTTGATGTCGTGCCATACTTCATCAACGGTTTGTGCCGCAAGCATGCGCTCTTCAGTGATAGGCCTAGAATCAAGAGCAGAATGAGTATCTCCAGCGCTCAATGCATCTTCTCGTGGTGGCTTCATCAGCTGACGCTCATCAGCAACTGTTGCGGATTTAAAATCAGTATCCTCGTTATTATTCGGTGCTTTTAGAGCAGGCACTAATGTTAATGAACTATGGCTAACGTAATATTTATTAACAATGAGGCCGAATATTACCAATAACAAAATGGTCATTATCTTAACTTTCAAGTTTTATATCTCCGACAATTAGATTTGGCATATATATAGATACATAAGATGTGTGAATACAATTCAACAACGTGATCTTAAGTCAATAAAGTTAAGGTTAAATATAGTCAAACTTTATAGATTTGAATGATGATCTAATTTTCAAAAAAATGAATGCAATGCGCTAAATAAAATATCAAGCCAAAAGGAAACCATAGCCCGTAATTAATAATTTAGTTATTATCGTTTGATGACAA
>AEZC01000080.1 GCA_000257205.1 Vibrio ordalii ATCC 33509 | reverse complement strand
ATCAGATATTGATGGCGACATCTGGAACGCAAGCGATCAACGTTTGCAAAGAAAGTCAGCCCGACTTGGTGCTACTCGATGTCATCATGCCAGAAATGGATGGTTTACAAACCTGCCGCTTGATCAAAAATGACCCTACTATCGCTGATATACCTGTTATTTTTATTACCGGATTAACCGCCCAAGAAGACCAAGATGCATGCTGGGAAGCCGGCGGCGTTGATTTTCTAAAAAAACAATTTAATATCAATACATTAAAAAATAGAATCAAGGTTCATTTAACTCTAAAGTACCAAGCAGACCTACTGAGATCATTGGCATATTTAGACGGCCTTACTGGTCTTAATAATCGCCGCTATTTCGATCAACACTTAAAGTCTCACCTAGCACAAGCTTACCGAAAAAAACAGCCTCTCTCTTTATTGCTGATCGATATTGATTATTTTAAACAATACAACGACACATTTGGTCACCTTGAAGGTGATGATTGTTTAAAAAAAGTCGCCACTACTTTGCATCAATGCTGTCGAAGGCCAACCGACATCGCTGCACGGTATGGTGGTGAAGAATTCGCCATGATTCTTCCTGAGACGGACCAAGAAGGTATTTGGTACGTTGCTAACCTTGTTCAAGATGAGATCAAAACACTGTGTATAGACCATCCAGCGGCTGAAAACGGTTTTTTAACCATCAGTATTGGAGGCGCAGTCGACCTAGAAGGTTCCCATTCACCAGAGCAGTTAATTAAATTGGCTGACAACATGCTCTATCAAGCTAAAAGCACCGGACGAAACCAAACGAATATCACTAGTGAAAAGAGTACAGACTAGACTAACGTTGCGATTAAAAACCCCAACTTAAATGGTCTGCTCTTAAAAGACATTCCCGCGCTCAGTGATGGCGATATTGTCTGCTCGCGCCCCAAACGTGGTGAACACCTTTCAGTGCCCAAACCCGATTCACGAGTTGAAGTGAATGATTTGCTTCATCTGACCGGCGATAAAAAAAGCGTTAGAAAAAGCACGCTTGGTGATTGGTAAAGAGGTCGATGCATCACTTTCGACACGCGGCACGGAGCTGCGAGTACAGCGCTTAGTCGTCACCAACGAGATTGTGCTTGGTAAAAAGCTGCGTGAAAACAGTGGCGCCTCTGCATTGGCATACGCCACTGTCTATCCGTTAGTGATGTGCCTGCGCATACTCTGACCGCAAATATTGGCGTTAATTTTATCGGCAATATAGCGAACGGTTAACGTCAGGCTAACTAGACAAACAAAGTGGGTCGCTCAGTACCCACTTTCTTTTGCTGCGTTGATAATGCTCCCACACAGCAACGTCTCACCAAATCTCTACAGCATAGGAACAACGGACAGTAACAGCAACGCGCCCATCACACCGTTAAACCAGCGGACATAACTTGGGTGATTCATCCAATGGCTCAACTGTTTACCAGCCGCAGTCCAAACACTGACCGACGGAATGTTCACCAAAGCAAACACCAATGAAATCAGCATTAACTGCGCCCAGCTCGCACTTTGGTTAAATACACTCACCGCAGTCAGCGCCATCGACCAACCTTTGGGGTTGACCCACTGAAACAGTACAGCCGAAAAAATGACATCGGTTGATACTGCTTCTCTCCCTGCGAAGGATTACTCAACGCAATTTTTATCGCCAAATAGACCAAATAAATGGTGCAGGCAATTTGCAAGCCTTGTTGCAACATAGGATAACGATGGAATAAACCCGTTAACCCAACACCAACCAACAGCACCATAATGCTAAAACCAAACGTTACACCAAGCATGTGCGGAATAGTGCGCATAAAGCCCACATTTGCACCTGATGTCATCAGCATGATGTTGTTTGGACCCGGAGAAAAGGTCGAAACAAAAGCAAAAGCCACCAGTGGCCACCATTGTGTGTAATCCATCTTCTTTCTCTATTTAATAATGATGAACAAATAATAATGGTATCGGCTGGCAATATTATGCTTATATTGGTCAATATCACCAATATTGAGCAATAAAAAGCAGCCATGGACAGATTTTACGAAAGAATATTGCAAGAACTACAACTTGATGGGCGCGTCTCGAATGTCGAGCTGGCTGAACGTGTCGGCTTATCGCCCTCAGCCACGTTGCGTCGCGTGCAGGATCTCGAGCGTAAACAGATCATTAAAGGCTATCGAGCGGTCTTAAATAAAACCCAACTTGATGTCGGGTTTGTCGCTTATGTGGCGATTGGCTTAAACAGCCACACTAAAAAGGCACAACTCAGTTTCGAAGAACATGTGCGCTACGCCAAGGAGGTGGTCGAATGCCACAATATTACCGGGATGAACGAATATCTACTGCGCGTCGAAAGCAAAGATCTCAGCGCCTATAAACGTTTTCACGCTGATGTGCTTGGTGAGTGTTTAACCGTGAAATCGATCACCACCATGGTGGTCATGGATTCTCCTAAAGATGAACGACAATAAAGTATTGACCAGCATTTGTTACAGATCAGATACTGAGTGTATGGTTTTCATCGGTATTTCCTTTTTACTTACTCTCTAAACAAAAATAACGGGCGTAACTTAAGACTTCATTCCTTAGCAGCGATCTTTTCCGACACAGAAAACGATCAATCAATAAAAAATGCAAGCTTAGCGCTGAGCCTTGCCTGCATAATCGTAAGGATGGTTCTAGGCTTCAAACTAAAAAGGCGAGCATTTCGCCTTTTAGGTTATGAATATTGGATCAGTATGAATCGGAAGCAGTATAGTAGTTTTCTTTGAACGCTAAACTTCCCCACATCGCATTAGCATGGGCACGTTTAACCACTTCTGGATCCAACTCTTTTTCTGTCAAAGTATCTGATTTAAAATCATATTGATAAGTCGAAATACCTTGCTCTGGTCGGATTACAACCAGTTGGTTGTCTGCCGTCATGTAACCATAGTTCTTATCTCGTTGCATCATTACACGCTGCTTATCGGCAGGGACCTCATGAGTTAAATCGTGCCCGATCATCGGATTTTGGCTGCTGATACCGGCCAAGGAAAGCAGTGTGGGCGCAAGGTCAATTTGGCTAACGAGGCGATCATCAAGTCGGTGCTCAATGCCACCACCAAAAATCACCGCAGGAATTCTGAAATAATCAACTGGAACGGGCTGGTTACCCTGAGTTCTGGCATCATGATCCGCGACAGCAACGAATACAGTATTATCCCAATAAGGTGATTTTTTCGCTTTCTCAATGAATTCTCCAAGCGCATAGTCTGCATATTTCACTGCATTTTCAACTGTCTGCTTTGGCTCATTATACGGTTCAATCACATTATCAGGATATTCAAATGGGCTGTGATTCGATGAGCTAAAAACTAGGCTAAAGAACGGCTTACCTTCACGACTCATCTTGGTAAATTGCTCATCTGCCTTATTGTAGAGATCTTGATCCGACGCGCCCCAAGAACCAACATATTTAGGAGACTCAAAAGTTGGGAAGTCTTGCATATCGACAAAACCGTTGCCCAAGAAGAAACTCTTCATATTGTCAAAGTGGCTTTCACCACCGTAGATAAATTGTGTGTGGTAATTTCGAGACTTTAATAAATCAGCAATTGAAAAGAAGTTTGTTTGGCTTTTACCTAACTTGACTACTGAACGTGCTGGAGTCGGAGAAAAACCAGTAGTCATAGCTTCAATACCACGAACGGAACGTGTCCCAGTTGCGTAGAAACGGGTGAATGCCCATCCCTCATCAATCAATTTATCGATATTGGGTGACGTATCAATACCACCAAGACGGCTAACATAACGTGCTCCGTGGCTTTCAAGCAGTAGGATTACAATATTTTTAGGTTGACCTTGATAGGTGGCTTGGTGCGTGGCCATGCTAGGTTGCTGTAAGGAAACAAAATCTTTGTTGTCGACATTCATGGACGCACGAATTTCTTGGACGACCTCCTGCTTATCCATTTTCGGGTAAAACTCGAAAGCACTCGCTTCAGATTTCATCTGTTTGGCAGCAAAAATCGCTGAAAATGAGGAATTTAGCGTTAAATCATTAACCAAAGGATCGCTAGAAAAAGCCACCATCGCCGGATTTAACGGACGATGACCCAGTGAAGAACGCGCTCCCAAAACACCAATAGCCACCACACAAATAGCAATCACTGGACGCCAGTACCATTTAGGAAAACTTAAGTTCGAAACAAGCTGCTTACTCCATTTCCAACCAACAAAAAGCGTGAATGCGGAAACCACACCACCAAGGAAAAGTTCAAATTTATAGCCACTCCAAAGCATGCTAAATACTTCTTTGGGATAAATAAGGTATTCAACAAATATTCGATTTGGTCGCAGGTCATATTCGGTAATAAATGACGGCGTTGCTGCTTCCATGTAAACAATCAACCATAAACCACCGGTGATCCAAACGCGTAAAAGCCAATGCCAGCAACGACCGACAGCGTGATCTCCAGATAATAGGCTAGACAACAACGCTGGCAAAATGAGCAAGTAGCAAAGAGACACAATGTCAACTCGCAAGCCACTTAAGAAAATGGCCAGCCACCCATTGGCATCACTCACCCGGTCAAAATGCCAGATAGCAAGCCCCAAACGAGAAATAAAAAAGATAGCAATCCCCGCAAGGAAAACAGCAAAAATCGGATAAAGAGGCCCGAGGTAAGACTTGATTTTATTGAGCATAAATTTCAACGACTCTTAAGGTTAAAAGCATCATGAGATAGTAGATTAAGGCATGAATAAAAATAAATTCCATCCTATTGGGAAGTATTATAAATAACTTTATTTTAATTTTAATGCACTAAGTTT
>AEZC01000079.1 GCA_000257205.1 Vibrio ordalii ATCC 33509 | reverse complement strand
GGCTGAAGTAACTCAACTTCTCGATGACATGGCAGAGTGATCGTTGTCATAACACCTCAGTACAAATTGTTGTTCTGGCAGTGTCTAATGAATTCGCGTTACATGTAAGTTATTTTGATCACGTTTTCCCTTTGACGTCGATTCATATGCTGTTTTATTCAACAATGAGAACGCCCAAGGCGCAGGTTTGGGTATAACAAGTAAAACGCCAGCATGTTTGCTGGCGTTTCGTTGAGCTAATGACGGAATTACGCCACTTCGATTGGTCCACCGAATGACGTCACTGGTGGTACTTTACCAGTAAATTTCTCGAAATCGACAATGCAAGTATTGGCTGAAGTGGCTTGCGCCAGCTCAGATGAACCGACATCGAGTGTGAGTGTATTTGGATCGCCATAGGTGCAAATAGCTCCCTCTTTCTCATTCAACGGGCCATACCACGCCCCCTCTTCGATGCGGATCACGCCACGCGGGTAGTAGTCACTTAAGACTGCACCGGCCAATAACTGGCCGCGATCATTAAATACGCGAACTAAATCCCCTGCTTTAATGCCTTTTTGTTTCGCATCGATTGGGTTGATATACACGGGCTCACGGCCATTGACAGCATAGGTCGCGCGATACTCTTCTGACTCACACATTTGTGAGTGCAAACGCTTATCTGGGTGGCAAGATTGTAACCAATATGGATGCTTATCTGAACCCGGACCGCCGTGCGAACGCTCGGTTTTTTCAAACCACATCGGGTGATCTTGGCAATGTTCATAGCCATAACGCCCAATCTTACGTGACGTAATCTCGATAAAGCCAGACGGTGTACCCAGTGCGTTTATCTCAGGGTCTTTACGGAAATCGGCATGGCGAACCCAAGGTTGGCCTTCACCAAAATCCAGTACACTCTGCTGCCAAAACTGTTCAAATTCTGGTAAATCAAATTTACCCGCGTTGGCTTTTTTACAGTCGTTATAGAGCGAACGGACCCACTCCATCTCATCCATGCCGCGTGTGAACTCTTCATGGCGGCCAAAGCGACGCGTCAATTCAGTGAAAATCTCAAAGTCAGTACGCGATTGGAACAAAGGATCAACCAAACGGTGCATGGCAATCAAACCCTTGCCAGAATAAGAACCGTACACATCGATATCATTGCGCTCAAACTGAGTACAGGCAGGAAGAACGATGTCGGAGAAACGGCAAGTCGCCGTCCAAGCAAAATCGATCGTGACGACGGTTTGAAGCTTGCGGAACGCCTTCTTCATTCGGTTACGATCTTGGTGATGATGCCACGGGTTATTGCCTGAAATCACCATCATTTTGTAATCAGGTAATTTTACGCTAGAACCGTTGTAGCGGATCTCTTTACCCGGCTCTAGCAAGCAATCGACCCAACGGGCAACAGGAATTGTTTTACTGTAGCCGTTGTAGTTTTCGTTGTCCCATTTCGGTTTTGAACCCGTATCTAGGTTACGTGGAAAGCCGCCGGGCGAGGCAAAACCGGTTGATGGAACCCCAATGCCAGAATAGTGATGTCCGTAGGAGATCCCCCCGCCTGGCAGGCCAATTTGACCAACCATCGCCGCCACAACCGCACCAGCCCAGTAAGGCTGTTCGCCATGCTCTTGACGCTGGATACACCAACCAAACAGTAACTGAGTTCGGCCATTAACGAGCATACGTGCAAATTCGCGGATCTTATCGGCTGTTACGCCACAAATCTCGGCGGCCCATTCTGGCGACTTAACAATCTTATCTTTCGTTTCGCCTTGAACGTACTGAATAAAAGGTTCAAATCCTAAGCAATAAGTTTTGATGAACGCCTTGTCATACAGATCTTCGTTATACAACACATGTGCCACCGCCAGCATAAATGCTACGTCGGTCTGTGGGTTAATGTACCAATGGTCACTGTTTAGGAAGTGCTGAGTTTTATTCTTGACTGGATCAACAGAAATAACATTGATCTCTCCTTTCGCCACTTTTTCTTTCAACTGATCAAGGTAAGGAAAGGATTGGTGCGTTTCACAGTTCCAGCCAACTTGCAGGTTTTTTACCGGGTCGGTCGCCCACAAAACAATGTTGTCTGAGTGCTCAAGAATTTCCGACCAAGAGGTGCCTTGAGCATACACTTCTGTCGAACCTAACACGTAAGGAAGAATGGTTTGGCCTGCACCTGTTGAGTAATCACCCACTTTGGTGATGAAGTTACCGTGCATACCTACAGCGCGTTGCATCATCGCTGTACAGTTGTGAAATGACCCCGTTTGGTTCCAACCCGTTTGTCCTGCATGCAGCGCCCAAGGGCCATACTCTTTTTGTACGCGCTCAAGTTCACGATAAAACAGATCCAACGCTTCATCCCAAGTGACGCGGATAAAACGGTTGTTGCCACGTGTTTCGCCGCTGTATTTATGTTTTTTGAGCCAATCAAGGCGAACCATTGGGTAACGCACTCGTGATGGGCTATAGATAATGCCTTTGATTCCATTGAGCATATCAGTGGGGTGCGTGTCTGATTCTAGCGGCTTGACCGATTGTACTTTTCCGCCATACACATGTGCGCGAAATGCGCCCCAATGAGAGCCTGATACTTTCCAACTGCCTGTGGTTTCTGCCGCGTTAGCCGATGTCGAGACCAATAAACTTGGCCCAATAACCGACGCCGCACTGGTGGTTGCTACACCTTTAAGAAAACTTCTTCGTGTAATCGCCATATTTAAAACTCCGTTTGACGTGGATTAATGGTGACCTTCAGCAAAATCTGAAGAGTGTTTTTGTAGATACTTCAAGACTAACGCTTCGCTGTCTGTGTCGAAGTTGACGAATGCCATCATGCCGTTAAACATGCCCGGCCAAGTATTCGCATCAAAATGCGCTTCATCTGGTTGGCTATGGCAGACAGAACAGTTCGTTTTATAGGCCTCACCCGCTTTTTGCCAAATTGGATCCACGCTATCGAGCATGGCTTGTTTTTTCATCCACACTTTCGCGTTTACTTTTTCCCAAGGTAGACCGGTGAGATCATCGACACGCTTTTCACCAACCGTGACGATTGCATCATTTTGTGCCGCTTCTTTCATCAAGGAGCCCACAGCGATGTTCATACCAAAATCTTCTTGGATCACACGACCAAAGCCTTTTGCTTTACGCCAGCCATCAATTTCGATTTGAATCATCTCTCCTTTCTCATCCAATACCGTGACTGCCGATGCTGGGTTCAGAAGGCCTGCTTCGACTTTGGCTTGTGCATCTTCATAAATAGGTAAGAAGCGAACGCTCACCACTTGCTTGCCGACCGAGTAATCGGTGTTAGATGCCAACTGCTCTAGCTCGCCAATCAGCCCGCCTGAACTCTCCATATTTTTAGGCAGGTTATGGGCGATCCCTTTATGGCAATCTAGGCAACTTTGATCTTTTTCCGCGGCTTGTTTCATCTGAATACGGGCGGTTGCCGACATCTGTTCGAAATCCATCGAATCGTAATTGTGGCAATTTTTACATTCCAATGAGTTGTTGGCTGAAAAGCGCTCCCACTCATGCTTGGCCAATTCAATACGGCGCTCTTCGAATTTTTCAGGGGTACCTAAATCACCAAAAACTTGCGCAAATACCTCCTTAGAGGCTTGCATCTTACGCGCAATTTTAGCGGTCCATTCGTGTGGTACGTGGCAGTCTGGGCAAGTGGCACGTACGCCCGAATGGTTTTTCCAGTGCACAGTTTCTTGCAGCTCAACATAAACGTTGTCGCGCATTGTGTGGCAGCTGATACAGAATGCTTCGGTGTTGGTGGCTTCCAGTGCAGTATTAAAACCGCCCCAGAAAATCACACCGGCGATAAAACCGCCCATCGTGAGCACACCAAGGCTGATGTGCACGGCTGGACGAGTCATAGTGCGCCAAATTTTGACTAACAATGATTTCATGATTCGCTCTCTTAAATTTTCGATCAAAAGGATTACGGGTGAACCGTGGAATTAACCGTGCGCACCAGGAGGACCAAAGAGGAACACTTGCAGCATCCAAACAATAAATCCATAACCGCCGACAAAGGCGATACTTAAGATCGGAAAGAGAACCACTGTGATTAAGAGGAAAGACTTCCACTCAAGCGAACGTTTCTCATTACTCTCTATTTTATTAACATCACTCATACATTTGCCTGTTTTGTATTTCAGTCATTTTGAGCAGCTCGACGACAGAGCTCAGCTTATTACCATTTCTGATACGAAATGTTAGACCATACTCTTTATAGGGTTCAATCGATTCTTACCTTATGTAGCAAGGAATCCACTACTTTTTTGAGCTCGCACGGAGTTGTGTTTGATTAAGAATTTATGTATAGAAATATGAGTGATTGTGTCAACTTCATTTCTTTTCACAAACGTTAAAAAAGAAACAAAAAACAAACAAAATGAATTGCAAGATAGGATTGAAGTGCGCATTTGTTCCCGCTAAACACTCAAATGGCAACCGAAATGTAACGATATTATTAATAAAATGAGGAATGGTTAGATGACGATCATCACTCAGGAATCGCTGTTATATTCGCCCCACTTCAGTGCATAATACACTGCCAATGCTGGGTTTTTGTGCACTTCTTGATAGAATTCATCTTACACACTGGCTTTAAAACAGCTTATCCACAGAAAATGTGGATAAGCTGTTTTAAAGATATAAATAGTGAACAAGCACTAGCAGAAGCAGTCAACACCACCTAAGGCGATGGTTTAGAGATGACAACAAAAAACGGCCCTTAAAGCCGCTTCTAAGATCATCTCCTCAGTAAGGATTTATTCGTGAGATCCATCTCGAAGGTAAATTAACCAATACCAAATGCCAACAAAAACACCCCCACCGATGATATTGCCAATCGTCACGGGTAATAGGTTATTGATCAAGAAACCGATTAAGTTAAGGTCTGCGTAGTCGGCAATATTGGCACCCGTCATCTGCCAAAACTCAGCGGGTGCAAAATATTTGATCCCAATTGCCATCGGAACTTGGAACATATTAGCGATGCAGTGCTCAAAACCCGCGGCGACAAACATGGCGACAGGTAAAATCATCACCATAATTTTGTCAGTCAAGGTGCGACCACTGAAAGTCATCCAGACCGCCACGCACACCAACACGTTACACATAATGCCAAGCGCTACTGCCTGCATAAACTCGTGGTGCAACTTATGCTGAGAAATGGCCATCGCATTGAGGCCAACTTGTCCACCATCAAACATATATTGTTTGGAAACGAGCATACAAGCGACAAGCATCAGCGCACCAGCAAGGTTCCCAAAATAGACGATGACCCAGTTTTTAATCAGCATGCTCCAAGAAATTTTGCCACTCGCACGTGCAACCAAAGTCAGCACTGAACTAGTGAATAACTCACCACCGGTGACCACCACCAGAATAAGACCTAAGCTAAACGCAAAGCCGCCGATAAAACGACTCAGACCCCAAGCCATATCGCCCGTGCCTGTCGTCACTGTAGTGTAAAAAACGAAAGCAATACCGATATGAATGCCAGCAGAAATGGCAAGAAGGAAAGACTTCATCGGATCTTTCGTTGCTTTTCCAACCCCCGTTTCAGCGGCGCGCTCTGCCATTTGCGGTGGCAATAGGGAATCAAATTGGTTTAAGTTCATGGCAAGTAACATTTTGAAACAAGTGATAGAAGGCGCGGATAATCGCCCCATTCCGATGACAATTCAAGAGCTATTTTCTATGTTTATAAAAAATGTGTTTAGTTTACAAAAAATGTGTTTAGCGTGATGAAAATCATAAAAATTTATTGATAGCCCATACCTACCGTCTATGGATAACTACTCCCTTGCAAACCAATGATGAATATATACCCAAACAACTTGGAGTTGCAGGTAGGCGGCAAGTGAGTGAGTCCCCATGAGCATAGGCAAACTATGTGATTGGGGTGAACGAACGTAGCCAACACCGCTGCAGCTTCAAGTAGGAAGGGTATAACTGTGTGAAATATCCCCAATTTGGTTGCAGATAACATTTCTTACAACAACTGATTGCAGCCAACAGCGCTGCCATCTATGGTGACAAAAAATCATTCACTATATAGGTGTCGAGATGAAATTTACTCAACAAAATATCGCCGAGCTCAATCTACTCCTCCAATTTGATTTAAGCAGCGCTGCGACTGGCATTAAAGTCCGTAATGATGCGTCTGACGACATGCAATCCGCCGTTCAACGTCTTTACGAAAAAGGTCTGTGTACATTACCTGATGGTGGCTATTTGACGGATGAAGGTATCGAAGTGGCCGAGCATGCAGAGCGCGTGCTGCGCGTTTTGAACTCTTAATCTAGCCTGCAAAGGCAGCCGAGACTCTGCTGGCTGCCTTGTCCCCTTAAAAACCGCCCTTCTTTATTTGGCCATTCGCTCAATCCAACGTTGATAGGGCTGAATTCGATCATATACCCAGTTAAACAGTGTGGTGTAGATAAAGAAAAAGGTCAGAAACCCAGCTTCCAAAATCAATGCATCCCACATCGATACGTCTAAAACCCAAGCGATCACCGGAATAGAAATAAAGACGAGCCCACCTTCAAAACCG
Source organism: Vibrio ordalii ATCC 33509 (assembly GCA_000257205.1). GTDB lineage: Bacteria > Pseudomonadota > Gammaproteobacteria > Enterobacterales > Vibrionaceae > Vibrio > Vibrio ordalii. The sequence goes on along the minus strand of AEZC01000079.1, from coordinate 5,057 downwards.
GTCGTGTGTAACAAGCGTAAGCTAACCGTACGCGCTAATCGGTTGGTACCAAACACTCGGTCGAACAAAACGTTGTATAGATAGTTCCACGCTACGGCAAATAGGCTCAAACCAATACCTATCATGGCTAAATCCCCCGTTCCCTGCCCTGTCACCAATGCGGAGATTGGAATAATTAACGCTAATGCGGTCACTTCAAACGTTATTGCATGGAAAAGGCGCTCTTTCATCGACAACTCTCTCATTGACATCATTTTTCTCCTCTTTATTCTTCGTCTGAGGTGTTGAATGGACTCATTTTCATCTATATTGAAGATACTAAAAAGTTAGATAGTATCGGTAAATGAGATATGTTGAGTATTGATCAGTTGCAAGCCTTCACCGCAACCGTTGAGAGTGGCTCTTTCTCCGGCGCGGCAAGACAGTTAGGCAAAGTTCAATCGGCCGTTAGCCAACACATCATCAATTTAGAAATTGATTGCGGCGTAGAACTGTTTGATCGCTCCGGCCGTTATCCACGATTAACCGCGCAAGGCGAGCGACTTCTACCGTATGCGCAAGCGACGTTGCAGCAACATCAACGCTTAGCGCAACAAGCACAACTGCTTGCTTCATCACCCAATCAACAGCTTTCGCTCGCGATGGATGAAGGGATCCCGTTACAAGGGTTAACCCATTTATTCAAACAGTTAGCCACACAGTTTCCACACATTGAAATTGAATGTTTAAGTGCATCAAGTACCGATGTGATTGAGATGGTGGAACAAGGTCGCGCTAGCTGTGGGATCATCTTCAGTGAATTGGCCTTACCGAATAACCTTGATTTTGAAAATGTCGGTTCAATCCGTTTTGATGTTTATGTGGCCGCAGAGCATGAATTGGCTCAGCATCAAGCGCCCCATATCGATATGCTAAGATTGCATCGCCAACTCGTTATCCGCTCACGCAGCCATAAAACCAGCAGTTTCCATCAAGCCTTTAGCCCCGAGATATGGTACGCCGATAACTACTATCTATTATTAGAGATGGCGTTAAGCGGTTTAGGATGGTGTTTGCTGCCAAGCTATTTAGCCGAAAGTGAACAAGCGATGGGGAAATTAGTGCGTGTCCCTGTTGAGTTTGAACAGCTGGCTTGGTATACCAACATTGATGTCATTCAGCACCAACGCATGAGCGCCGATCCTATCCATAAAATGGTCAGGCAGTTGTTGCGCCAGCTTAGTCCACTCACCGATGCCTGATCGGCATACAATCAATACAGGATGTAGATTTTATGAGCACTATTACTCTCATTGGCGCAGGTTGGTTAGGCCTTCCTCTAGCGCAAGCTTTTACCGAAAACCACCAAGTCTACGCCAGCCGCACCCAAACGGCAGGAATGCTTGAATTAACGCAACATGGCATCACAGGCTTTGTATGCGATCTTTCTCTGCGCGACCAAAGCTTATCGCAGCACTTTATTGCCAGCGAAAAACTCTCCAAGCAGATCGTTAATGCCACCACACCACAAACCGTGAGTAAAGCTGAGTTTTATCAAGCCGCGTTGGCGGCCGCCGAGCTAGACTCACCATTGCCGCCAATTGTCGATATTGCAGACAAGCGTATCTTAAGCGACAAGCTGAGCCAATTGGGCTATCAATTTCATTATTCACACACGTTAGAGGCACTGGCACTGAATGAGTAAACATCTCTACCAACACATTGAAACCTTGTGGCAGTACATGCAGATGAAGCATGAGCTCGTCGCGGCCGATATCATTATGGTGTTTTGCAGCAATGATTTGCGCGTGGCTGAGTATGCTGCACATTTGTACCAACAAAATTTGGCCCCCTACCTTCTTTTCTCTGGCGGACAAGGGCGTTTTACTGAGGGTAAATTTGCTAAAAGCGAAGCAGAAACCTTTGCTGACATAGCCAAAGATTGTGGCGTACCAACCCACGCGATTTTACTGGAAAAAGAGGCGACTCACTCTGGAGAAAATGTACGATTTAGTCACCATCTATTGACAGAAAAATCGATCACTGCGCAACGTATTATTGTGGTTCAGAAACCCTTCATGGAACGTCGTGCCTACGCCACATTTGTTCAGCAGTGGCCCGCCCCATTTGAGTCATTGATGGTGACCTCTAGCGGAGAGACATTTTTCGATTATCTTGATGAGGATTTCACCGTTGATGTTGTACTGAGTGCGCTATTAGACGATTTTGTGCGAGTCCGCGACTACCCAGCACAAGGATTTCAGATTGAGCAACCGATCCCAGACGATGTGACACTTGCTTACCAAGTTCTGAGTCAATTTAAGTGGTAACACCAATTGTGGGGCATAATCGAGTAGGAGGAGGCCTCACGGCCTTCCCCATCCTGCTGACTTCTTATTGCCCATCACACACCATAAGCCGTGCGTGGAATTACTGTTTGGCAAGTACTGATAGAGTAATGAGAATGTGCTCAAGAGATTGGATTGAACGGACCAGTTAATCTTATAGATCGGTATAATACTACTTTGTATGCTGTAGATATAACAAAGCCCGCACATGGCGGGCTTTGTTTGAATTTGGTGGGTCTTATTGGATTCGAACCAACGACCTTCTGGATGTCGACCAGACGCTCTAACCAACTGAGCTAAAGACCCAAATTTTTTTCTTGAGCATGATACATGCAACTGAAATGGTGCGTCCGAGTGAACTCGAATCACCGACCCCCACCATGTCAAGGTGGTGCTCTAACCAACTGAGCTACGGACGCATATCTTCAGAACGGTGTGGATATTAACGGCTGTTTTTGCTGTGTGCAAGTCTATTTTCTTTGTTTTTGAGCCAGTTGGCTTATCTATAACCAGCTTGTCTGTTTTTTATTCATAACTCAGGATTTAAGCACAATAAACTGAACAACAATAGCTGTAAGATGTCGCATTTATTTCATTGTATAAGTTATGTGAAATTATCCATTGATTCGGAACGATTATCTCGTACTATAATCTTTATCAATACCTTCGATATGCAATGCGGTTACTTAACATGGATGCACGATTATTCAACCACTCTCACTATTTGAGAACCACTGTACTTTGTGGGTTAAGCTTACTGCTGACCGCTATTGCATTTTTCTTGGTCCTATTTAACGTTTTTTACACGCAAAGCTACGGTCTAGCAGCATTAGAATTTATCTTCATGTGCTACTCCTCTTACGTTTACTTCATTGCAAAACAGCAAACACATTCAGCTACTCACATTCGTGTCTATGTTTATTTTCTGATCTTTATTATCAGCGCAGGGACTTTTATCCAGCCTTTAGATAATGGTCTATTTTTGTGGACAACCTTTTTTCCAGTACTTTTCTATCTATTAATGGGAGTTAAGCATGGCCGCCTCGCAACGAGCATTGCGTTAATTCCTCAGCTATTCAATATTTATTATCAAGCTTCATGGAATGAAGCTTATGATCCAATTCCGTTGATGATCAATCTGCTTCTTTGCTATTGCGTAATTTGGACAGTGGCTCATATTTTTGAATCTAGCCGTAAAAAAACTGAAAACTCACTGCGCTATCTCGCTTCCCGTGATGCGCTGACAGGTTCTCACAATCGTTTAGCACTTACTCATGCCTTCGCTCACTTTGTGCAAAATAGGGGGGATATGACATTGTGCCTTTTAGTGATTGACCTTGATTATTTTAAGCAAGTGAATGACACCTATGGGCATGATGCCGGTGACAAGGTTCTAATCGATACGGTACAAGTGATGTCTCAAATTGTGGGCGACGATAACCTCTACCGTATTGGTGGCGAGGAGTTTTGTGTGACTTTATTTGATCACAGCATCGCACAAGCTGAACATGTGGGAGAAAAATTACGCGAGGTGATTGACCAACATTTGTACGCTTATGACTCTAAACAAATCCAGTTGACTTTAAGTGTCGGTATTTGTGAGTACCGTGAAGGTGACAAGTTGGATATGCTACTGAAATTAGCTGATGTAGAGCTTTATAATGCAAAGAAGAATGGACGTAATCAAGTTCGCATTTGCCAAATCAATGACAGCAAAAATGATGCGACACTTTGGGCTTCTTAGAGTTCTTGATCCTCTCCTAATTCATACACCACATTATAATTTTCGGTATAGGTACACTGCGGTTGACGGCTACAAGTGAAGAATCGTCGGCCTTTGAAGTCGCCTTGGCTGGCAATTTTTATCACCATTGGGCTACCGCATTTTTTGCAAAAACGCACTTCTTTATCGGTTTCAATCAAATCGATATGTGCAGCCAGTAACCTTCTAAGTTTGCTCACTTGGTAGCTGTGTTTGATGTTCGCACCAATCAATGGAATGTTGGCAGACTTACACACATGCATCAGCAGTTTTTCACGCTCAACCTTGCCTTTATGCAGTTCTTTTCCATTATCCAACTCGATGATCACTCGCGGCTCTAAGGTTCTTGCATCGCACACCACAAAATCAAAATAGTTTTTGGCGATTCGGTTATTGGCGATAAACCACTGCTTTTTATTCAAGTTCGCCGCTGGGGTAACCACGTTGGCCATTGAAACTTTAGCCAACACCACACCGTGTTCCCCTACTGCAGATTTCAGCGCGTTATGAAAGGCGCCTTCCGACATATTGAGTAACGCCCCTTTCTTCTTATAAGCGTAGTCTTTGGTATCGTCGTGTTTGATCACGTACTTTTGGATAAAGACAAAAAACAGCACCAGCAGTGCAACAATGATAAAAATGTTGGTCATACGATAAAAACCATTTTGAAGTAATTAGCTAACTCGCTAATTAATAAACGAAGTACCGCCCAAAGGCCAGTTTATTACTATGGATTTGTTGAAGAGGGTGACCTAATCCACATGGCAGCAGGCTCTCTTGTAAGCTGAATCTAGAATGTGTACCAGAGTGTCATTCAGGTTGATAAGCTACGCCAATGAGTGAAATGTCGCAACTTGTGTTTTCTGTCAATGGACAATGACCAAACGAGAGGCTCATTAATGAGAGTCTTAGTAGGAAAAAGTAGAGAAGGAAAAAGCTCGCCGCAGCGAGCTTTTATTGCTTTAACG
>AEZC01000078.1 GCA_000257205.1 Vibrio ordalii ATCC 33509 | reverse complement strand
TGCCAGAGGGGGGTTTTATCGATCACAGAGACTGACCAAGAGTACTGGATTGGTACAGATGATGGGTTGTTCCTATACTCATTTTTGACAGACGAAATTATCAAACTTGAGAGCAATGATCGGAACACTAATGGGCTACCGGGCAATAAAATTTATTCATTAGTTAACGATTTACAAGGTGGTATTTGGATAGCAACAAATAAAGGTGTTCGTTACTTTTCTCTGTTTGGACAAAAATTTAAGCGCCATTCCTCAGCGCTGTTTGACAATAATCCCATGACGAAAATTGTGACAAGGTCGGACAATAAAGGGTATTGGTTTTTAACTCGACAAGGGTTATACCAAGTCGATGCTGAGGATTGGCAAGAGCCTAAACTTATTTTTCCTGGGGAAGTGCATTATTTTGCTCAAATAGATGATCACTCTTTATGGATAGCTACACATACAGGCATCGTTATTTATCACTTGCAGACAAAAAAGATGATAGAAACGAGCATGTTACCTCTTAAGCTGCGTTCGAATGATACTAAACACCTTGAATTTGATCATGAAGGACTGTTATGGGGAGCAACAGGTAACCATTTGTGGTCATATCGGTTGGCCGATAACTCGCTAACCGATTTCGGTTCTGAATGGTTTGTTGATGCATTTTTGCCAGCAAAAATAATAAAACTTAAGTCAACGCGGCGAGGGGTGTTTATTGGCACTAACCATGGTGTTTATCTTTTTGACAAAGGCAAAATTGTTTTTCTCCGAGCGACGAGTCACTATGGTCAAAACATTGATATCTTTGAGAGTACCAATGGTGATGTCTGGTTTGCTAGCGCTTATGGCGTCTTTGTTTTGGCACATGATCGTAGTGATATTCGATCTATTGATATGGTTGAGGAGAATATTAGCCCCAAATGTTTAACTGAAACGGGCAACGGTATTTGGCTGACTTCTTCACAAGGAATCTCGCTCTACAATCCTATGGGTGAGATGGTAAAGCATTTTGGTGATCCACACGGATTGATGAATAATGAATTTAAAAGTGGAGTCTGCGAATCAAGTATTATCAATAGCCAACAGCAGTTGCTGCTAGGTTCCCGTTTTGGCTTAGTGACAGCATGGTCCTCTGAACTCTCAGTTGCTACTCCACCGAATACAAATATTATCTTTAGCCAAGTGAACGTCGATCACATTCCTGTCATGTTCGGTCGTGGTCGTTTTCAGACACTAGAACTGAAATATGGAAGTTCGATAAGCTTTTTATTTGGTGCATTGCCAGAATCGAGAGCCTTATCATTGGAGTATCGTATAGCAGGATATAAGGAGTGGCAGAGATTAGAAAGCACCCAGTTGACACTTGATCACCTGTTACCTGGACACTATCGTTTGCTGGTGAGAAATTACAGTCCACATCCGCAAAACAGTATGATAAACAGTCTATCATTTATTGTGGAGAACCCGTGGTACTGGTCTTCGTGGGCTATTGTTCTTTACCTTTGCCTTTCTATAGGACTTATTGCTTTTGCTTCATGGTGGCGTTCTCGATGGGTTACCAAAGTGAATCGAAAGTTAAAAGCTAAGGTGGCCTTGAAAACTGACCAATTACGGCATCAAAGCAAAATTGTTTTGGTTAATAACCAGCAGTTGCGCAAGCAATTACAAATTCGCCATATCCTTGTTGAACAGATGTTGGATTCTATTACACCTACATTAAATCAGCTGATTTATCGGTCTCAACTCCAGCAACTCGCGCGACTTGAGTCTTTAGCCTTAAAAGTAAAACGTGAATTGGCGTTACTTCGGAATGTAAGAAATGATAAAACGTCGACTCAGTTGCTCTACGACCTATCGATCATCTTGAACTCTTGTGTGGACGGATGGCGTGAAGAATTCGCTAAAGCGAATATTTCTTTGGCTGTGAACAATGAGCTTAAACAAGCTTATATTGAGTCTGCCCATTTTAACCTAGACATCATTTTCAATACGCTACTATCTGATGCGGTAAAACGTCTTTACAGAAATCAAGAGCTACAAATTCATTGTTATGAAAGGGATAAAAGACGGTTTATTGTGATGATTGACTGTGGCGATCAGGTGCAATCTATCAATAGTGATAAGCGTATCTCTGGTTTTGAACTAGAGGAGATGCAGCTGTTAGTACAGCGTAGTGGTGGGGAAATACATATTTTTTCATCGCCAGAACGAAATTTAGTTGAGCTTTCTTGGCCATCTGTAGAGCTTGTGAGTGATGCACCAGAAATGATCATTGTAGAGGAGCATTCTGATGACAAGTTTATTGATATAACGGAAAAAGAGTGGCTTAAAAAAGTCGAAAAATTGGTACACAATTACTATTCAGATCCTGAATTTAGTACCTCTAGTGCGGCCAAATTACTCTTTGTATCGGAACGCAGCCTACAACGTCGTTTTAAAGCGGTTACCAATAAAACATTTAAAGAGTACTTAAACGAGATCCGTTTAGAGAAAGCGTGCCAATGTTTGCTCGCAGGAGGAAAAGTCGCCCAAGTCGCTTTTGATTGTGGGTTTAATGATCCGTCCTATTTCAGTCAAAGATTTAAGCATCACTTCGGCTTATCGCCAACTCAATTTGTTGATGATAACGAGTAATATCGCCCCTGATAAATAGTGATAACTTTCCCACGTGAAGCTGCTGCGATGTTCGCTATATTCATCCTAATCATAATGCTTATTCAGGCGCGTGGAGATGAACTCACTTTCCACCAGAGTGCATCGGCATCCCCTTTCTTGATTAGATTGGCTGCGGTGTTAGCTAGGGACATTCGCATTTATTTATGCTTGCGTAGATACATTCATCAACACTCAAAGTCGTAATATCAATTTGTTTGGGGATAGTGCTTATACAATACAACAGGTTGGGTAGGTGATTGTGCTGTGGTAAAGATGAGTAGAAAAAAAATCGTGGTATAGCCGGGGGGACTATACCACGGGTGTCAATGACACCTTCGCTTGCTGCCGGAGTGATACGAGTAACATCCGTACCACCTCTGGAATTTGTATCTAAGGACTAATTCCTTTCGATGGATTTACTATATGACAAAGGACTTATTTCATTTATAAAATTAACGACAACCTAGTATAAGAAAAACGACAAAACATATAATCATCTTTAAGTTGTTGATTTTATTTGTTTATTTTGGATTGGTCTTTTTTTTGTTTATTTTTTTATGTTGAGACCATTTGTACCTGATAATTTTTTAACGTTTTTAACGTCAGTTTATTTACCGAAAACAACGTTGTGGATTTATGCAATCTTTGATTTCACGCAATAAAATAGGGGGGGCGCGCGTGTATTATCCATCTGTTAATAAAAATATTTCTCATTACCACTACCGTTTAGAGCAAGATAGATGAAATTATCTCAATTAAATGAAGGGGATAGCGCAAGTATTGTCGCGTTTAATCAGCTTCAAAATGATATTCGTAAAAAATTGATGGTGATTGGCTTGCTGCCTCTAACTACTGTTACGTTAATCAGAAGAGCGCCTATGGGAGACCCACTTCAACTTGAAGTGAGAGGTGTCTCTTTAGCGGTACGTGAAAATATAGCCGCTTGTATTGAAGTGGAGATAGTGTAGTGCGATATCAAATTCTAACCGTTGGTAACCCTAACAGTGGTAAAACAACGTTATTTAATGGGCTGACTGGTTCTAAGCAGCAAGTCGGTAACTGGGCTGGTGTTACAGTCGAGAAAAAAACGGGTCGCTACACTCATTCTGGAGATGAATTCATACTAACTGATTTGCCAGGCATCTACGCACTTGACAGCGGGAATGACAGTAACAGCATTGACGAATCCATTGCCTCTAGAGCGGTTCTTACTCATCCTGCCGACTTAATCATTAACGTTGTGGACGTGACGTGTTTGGAACGCAGTCTCTATATGACGCTTCAATTGAGAGAGCTCGGGCGTCCAATGATTGTGGTTTTGAATAAAATGGACGGTAAGCGCATCATAAA
>AEZC01000077.1 GCA_000257205.1 Vibrio ordalii ATCC 33509 | reverse complement strand
CATGGAAGAGCCCAGAAGCAATGTTAAAACAAGATCATAGCCAAGCGATACAACAAAGAATCGATCAAAAAACCAAACCGTTGGGAGCGCTGGGCCAACTTGAGTCATTAGCACACCAGCTCGCCTTCATCCAAAGTCAAAATCAGCCTCAGCCCACTCAGCAGATCACCATTCATAAGCCTACCGTACTGGTCTTTGCTGGCGATCACGGCATTGCAGATGAAGGGATTAGCATTGCGCCAAGCGCGGTGACTCAGCAAATGGTGCTTAACTTTCTGGCGGGTGGTGCGGCCATCAACTGTTTTTGTCGCAGCAATCAAGTCGAGATGAAAGTAATAGATTGCGGGATTTTACTCCCTGTAGAAAGCGACAATCCGCACTTTTTTGTGCAGCGCTTAGGTAGCCGAACGGAGAACTTTGCTCGTCAAGCAGCGATGTCTGTAGAGCAAGTGAAACAAGGGCTATTGCTAGGCAATCAGGCCGTGCAGCAGGTGATCCGTGCGGGGTCCAATATGGTGATGTTTGGTGAAATGGGCATTGGCAATACCAGTAGTGCTTCTGCGATATTAGCGGCACTTTCTGAACATTCTGTTGAACAGTGCGTTGGTTACGGCACTGGCATTTCAACACAGCAATATCAGAAAAAAGTACAGCTGGTGAAGCAAGGCGTAACACGCTGCCGTGGTTTGGATCCAGAAACGGTCCTTGCGGAAGTAGGCGGCTTTGAAATTGTGCAAATGGTCGGAGCATTTTTAGGCGCTTACCAGCAGAAAACGCCGATTCTGGTGGATGGATTTATCGTCACGGTAGCCGCGTATGTGGCCACACTTATTGAACCTGATTGCCGCGAGTTGATGATTTTTGCTCATCAGTCCCATGAATCGGGCCATCAACGCGTACTTGAACTGTTAAACGCGACACCACTGCTTAATTTAGGGTTGAGGTTGGGTGAGGGAACGGGTGCTGTATTAGCGGTACCTTTGGTCAAAGCGGCCGCCGAGTTTTACAACACCATGGCCAGTTTTGCCGACGCAGGAGTGACAGTGTAATGCTGCGCGCTTTCGCTTATCAATTAGAGCTGTTCTGGTTGGCGCTGAGTTTTTTCTCGCGCCTTCCTATTCCTAACAATACGCCCTATTGCAGTGAACGAATGAACCGATCTGGGCGCTATTTTTCCTTGGTTGGTCTATTACTCGGCGCGATCTGCGGTGCCATCTACAGTGTGCTGATCCTGATTTTACCGAACGAGGTGAGCATCGCACTGACGATGGTGGCCAGTTTGTTATTAACGGGAGCATTTCATGAAGATGGCTTAACCGATATGGCGGACGGCATTGGCGGAGGAATGACGGTTGAGCGCCGTTTGAGCATCATGAAAGATAGCCGTATTGGCACCTATGGTGCGGCCAGTTTAGTGATGGCGCTACTGTGTAAGTTTCTCTTTCTAGAGGCGCTACTTGGTTATGGCAATGTATTGATGGTGTGGGTGCTAGGCTACAGTTTTAGCCGTGCGATAGCGGCATCGTTGATTTTCGATATGCCGTATGTGAGCGATCTCGATAGCAGTAAAAGTAAGCCGCTAGCTAATAAACAAACCCTTCCAGAGCTCATTTTTCTACTGCTGTGCGGCTTAGCGCCTGCGGTATGGTTTGGTTGGCAGGTAAGCCTGAGCCTAGTATTGGTTGCTGTGGTTTTTCGTATTTTCTTCAAAGCTTGGTTGATGGCACGTATTGGTGGCTTCACCGGAGATTGCCTTGGCGCTGCACAACAGATCATGGAACTGCTGATCTATCTGCTGCTTATTGTATTCGCTGGGCTGGGTTATTTGAGCATGGGAGCGATTGAATAATGGTGCATTTGATTTTGGGTGGCGCGCGTAGCGGTAAGTCTTGTTTCGCTGAACAGGCCGCAAAGCAAGCACACCAAGCCCTGTTAATGCGGCTGCCGCAGGCTCAGCTTAACTATGTTGCCACCGCGATTGCGTTTGATGATGAAATGCAGGCAAGGATTGCCCACCACCAGCAGCAAAGAACGTCGGAATGGCAAGAGCACGAATGCCCTGAACAACTGCCTGAGTTAATGGCCACTTTTTCAGCACATGATGTGGTATTAGTGGACTGCTTAACGCTGTGGCTGAATAACGTTATCTACAACCATGGCCAGCAAGCTCACGAAGCGGAGATAAAAAAGCGAGTCGAGCAACTCTGTTTTGCCGTTGAGCAAACGCCCGCCACTTTGGTTATCGTCGCTAACGAAGTGGGCCTTGGCGTGATCCCGATGGGGGAGGTTTCGCGCTTATTTGTCGATAATGCCGGCTGGCTTAACCAAGCGCTAGCCAAGTTAGCAACCCGAGTGAGCTTTATTGCGGCGGGCTTACCGATTGTTTTAAAAGATATTGTTTTAAAAGACATTGTTTTAAAAGACACTGCTCTAAACGACATCGCTTTAAAAGGCTCACAATGATCAATCTCTATTTGATGCGCCACGGTAAAACCGTCGGTCGGCCTGCGCTCAATGGTAAAACAGATGTGCTCGTTGAAGCGCATCGGCAAGAGCAGATCGCTCACACTTTGCTGAGGTCCCCTTACTCCTTCTCAAACATCATTACTTCGCCGCTACGCCGTTGCCATGATTTAGCGCAGCAACTGGTTTTACAGCAGCCGAAATTGGATTACCAAATTGAGCCTGATTTCCAAGAGATGGATTTTGGTGACGTCGATGGCGTGGCCTTTGATGAACTGCAATCGATGTGGCCAGTAGTGGAAACTTTGTGGATCAATCCGGCCAAACATCAACTACCGAATGCAGAAAACTTGGCCGATTTTCATCAGCGTGTAACTCGTGCTTGGGAGGCGCGAGTTAAAGAGATTAAACAAGACACTTTGATCATCGCTCATGGCGGAACAATCAGAATGATACTTGCCGATGTTCTAGGCACTGACTGGCAAAACCCACATTGGTATAGCGTGTTAAATATCGACTATCAATCATTAACTCATATCCAAATAGGAAAAGATAACGCTAAGAATGTGACTGTGAAGAGCATCGGAATTCAAATTTAGCACCGGGTGAGTATGCAGTAGAGTATGGAGTAACTATCAGATTTAATGGTAGAATTCCCGGCCATTAACGCCGAGCCTCTGGTTAAGCGTATTTTTGTATAAGGCATTGAGACGATCGTTGATGAGCTTCATTTACCCTTATCCATCTTGATAAGTGGGATCGCCTCAACATAAATTGCTTCTACAATTCATTAACATACCGCTGTGCAATAAAGGAGTAACGCATGACGAAGTCCCTTTTCCGCCAATCTTTCCTATTTGATAGTTTGGATTTAGACCAAGAAATGGTCAGTGGCGAAATCCAAACGGCAGCTGGTATTACGCTTAAAGTGCTCTCGCGTGGAGTGCTCGAAGTGATCCCCGCTCATCTCAACGATGAGAGTAAGCACATCATTATTTCTTGCGGTATTCATGGTGACGAAACTGCGCCAATGGAATTAGTCAATAAGCTGGTGGATGATATTCAGTCAGGTTTTCAAGCGGTCCAACACCGCTGCTTATTGATTGTGGCTCATCCTCAGGCGACGAATCAACATACCCGTTTTGTGCAAGAGAATTTGAACCGTTTATTTGATGATAAAAATGGCAATAACTCGCTAGAAAGAGAGATTGCGCAGCACCTCAAACAGACAGTGAAAGACTTTTTCGAACACACCGCTGAGCAAAATCGGTGGCATCTTGATTTGCACTGTGCGATTCGTCACTCCAAACATTATTCGTTTGCCGTCAGCCCTAAATCCCGCCATCCTGTCCGCAGCCGAGAATTGATGGCATTTGTTGAAAACGCCCATATCGAAGCGGTGCTGCTTTCAAATTCCCCCTCAAGTACCTTCAGTTGGTACAGTGCAGAGAATTTTGCCGCGCAAGCTTTAACGCTTGAGCTGGGGCAAGTCGCACCTCTTGGTCAAAACAACCTAGAGCGATTAGTCGCGTTTGACTTAGCCATGCGCGATTTGGTAGCCAATGCGACACCTGAACACTTGCCAAGAAAGCCAACCATTTATCGTGTCAGTCGTACCATCGTCCGTTTGCATGACGATTTTGATTTCATGTTTGATGATAACGTCGAAAACTTCACCGCGTTTAAACATGGTGAGGTATTTGGCCATGATGGTGAAAAGCCACTCATGGCGAAAAATGAAGATGAAGCGATCGTATTTCCTAACCGAAAAGTGGCATTAGGCCAGCGCGCCGCGTTAATGGTGTGCAAAGTGGCGACACGCTATGAAGACGATCAATTGGTATACGATTAACCGATGCTACTTTTGGCCTGTTAATCTTTTGACCTGTTAACCTTTTGGCCTCTTAACAAGGTGTGCAATACAGGCGATTGCTTTGGTATATCACTTTCTATTTAAATGGCTTAACGGTAAGGTTAGGCCATTATTGTTTCTCTTACTTACATATAAGCGCATGACGTTCAATCAGTTACTCTTAAAAAAACAGCGTCGCTGGCATTACGCCCTCTACGCTATGCTGGCATTGTTGATTACGATGAGTGCGTTTTATTTGATGGTGGGTGAACTCTTTATCAGCCCATTTCACACTTGGTCACCACTGGAATGGCAGTTAGTGACTGAACTTCGTGCTCCTCGTCTGGTCTCTGCCGTCATCATTGGTTCTTCACTAGCCGTATCAGGCGCGGCGCTGCAAGTGTTATTAGGGAATGTTTTGGCAGAGCCGGGCGTGCTTGGTATTTCTGGTGGAGCCAGTGTGGCGATGGTAGTGGTGCTGTTTTTCTTCCCTGCCTTGGCCTCACCTGAAATTTTCATGCTTTGTGCCGTAGTCGGTGCGATGGTGTTTACTCTTTTACTGGTCAGCATGGCTAAAGCGATGCGTTTAAGCACAACCCGCTTACTGTTGGTCGGTGTGGCGCTGGGTATTTTATCTGGTGCTGTGGTGACATGGGCGTTTTATTTCAGTAATGATCTCAGTTTAAGGCAACTGGTTTACTGGTTGATGGGCAGTATTGGTGGTGCAAGCTGGTATCAACATACGCTTTCATTAGCTGCGCTTCCGGTGATCATCTGGCTTGCTCTGCAAGGAAAAACGTTAGACAAACTGATGCTGGGCGAAACTCATGCAAAGCAGTTAGGTGTGGATGTGCATCGACTACGTTGGAAATTGATTTTTGCCGTGTCGCTGCTGGTAGGAGCTGCGGTGGCATTGGGCGGTGTGATCAGTTTTGTTGGGTTGGTTGTTCCGCATTTATTGCGCTTGGCGTTTGGTTCTGAAAACCGCTACCTTTTACCTATGTCGGCTCTGTTCGGCGCACTCTTACTGGTTTGCGCGGATACCGTTGCCAGAACGGCGCTTAATGCTGCTGAGCTTCCACTTGGTGTCGTCACTACCACCATTGGTGCGCCGATTTTTATTTGGATGTTGTTGAAAAACCATGATTCACGTTAATAGCCTGCAGGTTTCATCACGCTTATTACCACTCTCTTTTACCTGCCAAGCGGGAGAGGTGCTGCATGTTATTGGGCCTAATGGCAGCGGAAAAAGCACTTTACTGTCGGCGTTAGCTGGCGTGACAGAGAGCCAAGGTGAGGTCTACATTGGTGATCTTCAGCTTTCAAGCGCATCGTTAGAGGCGCTGTCACTGCACCGAGCTTATCTGTCGCAAAACGACAAGCCTGTTTTTAATGTCGATGTTTATCAATATCTTGCCTTAGCGATCCCCAGTTGCGCCGATTTACATTCTCAGGTTGTTAATCAAGCCGTGGTTCATCTCACTCAACGATTGAATATTCAAGACAAATTGCATCGATCCATTCACCAACTGTCAGGCGGCGAATGGCAACGTGTCCGCTTGGCCGGTATTTGCTTGCAAATTTGGCCAACCTTAAACCCTTACGCGCAGTTATTGATATTAGATGAACCTGCGGCGCCTCTTGATATTGCTCAAGAAGGGTTGCTTTATCGTTTGATTGAAGAGGTTGCACAGCAAGGGATAGCGGTAGTAATGGCCAATCACGATCTCAATCGAACATTGCGCCATGCCGATCGCGCTCTGTTACTGCAAGATGGCGTATTGCAAAGTTCCGGCTCGGTTGAACAAGTATTAGAGAGCCAAGCGTTAAGTGCAGCGTTTCAGACTCAGGTGAAGCAGGTTGTTGTTGAAGGAAAGCCTTACCTTATCTTTGATTAAAAGCACAACTGTCGTGCAGTCAGCACACTTTTAGCGCATCAATGTGCTGAAGATAGAATGATAAAAATAGTAAGTCTATTAAAAACAAATAGTTAGGTTTTATGTGAAAGTTGGCACGCCAATCGCATTAATAGAATCGATACATTCTCGTTCTTGTTAGGCTTTTTATAAGTCTCTTAACCACCTTGCTCCCACAAGGTGGTTTTTTTAATCTGAGTCTTTGCAAGGTTATTGCGTCAATGAAGCAAGGTCAGCAGGACGGTAATAGACTGATTTGAGCACTTTACCTTGGCGAATCGTTTTGCCTTCAGAGACAAAATCTTGTGCGCATTTAGCAATAATGTAGTCGCCTTTTTGTACGGCCATCAGCTCAATACCTTGTTCAGCATAGTAGGCTTGTGTATCGGCATACTCTTTTTCATTGCGACATACTTTACTCATGTTCGAGCTGTGTACTTCATCCCAGCATGGAATAAATTCGATGCCACGATTCACGGCAACATTGAGCAGAAGATCAATCAAATAGCTGATCGCTAAGTTGTCACTCACTTGGCTATGTCCAAGGTGGACTAAACGACCCATCAAAACGTACACAGTATCGATGATCGCATCCGCTTGTTCCGTTTTATTGTCAGCTTCAGCAAGTTCAGTCAATTCTTCAATCGCGAGCGAAGTATGCAACGTGTCAGCTTTATCGTTTAAGCTGCTGGCATCAGCAACGGGGAGATCAAAGGTGCTACGAAACTCGGTAATATCGCGGTAAAGATGATCGTAAATCTCTTGAGTAAGCTTGGATAAATGCATTATCTCGGTCCATTGGTTTGGTTAACAGGGATTGTGACGCGTAGTAACAAATTGATAGTAATAAACTGATAATAATAAACTGATAGTAATAAACTGATAGTAAGAAAACGGATAGTAAGAAAACGGATAGTAAGAAAACGGATAGTAACAAACTGATGGCAAAGCTGCGACCCATGCCATCAGTTTGGTTAAAGAACAGGGTTACTTATTGAGAAACAAATAAGGAAACAGTTGGCGGCGTTCTTGGTCACTTAGAGCACTAACACGAGCGATATTGGTATCGGGAATCGCTTCTGGGTTAGGGTAGTGCTTGAGTACTTTTTCCATGCTCTCTTCACGAATAAGATGGAAAATCGGGTACGGCGAACGGTTAGTTAGGTTTTCGTCATCTTCGGGGCGTGTGCCGCCAAAACAGTAGCGAGGGTGAAAAGTAGCGACTTGGAAGATGCCTTGCCAATCTTGTTGCGTAATTAATGCTTCGACCCAATCGATAAAAAAGTTGTACTCAAAAAAATCTTCGAGCATGTTTGGCACCACCACTAAGGTGGTCTCAAGAGACTGTGCCGAGCTGCCTTCTAACTCTAGCAATTGCTGCAAAATGTCTTGCAGCAATTGTTCTTCAGTATCGGCTTCACTGACGAAAATTTTGATCTGTTGGTTACGTTGTGGTTTTGCGGCGAAAGGGCAGAGATTTAAGCCAATCACCACATCGTTAAGCCACTGTTCGACTTCAGTTGTGATGGCGGTTTTATTTATCGTTACGCTCATAGTGCTTATTAAGACAGTCAATTTGGCGCAAGCATAGCATGACTCTTTTGATAAAGTGAGTGGATAACACTACTTGATCAATTCATGCAGCGGTTTGCGGTGCGCAAGGGCGCGGTCATCATGGCGCAATTTCCAACAGAGAAAAAACATCGCCACATACAACACCATTCCACCCGAAACCACCACCGCCCAACCGCCATTTTGCCAGCAATAGAGTAGGAAAAACCCGCCGAGGCTGCCACCTACATAGTAATGAACCAAATACAGAGCGGTCGCGGTTACTTTTGCGCTGCTGGCCTTTTGGCTCACCCATGAATAGGCGAGCGTATGAGTAAAAAAGGCGCCGAAACTGATCAACATTAAACCGATCAGCATAAACGGGATTGATTCAATCAAGGCTAGCCACATCCCCGACAAACTGAGTAAGGCTCCCAACATCATGCCCGAAATGGCATTGTAGCGTTTTGTCCAGTTGGCGGTCAGTTTCGAGCTGAGTGTTCCCGCCAAATAACATAGGAAGATCAATGATGCTAAGCCAATCGGTAGCGAGTAAGGTTCGGCGACAAGCCGAAAGCCCATCACAGAGTAAAGGTTAACAAACAGCGCAAAGTTAGTGCCACCAATCAGCATCGCTAGCCACAGCGTGCGGTTAGAAAGATGCTTTACTAGCGCACGATTGTGGTGAAAGAATAAGCCTCGTTGCGGCGTGAAATTGCGTTGAATGGGCAGCAACCACAGAACAATGATAGCGCAGACGAAAGTAAGCAAGGCAATCACAATCACCGCTTGTTGCCAGCCAAAAGCATCGGTCAATATACCGCCTAAAATTCGGCCGCTGATGCCACCTAATGAATTGGCAGCAATATAACCGCCAATCGCTTGGCTAAAAGCTTGAGGTGAAAGCTCCTCAGCCATGTAAGCCACGGCAACCGAAGCAAAGGCGGCCAATGCGACGCCCATTAGTGCACGTGTTAAAACCAGCACCCACAGTTGTTGGCTGATCAGCATCAAGCTGCCGATCAAGGGCATCATGAATAGCCCCAATAACATCACTTTGCGGCGGCCAAAGGATTCAGAGCTGATTGCCCAAGGGACTAAACTGACGGAGAGTGGGAGAGTTGATGCGGCAAATAACCAGTTAATTTGAGTTTCCGAAACCGCAAAATGCGTAGCAAGGTAGGGCAACATTGGCTGAAAAAGATAGAGATTACAAAAGACTAAGAACGAGCCGAGCGCAAGTCCCCAAGTGACTTTTCGGTATTCTTTACTGCCAATTTCGATCATGATTACGCTTCACTTACGTTATGTATCTGTGATCACAGTAGCAGTGGCTTGGTGATTAATAAAATATATTAAAAATATCGTTGTGATATATAAAATATATCCAAACCCTATTGGACGAATCTCGCTTTGTTTGATTCTGTGGAACCATAACGCTATGGATACTCGCCATCTAAAACATTTTTCGGCTGTGGTTCAGTGCGGCAGCTTTACTTTGGCAGCCCAGCAACTGCACATTGCGCAGCCAGCGCTCAGTATTTCGATTAAGAAATTTGAGCAGCAATTAGGGGTTGTTTTGTTAAAAAGAGATGAGCGAAAAGTGACGCTGACCCATGAAGGGCAAGTGTTATATGAACACGCCACTCGTATTTTGCAGCAACTTGAAGATGCACAATTGGCGATGGATGAGCTTAAAGGGCTAGTCAAAGGCGAAGTGAGGCTCGGCGCGCCGAGCATGATGGGATCCTATTTCTTTCCAGAAATTGTAATGGCTTTTAAAAGTCACTTTACCTTGCTAAAAATGACGGTGATAGAAGCGGGAACTCAGTCGATTCGGAAAATGTTGCTCAGTGGTGAGCTAGATATTGGCGTGATCCTCAATCATGATCTTCCTCCGGATTTAGAAGTTGATCCCCTCTTATCATCGCAAATGGTGGCGGTAGTGGGGAAAGAACATGAGTTAGCACAACGAGAATCGATAGATTTTAAGACCTTTTTTGAGCATGAATTGGTAATGTTTAAGCCCGGTTATTTCCACCGCGACTTCATTGATAAAGTGTGTAAAGAGCATAAGCTCAGCGCACATTTCTCTTTTGAAACCAATCTTTTGCCAATGATTTTAAGTATTGTCAAACATGAGTACGCAGTGACTGCGTTATTAGAGCTTGTAACGGAGCATGAACCGGATGTACGAGCGATCCCTTTTGAACCGCCAGTCTGGTTAGATTTAGCCCTCGCATGGCGCAAAGAGGGCTATTTGTCTAATGCCGACCGTACTTTTATTGAATTTGTGAAACAGTACGTGTGAAAGGGGCGATGTGTATCGTTCGATTAACTTTGATAGATTTTTTCAAAGTTGTTTGGGTTCCAGCCAATCATAATCCGATCACCAATTTTTAACGCCGGTACACTGCGCGCGCCGATCGCATCCAGTTCCTTCCGGCCGCGTTGCATTTTTGCGTTACATAAGCGGTAGGGGATCTGTTTGGCGTCAAGATAGCGCTGAGCATCTTTACAATGCGGGCATTTATCTTTGACGTAGAGCACAATACGTTTCATCCAATTCACTCATTAACCGAACATAAAGGGCGGCAAGTTTACCCACCGAGGCGCTGAGTTTCAACTCTCTCGGATGCGAAGCCTTGCTCCTTGTGATTGGAAAGATGAAACGCAGGCTTGATTCAGTTACACTTAGCGCCTTTTTTATGAGTCAGTTGCTGGGCTATGCATCCATCTTTTCGTTACATACAAAACTATCCGCCTCATCTCGTTTCACAAGTTGAACAGTTGATCACGGCCGGTAAATTCGTTAGTTGGTTTGAACAACGCTACCCGCAGCGCCATTCGATTCAAAGTGAAAAAGCGTTGTTTAACTACGCGATTGATCTCAAAAATCAATACATGAAGAAAACGGCGCCGATCAGTAAAGTGGTGTACGACAATAAAATCCACATTATCAATAACGCACTAGGGTTGCACAGTTATGTTGCCAAAGTGCATGGTGGGAAAATCAAATCTAAAAATGAGATCCGCATAGCGAGCATGTTTAAAGAAGCACCGGAGCCGCTGTTGCGCATGCTAGTGGTACATGAGCTGGCTCACATCAAAGAGAAAGAGCACAACAAGGCCTTCTATCAACTGTGTTGCCATATGGAACCGAATTATCATCAGCTCGAGTTTGATGCACGATTGTTTATGATGTATCTCGATTTAAAAGAGGAGCAGTAATGTCAGCCAAAGCGAAGTCGCAGAAAAGCCAACCAGAAGCGAGCCATAAAAAACCTGCGTTAAAAGCAAAGCAGGGGTTACATCCTCGTAATCAGCATCAAGGACAATACGATTTTCCCGCGCTGATTAATACACTGCCTGCTTTGAAGGCCTTTGTTATTCGCAACCCGAGTGGTGAACCGAGCATCAATTTCTCCGATGCGATGGCGGTGAAAATGTTCAACAAAGCGTTATTGGCACATCATTATCATGTGACCCATTGGGATATTCCCGCTGGGTATTTGTGCCCGCCGATCCCCGGTCGAGCTGATTATATCCATCGCGTGGCCGATCTGATGCTAGATGAGTGCCCATCCATCAAGCATGAAAAGGTTCAAGCACTTGATATTGGGGTCGGAGCTAACTGTATTTATCCGATAGTGGGCGTGGCAGAGTACGGCTGGCGCTATGTTGGTAGCGATATTGATCCTATCTCTATCCAATCTGCCAATCTGGTGGTTAATGGCAATGCTTCACTCAATGGGCGTATTGAATGCCGTTTGCAGAGTGATGCAAAACACATTTTTAAGCAGATTATCCAAGAAAATGAGCGTTACGATCTCACCACGTGCAACCCGCCTTTTCACGCATCACAAGTAGAGGCGCAGCAAGGCAGCGAACGTAAGTTGAAAAATTTACAGCGTAATCGAGTCAAAAAAGGTCAAGAAATTGCGGGGCAAGACGCTAACAGAAGTAAGGCGGTCACGCTCAACTTTGGTGGACAAAAAGCTGAGTTATGGTGCCCCGGTGGTGAAGCTGCCTTTATTAAAAACATGGCCTTTGAAAGTCAACACTACGCTCAGCAAGTGCTGTGGTTCACCACACTGATCTCTAAAAAAGAGAATGTACGTTGGATGCAAAAACAGTTAGATAAAGTGGGTGCTGCAGTGGTGAGGGTTGTTGAAATGCAACAAGGGCAAAAAGTGAGTCGATTCATCGCATGGAGTTTCCAAAATGACAGCCAACGCAAACAATGGTTAGCGGCAAAGTGCTAGGCTGACTTCGTTGATTGACTATATTGGTCAGTGAGTTGAGATAGCAATAGAAGGAGTAAGGTATGGACTTTGACCTTTATTTACCTTGCCAACCTGACTGGATCTGCCAGCCCTTCGCTTATCTGTTTGCCTTGCTTACGATGATTGGGCTTGGGTTTTTTATTCGTATTATTTATCGTGAATATCAAAAAATTCAGCGCGCTCAGAAAGTCAGACGTCTTCGCCGTATCCACTATCGTGACCGTAATGGTGGCAAAGACGGTAGACCCACCAATATCAAATAACCCTTGCCCTAGTAATACGATGTTAGGAAAAGGTATCGAGCGCCGCTTGATATTTTTTCTCTAACGCTTTATTTCCTGCCTTTTTCTCTAACTCTACCAATAATTGAAGCGATGTTTTTTGGTTACCGTAGCGCTGATTAAATTGCATCAAGCGAATGCGAGCTTGCGTGTATTGTTGAGCGTCAATTTCCAATTTAGCTAATTGCAGCAATGAACGAGCTCGATTAGGGTCATGGTCTAATGTTTTCGCAAAATAGTAGCGCGCTTGTTCTTTATCGCCAGATTTTAACGCGCAAAAGGCTGCGTTCTCATAGCTTGCTGGGACAAGGTAATAATAGGGTTGAGCAATGGCGCGGTTAAAATATTGATCGGCTTTTTGATATTCGCCCTGCTTACACAAAAATGTACCGTAGTTATTGAGAATATTGCCGTTTTTGGGATGGGCGCGAAGCGCGGTTTGATAGGTTTTACGTGCGGCCTCTGTTTCACCGACAGTTTGGTAGTAGTGAGCCATCGCAAGTTGCGAGCGATAGTAAGTCGGCGCATGTTGTGTGGCTTTTTCTAAGTTCTCACGTGCTTTGCTCATGTTGCCATTTTCTAAATAGCCTAGGCCGAGCGCAATGCGAGATTCGGCCATTTCAACCGGATCCGCTTTTACTTCAGGCTCACCTTTTTCGTTCACGGTGACACAGGCCGATAACGTGAACATTATCAATATCATCAGTATTTTTTTCATTATCTGCAGCTCCTAAATGGCTTAGACGCATGATAAGGAAATCAGAAGATCGAGGGGGAAAGAGCAGAGAAGAATGCGAGTCAGTATGCACTATGTTTGAGTCAGTATGCACTATGTTTGATGAAAACCTGAACACCTCATTACTGAGATGATCAGGCATGAAACACTAATCGTCTTTGGTAAATTTATCTTCGCTAAAGTGTTCAAGGTCGTAAGGTGTTTGTTGGTAAACACAGTAGTTTAACCAGTTTGCAAACAGCAAGTGACCGTGGCTTCGCCAGCTGGCGACTGGCTTATTATCTGGGTTGTCATTGGGGTAGTCGTTGACTGGGATTGCGGGTTCCATCCCTTCACCTAAATCTCGAATATATTCACCATGCAGTGTATGTGCGTCGTATTCAGGGTGACCTGTGACAAACACGTTACGTTTGTCTTTGGTTGAGGCTAAGTACACACCCGCCACATCAGAGGTGGCGAGAATATCTAAATTCGTATGTTCGGCTAAGTATTCTGGTGAAAAATCAGCATAACGAGAATGGGGCGCTAAAAAGGTGTCGTCAAAGCCGCGTAATATCGGATGAAAGGGATGGTGGATTTCATGATGATAAACGCCCGATAATTTTTCTTTGCGAGTTCGTTTGGGCAGATTGTAGAGCAGTTTTAGCCCCGCTTGCGCTGCCCAGCAAACGTAGAGTGTGGAAGTGACGTGATTTTTAGCCCATTCCATCACGCTTTTTAAGTGTTCCCAATAAATCACATCTTCAAATTGAACCAACCCCAAAGGTGCTCCGGTGATGATGAGCCCGTCGAAGTTGCGATTTTTTACCATCTCAAATTGACGGTAAAAGTTCTCCAAATGCTCAGTGGGGGTATTTTTACTTGGGCGCTCATCAATTCTCAGTAATTCAATATCCACTTGCAGCGGAGTATTGGATAACAGGCGTAAAAACTGAGTCTCGGTTTCGATTTTCTTCGGCATTAAATTCAAAATCAAAACTTTCAGTGGACGGATGCCCTGTGTGGCGGCACGTGTTTCTGACATCACGAAAATGTTCTCATGACGCAGTACATCACCGGCAGGCAGTTGGTCTGGGATCTTAATCGGCACAGCTTTCTCCCTAAGCTATTTTTGGACGTCTATACTGCCGAACTTAACTCAATCAAAACCAGATGTCGATAGCAAAATGGATCTTGCTGTGAAATTGGTTACTATTGAGTATCTGTTGACTTACCCGTTGGAGACACATGGCGCTAACCTTAACTTTGATCAGGGGATTACCCGGCTCAGGCAAAAGCACCTTAGCAAGGACGCTGCATGCAAAGCATTTTGAAGCGGATATGTATTTTATCAATGAGCAAGGCAGCTATTGTTATCAGCCAGATAAAATCGAGCAAGCTCATCGGTGGTGTCAACAGAAAGTGGAGCGCTGTTTAGCGCAAGGTGAGGACGTTGTTGTGGCGAATACTTTTGTTCGACAGTGGGAGATGCGAGCTTACCGGCAGTTGGCTAAACGTTACCATGCAACCTTAGTGATTAATGTTTGTCGTGCGCAGTACCAGAATGTTCATGGTATCGATGATGCCACTGTTGAGCGTATGCGTCAGCAGTGGCAGGAATGATTGATTAACGCTTCCGCTGGAGTTGGTAAAAGGCAAGGGCTCCCCAACCAAACACTTGCACCCACAAGATCCCCCACTGAGTGCTGATTTGATCCCATGATGCGCCCATTTGGTTCAAACTAAGAAATCCCTGAATGGCAGGCGTACTGGGAAAGAGGTTGGAGATCCAAATGATAGGGCGTGGAATTGCTTCTAAAGGCCAAATAAAACCAGCTGAAAAAATCAGTGGCATTGAGCTGATTAATACCACTAACGTCACCAATTCTCGCCGCGGTGTAACTGAACCAAGCCAAATGCCGCATAGGCAAGAGGCCAGTAAGAAAGGCAGTAGAAGTAGCAATAAATGCCCCGCACTGGCGAGGGTGTTGACACCATGTGAGGTAAAACTGGCACCAAAGTAGTACATGCTGAGTAGATAATAAACAGCAACCAGGACAATGCTGCGTACCAATATTAATCGTAGCGGTGTGGTATGACTCCAATAGCCATTTCCGTGCTTTTGTGTTCCGCCCATTAATCCTGCCGCCATGATCATGGTTTGTTGTAAGATCAAAACAAACACCGCTGGGACAACGTAATCAACATAACCCATGCGTGGGTTAAAGGTCGGTTTTAAGTTGATGCTTGTGGCGGAATAGTGCTGAGCGGCCAGAGAAAGCGGTTCTCCTTCCATCACTAAACGTGACACTTTACTTTTCGCGGCTAAGGTTCCACCAGCTTGCGATAAGCCCTCAACGATGGTGCCGTACACTAGAAAGTAAGAGGCATCGCCAGCGTAGGCCAGTGTTGGACTTTTCCCAAGCAGTAGGTCTTTATAAAAATGTTCAGGAATCACTAAAATACCGCTAACTTTGCGGTTAAGAAACGCCTGCTTGGCATCTTCAATGGTACTGTCTCGTTGAATCACTTTGACTTGTGGCGTTGCGTCAACCATGCGTTCTAGTTGGTAACTGGCTTGGCTTTTATCGAGATTGACTATCGAGAGTGTCTGCTCGCGTGGAGTTTGCTGCGTATAAGGCAAAGGGTATAAAAAGGAGTAAAAAACCACGCCACCAAAGACAGTCAACAGCACCACAGGGTTAGTGAATAGCGCTTTTAGCTCTGCTTTCAGTAGAGCAATGAATCGCGTAGTTTCAGTCATGGTTGATTCGCTCGGCTTGCTTGTGTTTACGGATAAGAATCAAAGTGAGCAGCAGCGGCAATGCATAGCCCAGCATTGGCACTAAATACTTCAGTGATGACAACAGCTCAGCGTTATAACTCACTTGGCTTACTTGCACTTCAATGTAGTGACTCACTGGTAGCAGGCTTCGCCACCACTGCGCTAGAGTATTCATATCCGTCACTGGGAACGTAATGCCCATAAACGCAAAACTTGGTGCGGTAAAAGCGCCAGCAAAACTCATCGCTCTTGCCGGATCGAGTGTTAGAAAGAAAAAGAGTGCGCCCATGATCATACAGGCGAGCGTCATTGCAAGTTGTGCGATAATCAATAGAGCAAAACTGCCGTGCATTGGCCACATTAATATTTGATAAAACCAGATTAAAAAACCAATCCCTTGCAACATAAAAATCGGCAGATAACGCATCAATGTTAGCGTTAAAATTCGTAATGGCTTTTCTCCAAGCCACGTTTGCAAACCAAAGTGACGATGGTTTGCAGCCAAAATCATAATGGTACTGACCACGACAACGATTTGCCAAAGAGCGGGTACAACCGCCGAGACTAAAAATTGCGCATAGTTTGTATTGAGATTAAACAGGGGCGTAATCTGTGTCCTGATTGGTACGGCTCGCCCCATCGCACTCAATGTGGTTTGTTGGCTAGTCGCTAGGTTTTTTACGACATCCACGTGGGCATTGAACGTACTTTGTGCTTGAACAATGGCAGCGTTGATCAATCGTCCAACCAAAATGTATTGGCTATTAAAGAAGGTCGATACTTGTGGCTGCTCACCACGAAATATTGATTTATCAAATTGATACGGAATGACAACGTACGCGTAAATGTCACTTTCAATCAACGCAGTTTTGGCTTGATTGACATCTTGGAACTGGTGCGTGACGGCCATGGTCGAGGTTGCATCGAAATCTCTTATCAATTGACGTGACAATTGGCTGTGAGACAAATCGACCACGCCAATCGGCAGATCGCGCACTATCCCTTGTGAGAAAATCCACCAAATACTGAATGCCAATACTATGGGTATCCAGCTTAGGCTAGACAATAGCCAAGGATCATGGCGCAGCAGAGGCCATTGAGGGCGAACCTGAATTGACATAAGGCTTACAGCTCAACCACTAAACTCATTCCCATACGCAAACCTTCGACAGGTGTGGTAGGGCGAGCTTCGATTTCAAAGGTGCGCAAATCAAACCCTTGTGATGAGTCTGTTGATCGCCATGTGGCGAAATCACCCATCACTGCAATGTGGGAAACGATAAATTCTACTTTGGCTTCTAAAGCAGGTAAGTAAGCCGTAAATGTGGTGCCTTTCGTAAAATGCTTGAGTTGATCTTCGCGTACGTTGAGCACCGCCCATGAGTCTTGGGTATCCACGACAGTGACGACAGGGAAGCCCTGTGGAGCCAGTTCGCCACTTTGTAGCAGTACTTGGGACACTTCACCGTCAAACCAACTCTCAATTTTAGTATCCGCGGCATAAGCTTCAACTTCCGCTACGGCACCTGCAGCCATACGTTCTTTTTCCGCGGCAGCGAGTTTAGTTTCAGAGCGTGCGCCTTCTTTGGTCATTTGATACATCTGAAAAGCGGCGCTTTCAGTATATTTAGCGGCCTGCCATTGGGTATTGGCTTCATCACGTTTTTGTTCAGCGACGACACCATCACGGTAAAGATTATTGACACGCAAATAGGTTTTTTCCATTAAATCCGCTGCGGCTTTAGCTTTAAGCCATTGATCTTTTGCCGCTTGGATCTGCTGATCGCGTGCGCCTGTTTCTGCTTCTTTAGCCAGTGCGCCCGCCGCTTTTTGACCCGCAATCGCTTGATCTAATTTAGCTTCAATTTCAGGGCTGTGCAGAGTGAAAATGAGCTGGCCGCGTTCAACGCTATCGCCTTTGCGCACCAGTACCTGATCAATACGGCCGGGAACTTTCGAAGAGATACTGTATTGCTGAGATTCAATTTGACCTTGTAAGCGGACAGGTTTAGGTTGCGATGCTTGGTAAAAGCGATAGCCTACCCAAGAGATCGCCACCACAGCAGCAAGAGCAATCAGTGTTGGTTTTACAGCTTTCATAAGGCATCCTTTTGAGCAGGTGATTCGTGAGTCATTGATGAGTGCAACAAAATCGCTGATTGTGTGTAGATAGGGAAAGTATTCATTTCACTGGTCAATGCCAGTAACTTATTTAAAGAAAGTAAGTAGTTGAAGCTGGCTAATGACTGCTGAGTTTTGATACTAGCAAGGTAGAGCTCTGCATCCACTACATCTAAAGACGTTGCTAAACCCTGACTGAATGCTTTTTGGCGTAGGCTCAGGTTTTCATTCGCCAGTGCTAGGCTCGAGTTTAGCCCCATCACTTCTTCCAATGCTTGTTCGGCTTCCAAATAGGTTTTTTCCACCAACACGCTCAAATCTTGCTTAGCTTGCGCCTTTAAGTAACGTACTTGTGAGACCGCGCTGTGCGCTGCTTTGACTTGATCGCTGCGACCCGATGTTTCAATTAACGGAATGTTGACCCCAACACCCACTAACCAATCCGGCTTCATTTGGCTGGCCAGCGAATCGTCTTCATGTAGGCTGTAATCACCGTAAAGGTAGACTTCTGGATAGTATTTGCCTTGTTCAGCTTTGATCAAGCTGCTTGCTTGCTTTTCTTTTGCTTCAAGTAGTGCCAAGCCCGGATAGGTATTGAGCGTTTGCTCCACAAAAATAGAGAGCGGCGGTAAACGGTCGTTGACAAACAGTGAACCACTTGGCTCGACTTTTTCTGTTTGACCTAGAATTTGAGTCAGTGCGCTTTGGGCAATATCTAAGGTTTTTTGTGCTTTTTTGCGTTCAACCGTTGCTTTATCTACTGAGGCTTCAGCTTGTAGCCGTTCCACATGGGCAATTTGCCCTTGTTGCTCTAACTTTAGTGCATTATCACGGTGCTTGGTTAACCCTTGCTCAACGTCTTGGCGAGTCACTAAAACCTCTTTTGCCAAAAGAACACTAAAGTAATATTTGCTCAAGTCTTCATAGCGCGCTTGTGTTTCCATTGCGAGCTGGTTTTGCGCTTCTTCTTTTTTACCTTCCGCTGCCGCTTGTGCGGCGCTGATCCGTCCGCCTGTAAAAATAGGCCAAATAGCGCGAATCGAAGAGCTGAAAATATCACGTTCGGTGATGGTTGAAGTGATGTAGCCAGCGCTGGCGAGTATCGGCCCTAAATTTGGCCCCAAAGATGATGGGACAGATTGCCCAGTGCTATCGAATATCTGCTTTCCTGACAAAGTAACATCTTGGTCTAAACGCGTGTAGTTTGCACCAATAGAAACAGCAGGCAAATTAAGACTGTCTGTGGAATTTTCAATATGCTGATAACGTTCGACATTCGCCCGCCCAGCAGCAAGTGAATTATTGCTCTGTTGCAAAAGATCCCATGCTTGTTGAAAGGAAATCGGCGCGGCGAAAGAAGGGGCTGCACCAAGCAGAGTACAGACGAATAGGCTGAGTGTTTTCGCTTTCATGCTAAGCTCGAATTATTTTAAATTTAGAGCTAATGCTCTATTTTTTCACTGCGTAAGTCAACAGCAACGTGGGTTAAAATGCCAGAAAACGGCACACACAAGTATCATGCGCTAGCATGAAGCGCATGTCCTTAATATTCAAGACTTATTATTTAATACTTATGATGCGAAGGGCAGAAATAATCCGCTCGCCAAACGAGCTTTTTACTCCCTTGCATCGTGGTGAGCACGTCTTTGCCTGACATCTGAGGGAAAGCGAGCAGCACTCTCAGGTCATCATTTGACTCCGTCGCTATCTCTTCATAAGCCCGAACATGAGTAAAGGTTGACTGTAAATGATTAAACAGCATATCTCGTGAAAGGCAAATTCCAAAGGCATCGCGTTTCATTGTAAGTATCCTTCTGACAGATGTTATGAATGTATTCGATAGCAATTGGTATGGTTATTATAGGGCTATCTCTTCGTGAGGTTTCCTCATCGTCTTTACTGCACAATAAGTATACAAATACTTTCGTATAATGAGATAAAAATTTCCTAAAATAGATGTGATCCAGTTCAAGAAATAGTCATGATAATTTTTTATAAAACCTAATGCATATTCTGCTTGGCAAGCCTTCGAAATAGATTGCAATAAAATGAACCAAAATGGTGCGTGGAATGCGTAGTATTGTTCACAGTTATTCGTTTCTCTCTTCGCTCAAATGTTAAATAAGTGTTAGCTTGTATGCAGAATTAAAGAGGGATTTATGGTGTGGAGTCGTATTAGTTTTCGTAAGCGTATGCTGATCATAATGACCCTTTCAGGGGTGATTGAATTACTGTTGCTGGTTGCCGCTGGTTTTATGTACATAAAACACTCTCAAGAAGAAGAAATGGGGCTAAAAGCCTTGGGGGTGGCTTCATTTCTTGCGCAAACTCCATCAGTGGTTGATATGCTTGAGTCCGGTAGTGGAGTCGATCACCAACAACGCTACCGAGAGCTAACAACATTAATCGGCGCTGCCTTTATTGTGATCGGGGATCGGCGCGGTATCCGTCTAGTACATCCTGTCGATGAACGAATTGGTCTGCCTATGAAAGGTGGGGACAACGACCGAGCCTTACTTTATGGTGAATCTTACGTCTCTTTCGCGCAAGGTTCGCTTGGTCAATCGGTACGTGGTAAAGCGGCTGTGATTAGTGCAAATGGTGACATCGTTGGGGTAGTCTCTGTCGGGTACTTGATCGAGCGGCTGCAAGATAAAATTGAACCTTTCCTGATTTATTTAATTGGTATGGCGCTCTTAGTCGTGGCAGCGAATGCACTGGTTTCTAGTTATGTATCACGTCGTTTTCAAAAAGCGATACTCGGTTTTGAGCCAGAAGAGATTGGTCGTTTATATGTTGAACTTGATGTCACCATGAGTACTTTGAAAGAAGGTATTTTAAGCATTGATGATGCAGGTATTCTTCGTTCTATTAATAAGAGTGCTTGCGATATTTTGGCGATTAACCGAGACATGGCGCTCAATCGACCACTTTCCCTTTTTTTACCTGATAGTGATCTTATGAGCGTCATAGAGAGCGGTACGCCTGATCACGACATCGAGCTGTACCTCAATCAACAACGTCTAATTGCCAATCGAAGCCCGATTATTGTTGACGGTAAAGTGGTTGGAGCGGTGTCCAGTTTCCGCCTCCGAGATGAAATCAACGAATTAACCGAGCAACTTTCTCAAACCAAAGAGTATGCGGAAATGTTGCGCTCTCAAACTCACGAACATCGCAACAAACTCAACACCATCAGTGGGCTTGTACAGATGGGAGAGTTGGAGGCGGTTCAGCATTTAATCGGTCAAGAAACGGCTCATTACCAAGCGTTAATTGAATTTCTACGCGAGACAGTTAGAGATCCACTCATTGCCGGAATGCTGCTTGGCAAAACTGAGCGTGCTCGTGAGCTTGGTTTGGAGCTAGTCGTTGAAGAGGGAGCGCATTTAGAACCTTTGCCGCCGCGTATTAATGCTGAAGATATCGTCACTATCTTGGGTAACCTGATTGACAATGCATTTGATGCAACACTCACGATGATCCGCAATGAAAAACGGGTAACACAAGAACGACGCATCATTGAAGTGTCGCTCAGTGATTATGGTGCCGAAATTATTCTGGAAGTAGACGATAAAGGGTGTGGTTTACCTGAACACATTTTGCCACAGCAATTATGGCAAAAAGGGGTCTCTAGCAAAGCGAAACACAACCGAGGTGTGGGTTTACACCTGGTAAAACAGTTAGCTGATCGCTATCAAGGGCAGCTGGAAATGAAAAGTAATCAAGAGGTTGGAACAAGAGTAACGGTTTATCTGCCTAAGGAAGAACAAGTATGAATACTCGTGTCATGATCATTGAAGATGATATCGCGATTGCGCAATTACATCATCGTTACCTGACACAAATTGAGGGATTTGAGGTTATTGGTATTGCAACGACTCACGCCGATGCGCAATTGCAGTTAGATATTCTCAAACCCGATTTAGTGTTACTTGATGTTTATCTACCGGATGGTACGGGGCTCGATCTCTTACAGAAAGTTCGAGGCAACAACCAAGGCTGTGATGTCATTTTGATTACTGCAGCGCGCGATGTTGAGACGCTGCAACAGGCAATGCGCGGCGGTGTAGTGGATTACTTACTCAAACCGGTCATGTTTCCTCGATTAGAGGCTGCCTTGAAAAAATACCTGACCCGACAGTTAGAATTGGGATCTGTGGCTGATGTTGACCAACACGTGGTTGATAAAATGTTGATGCCGAATAGCAATGAACTCTCTATCCATCTGCGCCTTCCAAAAGGAATCGATGCAGTAACACTAGATAAAATACGCCATCTTTTTGATACAAAATGCATTTTAACAGCCGACGAGGCAGGGGAAAACATTGGCGCAAGTCGAACTACAGCAAGGCGTTACCTTGAGTATTTAATTAGTAGCGGTGAATTGGCTGCTGATTTAAACTACGGAACCGTTGGCCGTCCTGAGCGTAGCTATAAAAAAATCCCCCGCCAATAATTGATGTTTTATCTATCAACCCTTTGAATTTAAATGATACTGCTCCTCACTATGAGTTGTGCTTGAAGATGAATACTTGCGATGAACTAGACGGACTTTCAAACCCCATCTAAAGTTTAAGAACAAAAGGCAGATAACATCATTTAGGAGAGAGGATGAACGTAATCAAATATGTGCGTACAATACTACCTATATGGTTAGTCACTGTATTTGTACCCTCACCCGCTTATCCAAGTAGCCTTGAGACATTGACTTATTATACAGAGGCATACCCGCCTTTTAATTTTATCGAGCAAGACCAAGTCACTGGAATTTCGGTTGATTTACTTCAAGAAGCCGCTACATTCTCAGGGCATGAGGTGTTATTGAGCCAAATCGTATTGCAACCGTGGGCGCGTTCTTACCGTTCTGCCATCTTGAAAAAAGACGGGGTACTTTTCTCAACAACAAGGACGTCACATAGAGAAGAGTTATTTCATTGGGTAGGTCCAATTGATGAGATTAAAGTGGCGGTAATTGCTCGTAAAGGTAGTAATATCAAACTTGGAGAGCCTTTAGAAATTACCTCTTATAAAATTGGGGTAATAAAAGACGATGTCGGTGAACAGATGCTATTGCAGTATGGTGTCCCAAGAGATTCCATGCAAGAAGCGACCGATGTCACTATGCTTGCAGAGCAGTTAGTGAAAAAACGTATTGATTTGATCGCTTACGATGAGCGCTCAGCTCATTGGTGGATAAAGCAAGCAGGGTATGTACCCGATCAATTTGAAACGATTTATGTGTTAAAGCAGGGATTACTTTACTATGCTTTTAACAAAAATGTAGACCAAGCCCTACTAGACGATTTACAAATGGGTATTGATAAAGTAAAGAACACAGTTAATGAAGACGGTGTTAATCGATATCAAGCCATATTAAACAAATACCAATAACCATTCTGAAGATTAGTGACCAGTATGAGCAACCCAAGTAGTACAATTTTGACAGAGAGTGGTACCAACGAACTTGAGATTATCGAGTTTCATTTAGAAAAGGTACTGCCAGATGGACGCACGAAAACCTGCTATTACGGCATTAACGTTGCGAAAGTTAGGGAAGTGATACAAGTTCCTGATACCACTGATTATCCTAATGCTCAGCCGCATATGATCGGTGTGTTTTCATCACGTGATGTACTGACGCCGTTAGTTGATCTTGCCGGTTGGCTTGGTGTACCTACTAATCCAAGCCTTGAGCGAAAGTTTGTTATCGTGACTGATTTTAACCGCATGACCAATGGTTTTTTGATTGATAGCATCAGTCGTATTCACCGTATTTCTTGGAACGATGTAGAATCGCCAAGCCAGTTCTTAGAAGCGGGTGAGCAAGATTGCGTGGTGGCTGTTGTGCGCAAAGATGGCAACCTGATCATGATTTTGGATTTTGAGAAAATCATCGCTGACATCAACCCTGAATTGAGTATGGAAAAATACGATGTCACGGTAGATAGAACCGTTGATCTTAACCAAAAAATGGTCAGTAAACGTAATGCGAAAACCATTATGGTGGTCGATGACTCAGCCTTCATTCGTAGTTTGATTCAAGATACATTAAGTTCTGCCGGCTATAACATTATCGCGTGTAAAGACGGCGGTGAAGCCTATGAGAAATTAATGGAAATTGAACAAGCTGCTAAGTCTGAAAACGTACCTGTGGCAGAATTAGTCAACGCGATTGTGACTGATGTAGAAATGCCTCGCATGGACGGTATGCACTTATTGAAGCGTTTGCGTGAGGGTGAAACCTATAAAACAACGCCTATTGTGATGTTCTCCTCCATTATGAGTGATGATAACCGAGGAAAAGCACTGGCACTCGGTGCTAATGATACCTTAACTAAGCCAGAAATAGGTAAGATGGTCACGACTATGGATAAGTATGTGTTTGCTTGATGTTAGAGTAGCCTATTTTTAGTCAGCAAAAAAGAGCCTCATCTAAGGCTCTTTTTATTTATCACCAGCACATCTTTATTTGAAATCGAATGCCACTGCCCATAAACCAATCAAAGGGGCTATAGTTTAAATAAGAAAATATTTTGGAGGTAGGCACTATGAAGCGAACAAGTAATATGCGAGTGACTATGCTGATTTTCTTGGGTTCTATTGCGTTACACACCCAAGCATTTGCATCAGAAATGTCGTTAACCTTACATTTGCCAACACTACAAAATAATACTCATGTTTATTATCATGAGTTATTGCAAAAATCGCTTGAGGAGCAGGGGGTTGAGGTTAATATTATTATTACATCGGACCATGTACCTCAAAAACGAATTAGTAAAATGGTTGAAAACAATCAATTATCATTGATGTGGTTTTTACAAACTCAAGAACGAGATGAGCGGTATGCGGGCATAAATATCCCATTGACCAAAGGACTGATTGGTAAACGTATTTTATTGATTCCACCTCAATTACAACCCACATTTGATACTATTCATTCGCTCAGTGATTTACAAAAGGAGGGGTTAACCGCTGGATTAGGCGTTAATTGGTACGATGTTGAGGTCTGGCGTAATAATGACCTAAAAGTGTACCAACAAGATGGTGACTGGCGAAATCTCTATCAAAAATTATCTGCAGAAGGGCCGATTCACTATTTTCCAAGAGGCATGAATGAAGTTTCCGATGAAGCCAAGTCACTTCCTTATCTGGCCATTGAACAGCGCTTGATATTGCAATATCAAAGCGATTTCATTTTTTATCTTAGCCAAGAAACAAAGCGATATCAGCCGATCATTGAGCGTGCCCTACGCAAAGCTCAAACTGGTGATTTAATGGACAAATTGATTGAAAAACATTGGCGTAGCAGTTTAGAGGCACTGCACCCTGAAAGTCGTACCATCATTCATTTAGATATCCCTTGATAAGCTATTTTTAGGTTCAAGGCTTGGTTATCTTTCTAGGCCAGGCCTCAGCTATGGGACTAAGATCAAACTCTATTAGATTGGTCAAAATGTAATATTCTTTCACACTTTATCATTCCTCATTCTACGCTTTGTCTTTCCGATCACGTTTTTATCTTGCTCTCGCTATTTTCCTTTCATCTCATTTGCCCTGAGCGTGAGTGAACTCTGTATTTTTCTTCTCCTCCCTCGGTTCTACGCCATAAGAGCAAAATTGCAAGGGGGAGGTGATTGGTGGTGTCAAAATTATAACGTTAGCTTAGGTAGATATAGGCATATAACTGCTTAACCACTTAACTACTGATTTACCGGTTTTCTGCCAGCAGTGAGAGCAGGACGAGCACTAACGTTATAAAACGGATTACAACAATGAAAACAAACCTAATGAGAATGACTTTAGCGTTTGCTTCAATTGGTATGCTAGCGGGTTGTAATGACTCGTTAGACGTTCAAGTCATGGATGGGTATTTAACCAATGCCCAAGTTTGGATAGATGTGAACGGCAATCGTCAATTTGAACAAAACGAACCTCAAGCGTATACCGACCAAAAAGGTATCGCAAAAATTAACGTGGCGGGGCTGCGTGGTGACGTAAAAAATTATTATCTGATGGCTTCTGTCATCAAGGGAAAAACCGTTGACCAAGATATTCCCACCGTCAAAGCGGCGCGCAATTATTTAATGATGGCGCCAGCAAATTATCCGGTGATCAGCCCTGTTACGACTTACCTCAGCGTGCAGATGCAAAATGGTAAGCGAGAGAGTAAAGCGTTGGCTGAGCTGAAAAAGGCGCTGCGTATTCCAACTCTGGATATCAAAGCGGATTATGTCGATAACCACATCTTGGTTGCTCAATCTGCTAAAGCGCTAGCGCAACTGCTACCTGCTACTATCGATGACTCCAGCTTGCCTGAATTGGCCAATACCTTGAAAAAAGCCAGTAAGCTGTTTGGCGATGAGATCAAAAAAGCGCAGCGAGAAAAGAGCGATATTCGCGATAAAACACTGATTCTTGAACATGGTGAGCCTGTTATTGGCTTTGATAGCGATAGAGATGGCGTAGCCGATTTGATTGACCACTTTCCTTACGACATCCAAGAGAGTATTGACTCCGATAATGATGGCATTGGCGATCACGCAGACCTAGACGATGACAATGATGGCTGGCCTGATGAAACTGAATGGCGATTAGGGACAGATCCTTATGACGCCTTAAGCTTTGCTGCCGATCTCGATGGCGATGGCATTGCGGATGTCGAAGATGATGATATTGATGGTGATGGGTGGAGCAACGCCGATGAAGCGCGTTTAGGAACGGATGCCAATGATGTTTCAAGCGTTCCTGCTGATCTTGATAGTGACGGTATTGCCGATAGCGAAGATGACGATATTGATGGTGACGGCGTGAGCAACGCGCAGGATGTATTCCCACGAGATCGCTTAGAAAGCCTTGATACCAATAACGATGGGCTAGGGGATTTTGCCTCAAGCGACGATGACGGTGATGGCATCCCCGACAGCATTGATCCACAACCGAAACAGGCGGATAACTCGACAACCGAGCCGACCCCAACTTATCAAGAAGCGATCATTTACTACCTGCGTGATGACAATAATTATGACGGCTGGGGACTACACCTTTGGAACAACGGTAGCTGTGATTCTGTTTCTGAATCTGCGCTTAATGGTGTGGATTGGGGAAATCCTTACTTAGCCTCAGAAATCGACCCGATTTATGGGGCGATATATCGCATTCCACTTAAAGCAGAACATGGCAACTGCATGAACTTTATTGTGCACAGTGGCAATGATAAAGCGCTGGGCGGCGATGATTTAGTGCTGGATTTTGTCAAAGGCAATACGCTTTATACGCGCCACGGTAGTACGGTGTTGAACTATTCTCCGAATGAGCAAATTCAAGTTGCCATTGAGGGCGCAGCTGCACATTGGCTTGCGGTAAATCAACTGGCGTGGTTCGATCACAGCGAAGCGGCAAGCTATGAGCTTTGGAGCCGCGCGCAAGGCAATGGTGATATCGCCCATCCTGAACAATTCATTCATTACCCATTAGCCTTGTCAGGCGTGACCAATAATGCGCATTTCCCACATTTAGCCGGTCGTACCGCCTTCACATTGGATGTGAGCAATGAACAAGCTACAGCGCTGCTGAAAACTCAGCTACTGACAGTGGCGAGAGATGCTGAAGGCAAAGTACTTGTTGCAACAAAAGTGCAGATCCCAGGAATAGTCGATAATCTTTACACGGTGGGCAGCGATGATGCCGATGAAGCGAAACTTGGCGCTTGGATAGACGGTGATAGCGCGCATTTTGCGCTATGGGCTCCGACTGCGCAGCAAGTGGAGTTGTATCTGTATGATCAAGATAAAACCCTTCGCAGTACCTCCCCTCAGCCGATGGTTGAAGATCCAAACACCGGAGTTTGGCACTATCAAGGTGAGCGCTCGCTGAAAAACAGTTTCTATCGTTACCGCGTGCAGGCCTACCATCCTAAAACGGCGCAACTTGAATGGATGATGACGACCGACCCGTATTCGCAATCGCTCAGCACATCCAGCCTTTATTCTCAATTGGTGGACTTAACCGCAGCAGAGTCAAAACCGGACGATTGGGATACTCAAATTATTCCTGAACTGAGTCATCCTGAAGATAACATTCTTTATGAAGTACACATTCGTGACTTCAGCAACAGTGATAGCAAAGGAACAGCGGAATACAACGGTAAGTACCTCGCCTTCTTGGAAGAAGAACGTGACAGTGTTACGCACCTGAAAAGTTTAAAACAAGCGGGTTTAACCACCATTCACTTACTGCCAAGCTATGATTTAGCGTCGATTCCGGAAGATGAGCAAAAGCGGGTCGATCTTAATGATACGGTCGCAAAACTGTGTGGTATTAACCCGCAAGCGTCGCTCTGTTCTGATGGCACGTCGATGAGCGCGACCATACTTTCTCTGTTGGAAAAAACCGACCCGAATACACCGCAAGCACAAGCATTATTGGCGGATGTGCGGCCGCTTGACAGCTTCAACTGGGGTTATGATCCATTCCATTACAGCGCGCCAGAAGGCAGTTATGCAGTGCAAAGTGATGGTGTGTCACGGGTGAAAGAGTACCGCCAAATGGTGCAAAAACTGCATCAGCTTGGTTTTCGAGTCGTGCAAGATGTCGTCTACAACCATACCTACTCGTCAGGTTTGTATGACAAATCAGTACTGGATAAAACCGTGCCCGGTTATTACCACCGCTTGAACCCCATCACAGGTGCGGTTGAAAATTCTAGCTGCTGTGACAATACCGCTTCAGAAAACCGTATGTTCGAGAAACTGGTGGCCGATAGCGTCACGATGTGGGCGCAAGATTACAAAATCGACGGTTTCCGTTTCGATCTGATGGGACACTTGATGAAATCAAGCATGCTCAAGATTTATGAGGCGGCGAAAACGGTTGATCCTGACACTTGGTTCTATGGTGAAGGCTGGAACTTTGGTGAAGTCGCCAACGGTGCCAGAGGTGAAAATGCCACGCAATGGCCAATGGCTGGAACGGGAATAGGGACTTATAACGATCGCTTACGTGACGGTGTGCGTGGCGGTGGTCCATTTGATAGCGGTGAGGCGTTATTAACCACTCCGGGTTTTGCTAATGCAGGTGATCGATTTAGTGATGAGCTGAAATCGAAAATGGACTTAATTCGCTATGGCATGGCTGGCAATTTACAAGCCTATCCATTGCAAACCGCCAGCGGCATGACAGTGCTTGGCCGTGATTTCCAATACGGTGGTCAAGGCGCGGCCTATACACTTGACCCACAAGAGTCGATTAACTACGTCTCTAAACACGACAATCAAACCCTGTGGGATTTCAACCAATATAAAGCAAAAGCAGAAACCAGCTCAGAGGATAGAGCGCGCATGCAGATCATTGGCCTTGCGCCAGTAATGCTTGGT
>AEZC01000076.1 GCA_000257205.1 Vibrio ordalii ATCC 33509 | reverse complement strand
AGGTCCTAACTCTCTAATAATAAAAAAAGATATTAAAAAATTAGCCGCACTTATTGTTGCTACATCAATCACGCCACACAATTGATAAAATAATTTTATTAATTTACTCACCATACATTTTAGTCTCTCTGCCAAACAATCCCTCAATTTGACCGAGCCTAGCAATGGAATTTACCAATAAAATAGTTCCCTTTCTTTTCCCAGTGAAAGCAACAAGTGGAAGTGAAGCTAACACCCCAAATAGTCCAACTATTGATCTAGTGGTAATTATAATTGCTTTTTTATCTAGAGAATAATGATTTTTTCTTATTTTAGAAAAGGTTTGCCCTCCCCTCCTGCCTCTTTTTATAGCATACTGTAAATTAGCTCTATCAA
Source organism: Vibrio ordalii ATCC 33509 (assembly GCA_000257205.1). Taxonomy (GTDB): domain Bacteria; phylum Pseudomonadota; class Gammaproteobacteria; order Enterobacterales; family Vibrionaceae; genus Vibrio; species Vibrio ordalii. The sequence goes on along the minus strand of AEZC01000076.1, from coordinate 5,105 downwards.
GAGACAAATATTCTAAGACTTCAGCTTCATCGCACCAAGTCAGTTTTGCCCCATGTTGCTTACACCGATAGAAAAACTCAGAATCCTCTCCTCCAGACTGTCCAAATGCTCTATTGAATAGTCCGACTTTTTCTATTAATGCCATAGATACAAGAGCATTCCCTGTATTACCAGTAGAAAGTATAGTACCTGTTTTTTTCTAACTCTTTCAAAGAGTTTAGAAACAATTACCCATTGAGATGTCTGCGGATAATAGCAAGTTATCACAGGACCAATCACAACATCTGTATCATACTGATTAAGCATCTTGGCTAAACTAATGAAGTAATTAGGTGAGATAGTTTCATCATCATCTAAAAAAAGAATGTAGTCTGATTCATTATCATTTGCGATTCCAATGCATTTATTACGCACATCAGATATATTCCTTGAAAACTCACAATGATACATTACATTTATATTTTCATTATAAAATAGACTTGCAACTTCATTTGCACTTCGGTTTTCATCATTATCAACTATGGCTATAGTTAAGATAAATTCACTGGTGTCATTTGCTTCAAATATTGAAACCAATAATTCCTTTAATTGCTCAGGGCGACGATAGGTACAGATCCCTATCGTTACCTTTTTTTTATTATTTGTCATTCCTATGACCTAAAATCTCTGTTCGAGAAGGTTTTTAAGTTGTATTTATGACAACTTATTCCTACCGATACTATAGTAAACAAAACCTTTTTGGGTCATCCGTATCGGATCAAATAGATTTCGGCCATCAAACAATACGGCTTGTTTTAATTGCTCTTTAATTTTGACAAAATCTGGAGCTTTAAAGCTTTGCCATTCAGTACAAATAATCAATGCATCGGCGTTTGTTAGTGACGCTTCTTTTGTGCCCATAAGCATTAAATCCTCTCGGCTCCCATAAATGCGCTGAGTTTCCTCCATCGATTTTGGGTCATAGGCTTGCACTCTTGCTCCTGCCTCCCATAACTGCTGCATCAATACTCGACTCGGTGCTTCACGCATATCATCCGTATTTGGTTTAAAACTTAATCCCCAAATGGCGAATGTTTTTCCCGACAGATCAGGGCCAAACTCTTTTGTAATATATTCAAATAGTTTATGTTTCTGCGCATAATTCACCGCTTCTACGGCTTTGAGAATTTGAGACTCATATCCTATTTCATCGGCAGTGCGAACTAGCGCTTGTACATCTTTAGGAAAACACGATCCGCCATAGCCACAGCCAGGATAAATAAATTGAAAACCAATTCTGGAATCAGAGCCGATCCCTTGGCGAACTTGCTCTATGTTTGCACCCACCCGCTCAGCAATATTTGCCATTTCATTCATGAAACTAATTTTTGTGGCAAGCATACAATTCGCAGCATATTTAGTAAGTTCAGCACTTTTAATATCCATCACAATAATTTTTTCATGATTTCTATTAAAAGGAGCATAAAGCTCTCGCATTAACTCTTCAGCTTCTCTTGAGTCTGTACCAATCACTATTCGGTCAGGACGCTTACAATCATCAACCGCCGCACCTTCTTTTAAAAACTCTGGATTAGAGACGACGGAAAACGTTAATTCAGACCCTTTATTATCCAGTATAGCTTGGATAGTATTCTTAACTTTATCTGCAGTGCCTACTGGTACAGTTGACTTATCAATAATAATTTTTGGTGATTGCATATATGTCGCAATCGTTTCAGCCACTTTAAGGACATACTTTAAATCCGCAGAGCCATCTTCATCTGGAGGAGTGCCGACCGCAATAAACTGCAAATCGCCAAAATCCACGCCAACTTTGGGGTCGGTCGTAAAGCTAAGGCGTCCCTCTTGGTAGTTTTTCTCAACCAATGCGGTTAAACCTGGCTCGTAAATAGGAATAATGCCCTTTTTAAGATTTTCAACGCGGCTTTCGTCTATATCAACGCAGCAAATGTCATGGCCAGCATCGGCAAGGACAGCCGCTTGCACCAAGCCTACATATCCAATACCGTAAAATGTTACTTTCATCTTAATTCCTTTTATACAACACCACGAGTATCAATCACGACTTTCTTGGCAAACGCCGTTTTATCTGCTTCTTTAAAATCTCGATGATCAACCAGCACCACAACGATATTGGCTAACTCTAAAGCACGCTCTAGCGAGACTAGCTCAACATCATGTTCTGTTAACTTACCCGGTAGTTGGTGGATATTTGGCTCTACTGCTAAGATTTTTCCGATATTGTCTTGTGCTAAATGCAAAGTGATGTCTAAAGCTGGGCTCTCACGTAAATCATCAATATCGGCTTTAAAGGCCAAACCTAGGCAGGCAATAACTGGTTTTTTGAACTGATCTGCGGCTTGTTTTACCTGATCAACGACCCAGTGTGGTTTACCATCATTAACATGACGAGCAGCAGCAATCAGTTTTGCTTCTTCTGGGCAGCTGTTAACAATAAACCAAGGGTCAACTGCAATACAGTGCCCGCCAACACCTGGTCCTGGGTTTAATATGTTGACCCGAGGGTGGCGGTTGGCCAATTTAATTAATTCCCAAACATTAATTTTTAATTTCTCACAAATAAGGGAAAGTTCGTTCGCGAATGCAATATTGACGTCGCGAAAGGAGTTTTCTGTTAATTTCGCCATCTCCGCCGTACGAGAGTTGCTGATGATGCATTCGCCTTTAACAAAGGTTTTATACAGAGCCATCGCTTTCTCGCTACACGATTTACTCATACCACCAATCACTCGGTCATTGCTGACTAATTCTTGTAGTACATAACCCGGTAAAACTCGCTCTGGGCAATGCGCTACTTTAATGTCAGCGGTATCACCTTTATGCTGTGGGAAAGTTAAATCAGGGCGAGCCTCTGCTAACCATGCAGAAAGCTTTTCTGTCGCACCAACTGGGGAAGTACTTTCCAATACCACCAAGTTGCCTTTTTCCAGAACTGATGCAATCGCTTTAGCGGCCGCTTCGATATAGCTAAGATCGGGCTCGTGATTGTCACCTTTAAATGGTGTGGGTACCGCCACTAAGAAAGCATCGGCTGGCTCAGCTGTCACGGTTGCTTTTAGTTTACCAGTCATCACTGCACTTCGAACTACGATATCTAAATCCGGTTCGACAATGTGAATTTCACCTTTATTGATTGTATCGACAGCGTGTTGATTGACATCTACGCCAATCACTTCAATACCACGCGAGGCTATAACGGCAGCCGTTGGCAGGCCGATATACCCTAAACCAATCACAGAAACTTTATTAAACATCTTATTTTCCTTAAATCTTATCTTGCTAGAATGTCGGCGATACGTTGACAGGCTTTGCCATCACCGTATGGATTGTGTGCTTGACTCATGAGTTGGTAAGCGCGCTCATCACTAAGCAACCGGTCTAACTCTTCACAAATCAGTTGTGTGTTAGTCCCAACCAGTTTGACCGTACCCGCGCTTACCGCTTCAGGTCGTTCGGTGGTATCTCTCATCACTAATACAGGCTTACCTAGCGACGGTGCTTCTTCTTGAATACCACCGGAATCGGTTAAAATGATGTGTGCTCTGTCCATCAAATAGACAAAGGGCAAATACTGTTGTGGATCCACTAAGAAAATGTTTTCGATGCCTTTTAAAAGACGATTGACGGGCTCTTGAACATTCGGATTAAGGTGTACAGGATAAAGAATTTGACAGTTAGGGTGACGCTTTGCTGTGATGGATAAGGCTTCACAAATACGCTCAAATCCATCACCAAAACTTTCACGACGGTGGCCTGTAACAAGAATGAGCTTTTTATTGCTATCAAGCATCGGAAACTGATGAGCTAACTTAGCGTTGAGATCTTTTTCGTTGTGGATCTTGTTACGGATCATAAGCAAAGCATCAATGACAGTATTCCCCGTAATATGGATGTTCTCGAGGCAATAATTTTCATCCAATAAATTTTGTTGAGATGTTGCCGTTGGTGCGAAATGGTAGTGAGTCAATGCACCCGTAAGCTTGCGGTTAGCTTCTTCAGGCCAAGGGGAATAAATATTGCCAGTGCGTAACCCAGCCTCAACGTGGCCGACTGCAATTTGCTGATAATAACAAGCAAGTGAAGTCGCAAACGTTGTAGCGGTATCGCCATGAACTAAGACGATGTCGGGTTGAAAGTCTTTTAGAACCGTTTCCATACCGTTCAGGATTTTAGTCGTTACTGTCGTCAGTGTTTGCCCTGGTTCCATGATATTAAGATCAAAATCAGGCACCACTTCAAACAACTCTAAAACTTGGTCAAGCATTTCCCTGTGCTGGCCAGTGACACATACTTTTGTATCGAAACGGTTATCTTGTTTAAGCTGATGAACTAGAGGCGCCATTTTTATTGCTTCAGGTCGTGTACCAAACGCAATGAGTATTTTTTTCACTTTATTTATTTCCTTGGGCTAAACTAAATGACTTTTAAGAACAAACTGCTCAACGCTATGTCTTCAAAAAAGGTAGATAAAATGGTGAATAGCAACGGTTAAATACGCTACCGCCACTAGATGTCGCCTCTAGAATGCGCATTTTCTTCACATTTTTTGCTTTATGTATATAAGATAAAACTTATTAACCACCCATATCTAATCATCTAACTACAAACGATGAGTAGAAATAAATTGTCAAACTGTTGCTTTGTTTTTTGGGTGGGTAATCAAAAAGTCATATAAAACTTTCTATGTGTTACACACAAAGTTTCATTGCACTTTCCTTTAATTGATATTGTTTAGATATATGTTCGATGATCCCTTGAGCCCCGCTCTCTATCAGTTCCAAAACCCGTTCAAACATATGAATATTTCCTTTGTAAGGATCAGGGACTTCCGTGACACCGATGTGACTATGCGATAGAAACAGTGAAAGTTTCTCTTTATGTCTAGCAGGACAAATGTCAATGAGATCCGCTAAGTTGGCTTTATCTAAGGCAAAAATAAGATCAAATTTTTCGAAATCCTCAGAACAAACCTGCCTTGCTCTTAAATTTGACATTGAATAGCCACGCTGCTCAGCAACAGATATTGCTTTGGGATCTGGCTTTCGGCCCACTTGATAATTCACAGTACCAGCGCTTTCAACAAA
>AEZC01000075.1 GCA_000257205.1 Vibrio ordalii ATCC 33509 | reverse complement strand
GCCTTGCTCACTCAATGGGAGTGCAATCCAACGATGTATTCACCTTACTCTCAAAAGTTGGTCACGATTGCACGGGCGGCATTTCATTTACTGAGAGTAGGGAGCCGCCAAATATAGGGTGGAAATATCGAGAGATCTCGGCAAGTGAATTAAATGAACTCGTTACTCAGCGTAAGTCATTTCTTCCATGTTTTGGTGACTACAGGCCATGTGTATCTGGTACACAAAGAAAAACCACGCTGATGAAAACAAATGGAAGGTGGTATGTCCCACAGGGAACCGCGTTCAGTAGTCACATAGTTAAGTATCCGATGGATGTTATTACTCAAAGTAACTCCGTGCTAGATATGAGTAGCAGCATTGAGAATGAATTCATCTGTACTCAAATAGCGAAAGAACTTGGTTTTAAAGTGCCCGATATGGAGATAATAACGGCAGAATCAGGAGCTAAAGCCCTTGCAGTAAAACGGTTCGACCGATGTTTTGGTGACGGAGTTGTGACTCGTAGACACCAAGAAGATTTCTGCCAGATTTTGGGTGTACCTGAACATCAAAAATATCAATCGGAGAACAACCTAAGTGTCTCCAAAATTGTTGATGTTTTAAGTCTCTCTGCGCAAAGCAAGGCGAACAATCATGACTTTTTTAAATTCATGATTTTACAGTGCCTTCTTGGTGCCACTGACGGTCATCTCAAGAATTTTTCCGTGCATATTGCTCCTGGAGGACACTATAAACTTGCACCGTCCCCCTCTGGAA
>AEZC01000074.1 GCA_000257205.1 Vibrio ordalii ATCC 33509 | reverse complement strand
TAACGCCCGGCTAAGGGGTTGACAACGCATTGCCGAACTCAAAAAACACACCGTAAACACTGAACTGCAATTTTGCACTAAAACCGCCAAGCGTTGGCAATCCCTCTTGAGCCGTTTGTTATGCAAATTCAATGAGATAAAACCACTTTACACGACCAAAAGCCACAATTGCAATCGTTGAGTGATTCAAGAACCAACCCAAGCCAGAGCCGTGATAAATGAGCCGCCAAAACAAAGCCCACCTTTCAGCAACAAACCAAGCTTTTGAATCAGGAAAACTTAACGAGCGAAACCTTCAGCAAGTGCAAAATGCTCGATAAACTTGCCCTTTCCACACTTTGCGCACGCTGAATTGACAACAAAACAGCACCAAAACTCATTGAGGCAAACAAAGAACCTTGCCTGTTTTACGGTTTGAGTAAACCACGAATCTGAGGGTGAAAGTGCTCATTTGCCGACAACACCAAACGAATGGCCGGAGAAATCCCAAAAGATTGAAACCCTAAATTTACCTGAGTTGCATAACGCCC
>AEZC01000073.1 GCA_000257205.1 Vibrio ordalii ATCC 33509 | reverse complement strand
ACACAACAACTACTATTTCGGTGTGAAAGACAAAGAAGCGACCGCACAGCGTAAAGCTTACCATGCAGGTGGCGACTTCTCTTATAACCTAGGTTACAAACTGGTTTATCCAATTAATGACCGTTGGGAAATCACCCAAACCAGTGCTTACACCCGTTTAGGCTCGGATGTCGCCCATTCGCCAATCGTAGAAAGCGCAAACCAATGGCTCGTTGGCGCAACCGTCGCTTACCACTTCTAAGCTGTACCGCCCTCAGGCAGGAGCCGCATCCCCTGCCTGATTTTTCTACTTGAACTGCCCTTCTCGATCAAATATGAACCCACGCATTGATTCTCTATGAATCTTGCCTTTTGCCTGTCTGAGTTTTCCATGCCTGAGGTAATTCATGGAGTACAAATCTACGATCCCATGAAACTCAATTTTGTCCCATTATTGGCTACGACCGATTAGCAACTCAGGTCACTGAAGTATAATTTGACCTACATTTAATAATTCCAAAAATACGGAAGTAAAGTCAGATTATACCTCCATCTAAGTGACCAAATTCAGCCTGTCACTGCACTATTTAGCTGTTGTTTATCTGAGGGTTAAAGAGGAGGGAGACGTTCAGGTTGTTTCACTAAACTCGATGAAATAATGGTAGCGCTTATGTGTGCTAATTTTGGTATTTGGTATGCTATTGTATGCTTGCTTGTTGGTTTGGATTAGGAAAGTGGTGTGCATAAAGCAGTAGGTAAAGCGATTAGTGATACAGTTGTTGAACGACTAAAAACACCTTTGATAGCTACTTTCATCTTCTCTTGGTTAGTGGTCAATCACTCAGTTGTACTTCAATTCACATTTGAAACCTTACCCAATAAGGTTGCACTAGCTAAAAGTCTACAAGTTGGTTGGTGGTATGGGCTGTTCCTACCTGCAATTGTATCTCTTGGTTACATACTCCTTATACCTGCCTTACAACTAGGTTTAGATTTGTTAGTTCTTAATACTCTTGGTGAATCACGTAAGAAGCATGATGTTAAAGATGCTAGGAATAAACTTGAATCTACACAAGAACACCAGATTAAGTTACGTGATAAAGAGTTAGAGAGCTGGGAGCAGGAAAGAAAGGAACTAAATGATGAAGTTGAGAAAGTACACAATGGTATGGCTAAGGTGTTGGCTCAGCTTAATTCGGCTCAAGAAATGAATGAATCCTTAGAATCAGCAAGGCTAGAGATTGATTCAGATAGACAAAAGTTAGAGGATGCTATTAATAGAGCTGTCGAATCATTAGAGAAGCCAGCAATGAACGCTGGTTCGGGTTACGATGACGAAAGAAGTCCTGAAGAAGTTTATAAAGAAACAATTGAAATCCTGAGAGAAGTAGTATTTGACCCAGAAGGCCTCCCTTTCTGACGCTTCTAAATAACTAGATTATGATATGCACCATCAATACTAAACACCAAGCTAAGCGGCTTTCCATACCTTTATTTATTGATGATTTGCTAAATTAGCAAATGCACTGACAAAGTTTTGTCCAAAAACGACTTACCAGACTCAATAAAACGTGATGGCCCTACGTCATAAACGTGCGTAATGTCTGTTTCCTTCCTTAAAGGTAAAGGAACTCAATGCTTCTTAGGGCTCTCTAGCAACTTAATTTCGCTTCACGTTTTGGCTCTTTTAGCGATGACGAAAATGGCCCATTCGATAGAAAAGAAGCGAACAGAGCAGCAAGCCGCAGCCGAAAATCTTATTCGCTGGCATCGATTCATCATAAATCAGCACGCTCAGAACCAGTGTCCAGATTGGCTCAAGCAGCATTAATATCGCCGCATTAGTGGGGTTGGCGTGCTTTTGACCTATAGTTTGCATCAAATACCGCAAACTGGTCGCGAGTAATACGCTCAGAGCAAGCCACTTCCATGTCATTAAACTTATTTGATCTGGCCATGACTCAAACAGTAAAGAGAGTAATACCCCAAGGCAGCCGCCAACAAACAGTTGTAATGTAGTGAGCAACATCGGCGGCAGATTAGCCGAAAAACGACTGTTAAAGTTAAAATGTAATGCCAAGCTAAAGGCCGCAGCCATAAACCACAGCTGACTGGTCGCGACGACCCACTCCCCATTCCACGACAGTAAAAAAAGCCCAATCAGTGCAATGGGTAGCGACAACCAAAATGCGCGCGCCGGTTTAGTGCCAAACAGCGGCCATGCTAATAATGGAACAAACAGCATAGAGAGGCTCATGATGAATGCGCCCTCGCCTAGCGTGTCGCTAATGGAAATCGCGTGGATCCAGCAAAAAATCGAGCCACCTAGCAACACGCCCACACCCATCGATTTTAAACAATCGTGCAGTGAAGCTTGGCGCAGCGCTTTAAGACAAAATGGCAGTAGGCACAGCGACGCTAAAAGAAAGCGCACACCAATAAAGCCAAAAGGTGGTAGGCCTTGAATGGCTTGTTTGGAAAACACCCAGCCCGCAGCAGCCAATAAGGTCGTGATAACTAAAATTAATTCTGCGCGTCGGTTTGCGTACATAGCTTGGCTTATCGTGAAATGAGTAGGAGAACGATTGTAACGAGATTTTTGATCGCGCGTTACTCTCGATTACTTTTATCGTCAATGGTCGGAGGTGCGCACGGAATAAAAAGACGGCCTACCGAAGCAAGCCGTTGTTCTTAAAGAAAATAGAAAGGGTTATAGCGCTTTCACCAATTCCGCAATGCCCTGCCAATCACCTTTATCCATCAGATCTGTCGGTACCATCCACGTACCGCCACACGCCACTACGGATTTAATCGACAAATACTCTTGAACATTACTTGGGCTAACGCCACCTGTAGGCATGAAATTGACCGGATAAACCGCCGTCAATGCTTTGAGCATGGCCACGCCACCGGAAGGCTCAGCTGGGAAGAATTTCAATGTGCGCAAACCCATTTCCATGGCTTGCTCAACCAAACTTGGGTTGTTGACGCCCGGAACAATTGCCACATGACGCTGTTGACAATATCTCACCGTGGTTGGGTTAAAACCTGGGCTGACTACAAAGTCCACGCCCGCTTCAATGGCTTGGTCTACTTGCGCCGTGGTCAGTACTGTCCCTGCGCCAATCAGCATCTCTGGGTAGGCGGCACGCATCAAACGAATCGATTCTGCAGCCGCTTCTGTTCTAAAGGTCACTTCCGCGCATGGCAACCCATTTTCAACCAATACTTTGGCCAAAGGGACCGCTTGGCTAGCATCATTAATCGCAATCACAGGGACGATTTTGATTTCTTTCAATCGTTGTTCAAGAGTTTTCATTTCATAACCTTATAGTAAAACGCTTTTTATAATAAGAAGCTTAGGACAGCGACAATCACAAACGCGATGCTACCAAGCAGTGTTTCCATCACAGTCCAAGTTTTGAGTGTGGTTTTCTCATCCATTTCCATCAAGCGAGAAACCAGCCAGTGCGGTATACACACCAAATAATTATGCACCAAAACACCAATAGGAATGACAATTCTTATATCTAGGAATTTGAGAATAACTCTAGCCTCGTAACGGATTTAAGTGGCATACCTACC
>AEZC01000072.1 GCA_000257205.1 Vibrio ordalii ATCC 33509 | reverse complement strand
GTAGCGATCACCAGAATCGGTAAATAGCCAGCTCCCTTTTGCCGTAGAGAAAACCACGGGAAAGTGATTGGCATAAGATTGCACGTTTGATTCTTTCTTTTTAAAAATATCCATAACGATGATAGTTATCCTGTTGAGTTAGAACGAGGTTTGAGCGGAATACGGTATAAATACTCGGTATCATGTTCGCCTTCAAAGTGACGAGTTTGATCGAGAAAGGTCGATACCTCTCCTTGCTCGCCATGTGCTCGATCAAACTTCTTAAAGAGGCTCCATGAACCTTGGTTGTTTTTCGTGATAGTCGTTTCCAATACACGAACATCAGCCATAACGTCACGAGCGAGCAATTCATGTAACAAATGCGATGCAAGCCCTAACCCACGAGCATTTGGATGCACGGCCACTTGCCAAATAAACAATTCATCAGAATTGTCAGGCTTTAAATAGGCCGAAATAAACCCCACGGTTTCGCCATTTCTTTCCGCTAAGATGCAAGTCTCTTGAAAGTGAATCGCTTGTAGGAAATTACAGTATGAGGAGTTTTCATCTAAGGGAGGACATAGCCCAATCAAATCATGTACACGCTGCCCGTCGGCTTGATTAGGGGTACGAAACGTCCATTGTTCTGTCTTTGTTTGCATAATTTCCGGGTATGCAACCCAAGGTGCTGCTGTAATCATTGTCTGCCACATAAATAGTTAGAACTCTAATTAAAAACCTCTATATAAACTAACAGTACAAATGAAAAATTCAACCAAAAAATTCAAAAAAATAGCAATAATAGATATAGACCGCTGATTTAAAACGAATAAATAAGCTTGGGCATTTAACTAAAAAACCACCAATTAGTTAGATGTGTAATCAAATAAAAGTAAGGTAGCAGAGCGAATGTGATTGAACCTAGCGGCATTAGCAATCTGAGTCGTTTTTGCAGTTTGCATTTGCAGCCTGCAAAAATTTTCTTGGGGAAGTTTGAAAAAACAAAGAAACAATCGCAACTAAGCGCTATAAAACTTGGCACGTATGCTGCAATAACTATATCGACCCTTCTTAAGCCGAGGGTCACCTAGCCAACTGACGTTGTTAGTGAATACTCTTTGTTCACAATTTACATAGGCCAATCGCGAATATTGCGGTTGGCTTTTTTGTTTTCTGAGAGAATTTGTTTACTGAGGGAAAACGTTAGAAGGGAACTTCAATTTGCATCATGACAACGCTGTCGAAATCTTCATGCCAACGATAGTCAAAACGCATGCGCGGCTCACCCGTTTTTTTCTCGCCAAAACCGATACTCAGCTGTAAGCCGTGACTCATTAACCACTCTTCGGTTGACATGTCACTTTGCTTGTCGAGCAATTCAGAGGGCATCCAGACCCCAAATCCAATGTAACTTGTGGCTAATTTCTGAGTAAACAGGGGATCCGAATCGGCTTTAAAAAACCAATCAGTCCAATAAGAAGAGTCGGCTGGAGATTCTTCAAATAAACCTAAAGCCAGCAGTTGTTTCGATGCGTAGCCCATACTATCTAATATAGAAAAGCAGACGCCCGATGCTGGTAACATTGCTGGGCTACTATCTGAACCTAGTGTTAATTCTAACTCTGGCGTTAATAATGAACCGGAATAGGGATCGCAAGCTTCCGTCAGCGACGAAAACATGATTAACACACAAACAACCACATTTAACTTCATGAATGCAAACAGTTCCGACCACGAAAAGGGCGTGGATTGTCTAGTAAAGTTTTCTTTGCTGCAAGATTTTCCTAACAGAGATAGTCGTTAAATCGGCAATGTCTAAATTTTCAGCTAACCGCTGACGAATATCAGTGCTACGAATCGCGACTTTTTCAGGACAGGCCATGACTGACCAGCGTTGCAAGATATCTTGAGCTTTATAGAATTTCGCAAAATTGAACAGATTATCCGGGCCCATTACAAAAGTAATGTCAGCATCAGGTGATTGTTTTTGCAGTAATGACAAAACAGCATGCGTTGTCACGCTCTGCCCGGGCTGTTGCAGTTCCTCTTCGACTATTGAGCGCTGTATCTTATCTGACTGCAAATCACGAATAAAAGCATCAATAAGTTCACAACGGATCTCATAACTGAGCATCTGCTTACCCCAAGCGTGTGAAATGCTCGGTACCAACAGAATTAAATCGAAATGGCTTAGCGATTCAATCACACTTTTATGTCCTAAGCTCGGAGGGTTAAAAGCACTCCCAAAGACGGCAATTTTGGTCATAGCAATCCTATTCAAGTCTGAAAACCATTTTCTCGGTTTTCTAATCTGATGATTTCGGTATGATACACCAAAGATTTATATTGCTTGCAGGAAAAGGAACCCTAATGGAACAAATGATCCGTGATGAGATGCGTGTTCTCTCATCCATTGACCCGGTTTATGAAATTGAACGGCGCGTTGATTTTATTAAACGCAAATTGGTTGAATCTGGTTGTAAGTCTTTAGTGCTTGGCATCAGTGGTGGCGTCGACTCAACAACGTGCGGCCGTCTAGCCCAACTCGCCGTGACACAACTCAACCAAGAATACGCCGTTAACGACTATCAGTTTATCGCCGTTCGTTTACCCTATGGCGAACAAAAAGATGAGGATGAAGCGCAGCTTGCTCTCTCCTTCATTCAACCTACACACTCAATTTCGGTCAATATTAAAGCGGGTGTAGATGGCCTGCACTCAGCCTCTCTTGATGCGCTACAAGGCACAAGCTTAACTCCAACTGACAGTGCCAAAATTGATTTCGTGAAAGGAAATGTAAAGGCGCGCGCTCGCATGGTCGCGCAGTACGAAATTGCAGGTTTTGTTGGTGCGTTAGTACTCGGCACGGATCATTCCGCAGAAAATATCACCGGTTTTTATACTAAATTTGGTGATGGCGCGTGTGATTTAGCACCACTGTTTGGTTTGAGTAAACGTCAAGTGCGCGCGGTAGCGGCTCAATTAGGCGCACCACAACAATTGGTTCAAAAAACACCTACCGCGGATTTGGAAGAGCTCGCACCACAAAAAGCAGATGAAGATGCGTTAAACTTAAGTTATGACCAAATCGATGATTTTTTAGAAGGGAAGCCTGTTTCCCAGCACGTGATTGACCGTCTTGTCGTGATTTACACAGCAACTCAGCATAAACGTCAACCAATCCCAACGTTGTATGACTGATCGGCACACTCTCTCTATAAAAAGCACTAAAGCCAACTTCTCAGTTGGCTTTAGTGTTAAAGTCGACAATACAAGCTTGCACAAAGTGCCAAATTATTGACTCATTTTAATCAGCGATTTACCAATCAGCCACTCAAGCTCCCTTGCGCTTTCTTTGCCAAACTGTACAGCCACCGTTTTATATAACCGATCGACACCGTTTGATGCGAATTCATCCGCATTTTCAGTCGTCACGACATGGTGAAATAACAAACGCAAAATAGCCAAAAATTGCGCATTCTCCAGCGCATTTATCCAACTATTTGAAAAGCTTGAAAGGTCATTTTCAAAATCTAAATGCTCAACAAACAGCTTAAAAATCCGCCCATCTAAAGCGGCCGTAAAATCGGTTTTCTTTGGAAAATGGTAGCTAATCCCCGTTCGTGAAACCCCTGTTTGTTGACTCAACGTGGTATACGACATTTTGTCGTAACCTAGTCTCAATAGCTGATCGACAACAGCATCCATTATTCTCTGAATGGTGATTTCAGTATCTTCTTTACTACGCTTTGGCATGGTCCAGACTCTTCTCTTTTTTATTAATCCATCTAACTCAATTGCGATGATAGTGCCGTTTCGCGAATCACCCCCGTGGTATGGCATTTTCTGTCTAAAAAACCATCCCTTAAAACAGTAAATTCAAACCAGAATCATCTTGTTAAAAGCGTTATCTACTGGCTTGTTACTGTCACTCCTTTAGCCATCACTAATGAGACTTAAATTTCCAGTTTATTAGTCATCACCACTAATGGATGAAGCGCAATTTATAATATTAATAATTGTTTCAACCGAATAATCTTACAATCATCAACAATTCGCAACGAACTGAAGGCTGTTCTGACAAATTTATGACACAAAAACTAGTGATTATTTGAGCAGTATCACACTCATTAATTCATAATGATGGCTAAAAACTTTCGAACAACCAAAATAAGACGCGATTTACCCCAAACCTGATTGGCTTTTTGTGGCTGATAAACGATTTGCCCGCTAGAATGTCCATACATTTACTAAGAGGATTCACAATGAGTATCGAAAAAGACGTTGATATCCAAGTCTGCGAAGCATGTGGCTGCGCTGGCGAAATTGGCTTTATTATCAAAGAAGGTGATGAAGTTGCCGAAGTGATGGTCATGGCACCCAACAAAGCTCAGCTAGAAGCTGAATTTGAGAAGTACCTCGCTCTTGCCAAACAAGTTTCAGATAATGTTGAGTTTGAAGTTTCACCGTTAGATGATAATTCTACTGAATTGCATGCACGTTTCAAATTTGAAGTCAGTGCCGAAAAGCTTATTTTTGAACTGAAGTCGCGCTCTTTGGCTCGTTAATCTAATTGCTCCTAGCGGGCCTAATCATGGCTCGCTTTTTTATCGCCCAAGCACTTTGCTTTCTCATCCTAGGCAATGCATTATTGAAGCTTAACCGTAATCTGCCGATACTCTAGGTATCGTGTCTTCATCTGCAGGCTTTATGAATAAGTTTTCGCTTTTACTAACATTATGCAGCCTTCTCTATGACTCTTGTGCATGGTCACAGCCGCTCGATCAATACCAAATCCTTAACCACCTTGATAATTATGGCAATCTCTATTTGCGTAATAAACCCTACACAACATTGCCCGAAAATCTCACGCTTAAAGGCAACCTAAATATTGCTAAGACATCGATAAAATCCCTGCCTAAGGGCTTGAATGTGCAGGGTAGTTTAGAAGCATCTAATAGCTTGCTAGAGAATATTCCAAAAGGCACCACCATTCGTGGTTATGCGAACTTACTGGGTAGCAAAATCAAATCGTGGCCAATGAGAATCAAGGTTGGTGGTTACCTCAATTTCACGGATACACCACTTGAAACGCTGCCTGCGAATCTCTTAGTCAAGGGGGATTTGAGCGTAATTCGAACGCCATTAACCCACTTGCCCGAAGGTTTAGTCGTGGAAGGGAGTTTGTTTATTGGTGGTTCAAAAATCACCGAATTTCCTGACACGATGACCGTCAATGGTCATATTTATTTGGGAGGTAATGTCATCAGTAAATGGCCAAGCAAACTGACCCTTGGCGGCTCGGTCGCAAGATAGGCTAGAAGAGAAGAGAAGAAGCCGTGGGCCCCTCTCTTCATCGTTTGATGATTATTGCTGATTCTTTACTGGGTTGGCGTAACTATCGAGTAAATAGCGTTGTGCCCCTTCAGGGATTTCGGTCAGCTTGCTTTCTAAGTGGGCGCGGATATCTGGCGTGATATCACAGCTTTCGATCCCAGCCGCTAACTTATTGATCGGGAATAATTTGTAATTTGTGTGAATTTGGCGATCGATCTCTTGCGCCAATGCTTCTGGAGTTTCAAATGCTTGGGTAATCACTTCACCAAAGCCAACATGCACTCGGCCTTTCTCACCGACAATACCTTGGACAATGCTTTCAATATCTTCAAATTCCCCTTTTTCATAACGCCCATGCGTCGCTTTTTCATATAACTCACACGCTTTGGCCATATCACACGGATCATTTTCATATGAAATCGCGACCGGGACAATTTTGAGCGATTGAATATACTGAGCAAACTCTATTTTCTGCTTGCGCCCTTCCACATGGAACATTTTCAAAATGGCCGGATCGGTAAAATCGTTGCCATCTTTTGCTCGCCCCTCTTTTTGCGCTATCCAGATAGAATTTCCAGTTTCAAGTGAGTGTTTAATGTAGGCAGATAAGGTACTGAGCGCTTTCATCATGTCACGCGGACCTTTAGCCGAGCGTTTCACAATAAAGCTCTTATTAAGACGCATCAGCTCTGTGGTACAAGGCTTTTTCAATAAGTTATCACCGATCGCAATACGCACAGTTTTGTGACCAGACGTATACAGGCCATAATTGACTAATGCTGGGTCCATCGCGATATCACGGTGGTTCGAAATAAATAAATAAGCCGTCTGTTTATCCAATTTATCGAGACCACTGAAGGTGACACCTTGTGTCGTTGATTCTAGCGTTTTCGTGAGGTATTTCTTCACTTCAAGTTGGATTGCTTCCACGGACGTGAGTTTGGCCCATTTAAACTTTAAGTATGCTTTTACAAAAGGGCTCAGCATCGATTTTAGCCAAGCAGATCGTTTGTCAAAACGATGTTGCAAAATAGCTGAGATAAATTCTTCATCATTGATTAAACGCTCAATTGCCGCTGGAATTTCATCGTCATTGTAAGGACGGATATCTACATAAGGATCAGTTGTGGTGGTCATATATTCATACATCAAATAAAAAGCTGGCTCATTCTACGCATAGTTGACGTAGCTCGCAGCTACAGTCGTAACAGATTCACTAAGGTCAGACCAGAATAAGGTGATTTTAGTTCGCATATTTGGCATTTTCTGTGAGACAAGGTACTCTTAGCGCCCCAAAATCAGTGAGAAGTACCATGAACTACGCAATTCAATTTGAAGCCTTACTGTCTGCTAACCTAGTTGTCACCCCTCGTAAGAAAGTTATCAAACACAGTTTGATTCGAGTAATGAGCGGATTAGTACTGTGTAAACTTGGCAAACATCAATATTCAGTTGAAGCAAAGCAGAGTTTTTGGATCCCTTTTGACTGTTTATGCTCGCTGACTATTTTTCCTAATACGCAATGGCAGCGTGTCGATTTTTCAGTACGTTTAACCGCCGGTTTTTCCCATCAAGCGGGTTACGTCACCTTATCTGAACTGAGCCAAGCTGCTTGCGATCACCTGAGTCAATGTCAACCTAACGATGAAATCTATTCGCACCTTCTTCATGTACTAAAAAGCGAAGCCACGCATTTTAAGCCCAAGTTATCGTTAAACAACTTCAGCGAAAAATTGTCAGCCTGGCAACCACATCAAGTAAGTGAGCTGCCAATTGAATGTCAAATCGCACTGCGTGTTCGTGAGGCACAAAAACGCAAGCTGTCTGGCATCAAACTGAGCCAAATCGTTGATGAGCTTTTCCAAGGCAATGAAGGACAGTGCCAACAACTAGCGCTTTTAGTTCTTGGCCGTGATTTGTAATTTTTCGCTCAAAATGGATTGTTTACTGGCTGAATGATTAATCTCTAACTATACATTTATTAATAATATTCTTATTTATTGATGGAAGGGATTGCTATGAAATTCAGCCATAAGATCGTCGCGGCGTCATCTTTGCTGCTGTTGGTCACTGTTACCCTGCTAGCGATGGAGCTATACTTTACTGTCAAAAAAGAGGTGAAGTCACTAGTAGAAGCAAGTGTAACTGAAATTATCGATAGCGTAAGCAACACGGCAGGTGCGGAAATTAATAAACGTAAAACGATTGCCGCCTATGCTACCAGCATGCTGGAAGTCGATGTCGATCGATATAGTATGTCTCAAGTCATCACAAGGCCAATTATAAAACAGACTTTTTCACTGGCCGGGATCGGTTTTGAGAGTGATGGTTCGTACATCAGTAATGACCCGGCTTGGAATCCGGGTGCCACTTGGAACCCCCGTGTTCGTCCTTGGTATATTGATGCAAAAAATGCCGATAAACTGATCATTACGGCCCCCTATGCAGATTCTGCGACCAATGAAATATTGGTGTCTATTGCCACGCCCATTAAAGATAACGGCAAATTTATCGGCGCAATCTTCTACGATGTTAGCCTTGCTGGATTTTCGGAGTTGGTCAATACCGTCAAATTGTTTGATGCTGGCTATGTGTTTATTGTGTCATCCGATGGCACAACCATTGCGCACCCAAACGCTGACCTCAATGGTAAGCCAATGAAAGATTATTTAGGTAATGCCGTTATCGCCGAAGAACCTAAACAAGTGCTGATCGACAATAAACACTACACACTCGATTTTTCAAAAGTCCCTGGAGAGAACTGGTACGTTGGTATCCTTTTGGATGAAGAGATCACCTATGCGTCTTTAGCGACACTGCGCAACAGTTCGATAATCTATACGTTGATCGCTTTAGTGTTTAGTATTGCGATACTGCTTTTACTTATCCGTCTATTGATGAAGCCGCTGGGTGCGCTCAACGATGCAATACAGAACGTTGCCTCTGGTAGTGGTGACTTAACCCAACGCTTAGCCACCGACACGGATAAAGAGTTTTCGGTATTAGCCGTCGGTTTCAATACATTTACTGAGACCTTACAACAGCAAATCACTCAGTCTAAAGCCATAGGTTCAGAAATTTTGCGCGGTTCGGAGATGACTTCTGTTGGGTTGCAAGAATCAGCCGAAGCGATGCGTGATCAACTGCATGAACTTGAGCAATTAGCCACGGCCATGCATGAGATGGCCACCACTTCTGGCGATGTCGCCAACAACGCGCAAGGCGCGGCATCGGCGGCAAAAGATGCTGATGATGCGACAGAATTTGGTACCAATGTTGTGACCCAAACCACGCAAGCGATCGATAATCTTTCGACGCGTATTGATGAAGCAGTAACAGAGGTAAGTGCACTAGAAAATGCGACATCCAACATTGAAACCATTTTGAAAGTAATCAACGACATTGCTGACCAGACCAACTTACTAGCACTAAACGCCGCAATTGAAGCGGCTCGAGCTGGAGAGTCAGGTCGAGGTTTTGCGGTTGTGGCTGACGAAGTTCGTACGCTAGCGCAAAGAACGCAGCAATCTACGACAGAAATCCGCACTATGATAGAGAAGTTGCAGTCGAGCGCTACTTCTGTTGCCAATGCGATGAATCAGAGTAAAACAACGGCAGCTGAGGCCGTCAGCCGTGCCGAAGAAGCGAATAACGCTCTGCTGAAAATCCGCGATGCTATTCAGCAAATTAGTGATATGAATATCCAAATAGCGTCAGCTGCCGAAGAACAAAGCTTAGTCGCAGAGGAGATTAACCACAATACGGTTAAGATCAAAGATCTTTCCGTTCAAGTTGCAGACGCCGCTGACAATGCCAATATCGCCATGCAAGCTCAAACCGAAAATATCAGAGAGCAAGATGCTATATTGAATAAATTCATCGTTTAATCCTCTACCGCAGCAACTGGGTAGACTCAGTAAAGGCGCTGATTACGCGCCTTTATTTTTCTTAACGACTCACGTTTTATTCACCATCAGACATTTGATAGCCGACAAAGCATCGCGCTAGAGCGAGCGGCGATATCCATGACAATCTTTTGGTTATTGGGTTGATACTGCTGATTTGTAAACAGCTCTAGCATTGGATTTGTCCAATCAATTTCAACACGCTGACTGCGTTGAGATTTATTCAAAACCACTATCCCTTCGTTACCGCGGCTGAACACTAACAGGTCATCACTCGCTTCTAGCGTTTCCATTGGCAATGCATGCATTTTATTATGAAAAGCAATGCACTCCGCCATTTGTGGCGAACACCATGCCTCTTGCCAGCGCGGAAGACCAGCATGGTTCATAATACCACTGGTGTTCAAATCGGTGTAAATTAATGGCACTCCCCCATCGCGACCAAGAATGTAGCTGTAGGCGATATTTTCTAAGGCTTCATCCATGACGAGGTCGGCAAACACAGCGTTGTTGGGGATATCATGCGTAATGGCAAACGTAATCGCTCGGTTGTTGGAAAGCGCCTGACCAAAACAATAAGGGTCAATCAGCCATTTCAGGCTACCTTTTGTTTGTAACGCATCGTACACCGTTTGAAATAGTGGAAAATCATAAGCACCCAACTTTGTTTCTTGCAGATAAGGCTCTAGAAAAAGTTGGTACTCTTCTTTGGTTGCACCGCCATCAGTAATGATCTCGCCAAAAATATGCATGCCTTGCGTAATGTCATCGGCCCATACTTTCTTCAAATGCTCAATAGACATATGCTTAGCAGCATCAATTCGAAATCCTTTGACTCCTAACGCTTTCAACGCCCTTAAATAAGCCTGTTGTTGTACAACCACGTGTTCATTATCACGCAACGTGGGTAGGCCCGGATCATGCGCCCCTCCAGTAATGCGGCCATTTTGCACTTGCCAACGATCCTTCCAATCTTTTATACCAAACGCTTCCACAAAGTCATCTTTATCAAAGAGTGGCTGGGTCAGATCACCAAAGAGGCGCAGCGCTTGGTACTCATCGCTTTTATTCTGGTAGGAAGCTAAGTCTTGTGTGCTCGGGTATTGTAAATCCAAACGCAATTTGGATTCGTTGGCCATATGGTTGAACACCACATCGGCATAAATTCGCAAGCCTAATGCGGTTAAGGTTTGAACCATTTGTTTAAAATCATGGGTATTGCCCAGCTGATTATCAATGATGCGATAATCTTGCGGCTGGTAACGTTGCCACCATTTTGTACCTTGAGCGGTTTTGAACGATTTCATCGGCGGTGAAATCAACACCGTTTTATAACCCAGTTGGAAAATTTGCTCTGCACGCTCAGCGACTAAACGATACGGCCAATCAAAAGCATGCAAAATCACATCGGTTGGTTGAACATTTGTCATACGTCAATGTCCCTGTTCATCATGGTTAACTCACAAGTTGAAAGAGGCGAAACCTCACAATACGTCACTTGTTTCTCAAAGCGCAGTTTAATTCTCTGCATTTAACGTTTTTAGAGTATAGAGAGCGTTTCAGCAATTCCATCAGCCTTATTGCAATATTGTTTGTATGAGAGAAAAGGCGTAGAGCGATAAAAAAGCGCCTAGCTTTCCAAAAGGCTACACAACAAGTCACAGTTTATGTTGATAATCTCGCTATAATTAAGGTCAGTGAATTGCCAATCGCGGTAGGGAAGAAAATGAAAAAACTACGCATTGATATCGTGTCAGATGTTGTCTGCCCTTGGTGCATCATTGGCTATAAGCGGTTAGAGCAAGCGCTGCTGGCTCTCAGCGATACGATCGATGCAGACATCCATTGGCACCCTTTTGAACTCAACCCTGCTATGCCTATAGGTGGTGAACACCTACAGCAACATTTAGCCAAAAAATATGGCACGTCGATAGAAGCAAGTTTACAAGCACGCCAAACCCTCAGCGCCCTAGGGCAAGAAGTCCGCTTTCAATTCAATTTCAGTGACGACATGCGTATTTATAATACCCGTAAAGCGCATCAATTATTAATGTGGGCGAATAGCCAAGGAAAACAATTAGAGCTGGAAATGGCACTATTTCGTGCTTATTTCACTTTCGGGCAAGCCTTAGATGACGATGATGTCTTGCTCGACCTAGTACAGAGCCTTGGTTTAGACAGAGACATCTGCCGCGCAGTTTTAACTGATGAGTCGTGGGCGAAAACCGTTTCTGTCACAGAACAACAGTGGTTAGAGGCGGGAATTCAAGCGGTACCAGCCTTGATCATTGAGCAACGCCATCTTATCTCAGGCGCGCAAACGACAGAGATTCTTCAACAGGCACTCGAAGATATCGCGCAACAACTACCTATGACTCAATAACGTTTTCTGATAAGAAAGGGCAGCACTACTGTGTGCCCTAAATACTAATGTGTGCCCTAAATACTATTGTGTACTCTAAATAAACTTGTGTACTCTAAATAAACTTGTGCTCTAAATTAAATAAAGTGGGTTTGAATTAATGGACGGGAGTATCCGTTTCTGTAAAGAATTGCCCAAAATGCTTTTCCAGCACTTCTGCCGTCAGCTTGCCTTCCGCTTCTAGCTGCTTAAGCTCAGCCACAATCGCTTTTTGCTCTTCCAACGAAGGCAGTTTCACTTCAGGTTCACCCGCCACCTGTTGCGACAATTGTGCTAACTCTTTTTCAAAATCACTCATTTTACTTACCTAAACATAAACGTAATGGGGGAAGTGTACCGATTTCCCTCTCATGATTCTAGGGCTTAAAGCTACCCACCATTTTATCTAAACGACCTAATAGATGAGGTTCATGCTTAGGAGAGACTGACTCAAGGCCTCATCGCACCACTCCTTAACTAACTTATTTATTATTATGAATAATTGAATTAATTTATCTTTAGTGCTTAAAAAACCATCGAACTCACCATATGGATTAATTTTCATGGAACTTTTCGAATCAATAAATTACTAATTCAGCAAAACAGCAGGAGACCCATTCAATGCCATCGCACGCGTTTCAATCGCTACAACACTATTTAAATCAGCAAGTCATAGGCCAGACAGGTTTGGTTAAGCAGTTATTAGTTGCACTTCTTGCTGATGGACACATTTTGGTCGAGGGGCCTCCTGGCCTTGCAAAAACCCGTGCTGTGAAATCACTCGCCGATTGCATTGAAGGTGATTTTCATCGAATTCAATTTACGCCTGATCTGCTCCCTGCCGATTTAACCGGTACCGATATCTTCCGCCCTGAAACAGGTGAGTTCACCTTTCAAGCAGGCCCGATTTTTAACTCATTAGTATTGGCTGATGAAATCAACCGCGCTCCAGCCAAAGTACAAGCTGCGATGCTCGAGGCGATGGCCGAAAAACAGATCACGGCAGGTCGAAAAACCTACCCGTTACCTGAACTTTTTTTAGTGATGGCTACCCAAAACCCTATCGAGCAAGAGGGTACTTATCCTCTACCCGAAGCGCAGTTGGATCGTTTTTTATTGCATTTAAATGTTGATTATCCAGACGCTGAAAATGAACTCGCCATTTTACGTTTGAACCGCGGGGAAGCGCAGGGACTTGAGAAAGTCTCTCCGCCAACATTAAGCCAAAGCGATATTTTCAGTGCTCGACAAGCGGTGCTGAACATTCACATGGCCGAACCTATTGAGCAATATATTATTCGCCTGATCATGGCAACGCGTAAACCCGCAGACTACGATGCCACGTTGGCACAATGGTTAGAGATGGGCGTCAGCCCGCGAGCAACCATCGCGCTTGATCGATGCGCTCGCGCTCATGCATGGCTCAGTGGGCGTGATTTTGTCAGCCCTGAAGATGTTCAAGCGATGGTATTTCCGGTTTTGCGCCACCGGCTATTATTGAGCTACCAAGCACAGGCTGAGGGCGTACATCCCAACCAAGTTATCACTCACTTACTGTCACTGGTTGGTAGTGCTTAGCACTAAGACTAAGGTTTACTATGCAAGAGTCACTTCCACCGTTTAGTACGGGTGTCACACTTTCATTGGCTGAACTGTTGCCTTACAAGCAGCACGCTATTCGCTGGCTGCCACCTGCTAAAAGTTTATGGGCGCAAGTATTGGGGCAGCATCAGAGCAAGCAACTCGGCCGAGGAATGGACTTTGCTGAGGTCAGGCAATACCAAGCAGGAGATGATATTCGGACCATCGACTGGCGCGTTACTGCGCGTACGGGAAAGCCTCATACCAAACTGTTCAGTGAAGAACGAGAAAAACCCGTCATACTTTACGTTGATCTGAGCCGCTCTATGCAGTTTGGATCGCAGTTAATGCTCAAATCAGTGCAAGCGGCGCACATGGCAAGCTTGCTCAGTTGGTTAAGCATTGCCAATAAGGACCGAGTGGGCGCGGTGATTGATACTGGTTCGACACTGGTTGAGTTAAAACCGACTAGCCGCCAAAAAGGGCCATTACAGCTGTTGCAACAGTTAGTGACACTACAAAACCAACAGCTGTTGGAGCTTGATAAAACGAAATCACACAGCATGCAGCGCGGCCTAACTGCGCTGAATCGTTTGTGCTCTAAAGGCAGTGAAGTGATTTTGATCAGTGACTTCGTCCATTTCAATGCCACATTACAACCAATACTCAACCAATTGCAGCGACATAATCGTGTAAAAATTGTGCACATTTACGATCCATTAGAGCAAGGAGATACCCAATTTCGCGGTGTAGAACGCGTAACCGATGACCAACAGACGAGCTGGCTCAACTTTTCGGAAAATAGTACGCGCTTAGGGTTAAAAAAAGCCTTTGAATCTCAAAAAGAAAAACTAAAATCATTGAGTCAAACTATGGCAATTTCTTATACCTCACTCTCTAGTGAGAAACCTTTGTTGCAACAACTATCCGGATATAAAGAATGAAGGAATCATCAATAGCTACACTTTTAGATTTAAGCGCGATGCAACTGCCTGAGCTACCCTCTTGGTTTCCCTTGGCTTGGGGATGGTGGGCAAGCGCGGCGGGCATACTGCTCTGTCTGCTGATTCTGGTGTTAGCCATTCGTTGGCGTCGTAAACGCTTAGCCCCGAAAAAAACGGCGCTGCGTTTACTCAACCCCCAATTTGGGCATTTAACTCCTTCTTCAGCGATTGAGCTACTTCGTCAAGCCGCGCTTTGTTACTACCCTCGTATGGAAATCGCACATCTTACCGGCAAAGAGTGGTACACCTTTTTAGATTCACAAATTTCTTACCCTCTTTTTGTTCCCAATGAAACATTGTGGCAGCAAGCGTTATACCAAAAGCAGAAAACAGAACATAGTCAAGAGCTGATTAATCACTGCTATCAATGGGTTAATGATGCTTTGCCGCCTAAAAAACGGAGATAGCTAGGCTTTGGCAAATATAGAGTTATTGTGGTGGTGGATGCTATGCCTGCTGCCACTCCCGCTGGTCGTTTATCGATTCTTACCACCAGCAAAAGAAAGGGCAGCGATTCACCTGCCCTACCTTCCTAAAGATAATCAGCGTCAAGCACCAAACCAGATCATCGCTAAAATCATTGCAAGCGTTATTTGGTGCTTAGTAGTGATCGCCGCCGCCCGCCCTGTGTGGTTTGGCGAACCGGTTATTGCTCAGCCCAAACACCGAGATCTGATGCTGGTGGTTGACCTCTCTTACTCCATGAGCCAAGAAGATATGCTGCTTGGCGATCAGTACATTGATCGTTTGAGCGCCGTTAAAAATGTGCTCTCTGATTTTATTGACAAGCGTGAAGGTGATCGCCTTGGGTTAGTCTTATTTGCCGATCACGCCTATCTACAGACGCCGCTGACTCTGGATAGAAACACCATTCGCCAGCAGCTTAATCAAGCCGTCCTTAAGCTGATCGGCACCCAAACCGCCATTGGTGAAGGGATTGGGCTTGCGACCAAAACGTTTATCGATAGTGATGCCCCACAGCGGGTGATGATTTTACTCAGCGATGGCAGCAATACCGCTGGCGTGCTCGACCCAATCGAAGCTGCGAAAATTGCCCAAAAATACAATGCCACCATTTACACAGTCGGTGTTGGCGCTGGCGAAATGATGGTCAAAGAGTTTTTTATGACTCGAAGAATCAATACCGCGGAAGATTTAGATGAGAAGACGTTAACACAAATAGCGACCATGACTGGTGGCCAATATTTTCGCGCACGAAATAGCCAAGATCTCGCCAAAATATACGACACCATTAATCAATTAGAACCCATAAGCCAAGCAAGCCAAACTTGGCGTCCACAAAGCGAATGGTTTGGTTATCCGTTGGCGATAGCGCTCGTGCTATCTATGCTCTTAGCGCTACTAAGGAGAAATCATGTCTGAGTTTGTTTTTCTTACACCTTGGTGGTTAACCGCACTATTCCCCTTAGCACTACTGCTGGGCTGGTTCACTCTGCGTGCCAAACGACACTCTTTGATAGCACCTCATCTGGCTAAGGCGATGGGTTTGAACGCTAAAAAACATAACGCGGCCATCGTGATCATCGGCATCAGTTGGCTGATCGCAGTACTGGCGCTGGCTGGTCCGAGTTTTGAATCTCAAACACGCCCCAGTTACAGCAATAGTAACGCGCGCGTATTAGTGATGGACATGTCACTATCGATGTACGCTACTGATATAAAACCCAACCGCTTAACGCAAGCGCGTTATAAAGCGCTCGACTTACTCACGCAATGGCAAGAAGGTAGCACAGGGCTTGTCGCCTATGCAGGTGATGCCTATACCGTTAGCCCATTAACCACCGACACCGCAACCCTAAGCAACTTAGTGCCCAATCTATCGCCCGATATTATGCCCTACCCCGGCGCAGATGCAGCTCGCGCGGTTCAATTAGCCATCGACATAATGAAAAATGCTGGCCTTGCACAAGGTGACATTGTGTTATTGACCGATGACATCGACTCACAAGAGCAAGCTCAGATTGAAACACAGCTTACCAATACGCGTTGGAAATTGGTGATCTTAGGCATTGGTACACAAGCGGGCGCGCCCATTACGCTCAGCGATGGCAGCTTACTGAAAAATGCACAAGGGCAGACCGTGGTGGCCAAGACCAACTTTGCCAATATGCAGTCGCTCGCACAGAATATAAATGGATTATTTACGCCAATCAGCTTAGACAATAGCGATGTCGCAATGATCGCTAAGCTAGACCAAAACGAACAACCACACAGTACAACCAAGAGTCAACAAAGGGTGAAAGAGCGCGTTAACAATGGCTATTGGTTAGTGCTGATCCTCATTATCCCGTGTTTGCTTTTGTTTCGCCGTGGCGTCATTTTTTCTTTATTACTGCTCTTCATCCCTACACTGCACAGCAATAGTGTACAGGCTTCACCTTGGCTAAATAGCAATCAACAAGCCAAAAAAGCGTTTGATGCAAAGGAGTATCAAGCGGCCAGTGAACAATTTACAGACTTAGAGTGGAAAGGCATCGCTCAATATCAGGCTGGGGAATATCATGCAGCGGTGGAGACCCTCTCTCAACTGCCACAAGACAGTGCGCGAGTGCAATACAACTTGGCCAACGCCTACGCGCAAAATGGAGAATTGGAAAAGGCCCAAACCTTGTATGAAGAGGTGTTAAAACGCGACCCAAACCATAAAGATGCTCAGCATAATTTGGAAATCGTAAAAAAAGCGCAGCAACAGCAACAGCAACAGCAACAGCAACAGCAACAGCAACAGCAACAGCAACAGCAACAGCAACAGCAACAGCAACAGCAACAGCAACAGCAACAGCAACAGCAACAGCAACAGCAACAGTCTGGTGAGCCTTCCGATCCAAATCAAGATCAAAATCACTCAGAAAATAAAAATAATGAACAGAATAAAAACGACGAACAAAGCGATAACTCACCGCAGAACGACGGATCTCAGTCTTCGCCTCAATCGGCACAAAGTAAAGATGAGCAAAGTGAGCGATCCAAGGCCAACACGGCGGATGAATCGCCTGCCTCTCAACAGCCGACTGAAGCGACTCAAACAAATGGATCAATGAACAACGAAGATGAGGTCAGTGACAAAGAAGCCTCTGAGCAGCAAACACAGAAGCAACCGCAAGGCGATAGCCAAACCGTTGACCCGCAACTTCGCAAGCTAGAACAAGTCGAAAGTGCACGAGACCCTAGCGGCTTACTCAAAGCACAATTGTTGCTACAAGCAAGACAACGGCAAGAAGACCAAGCACAACCTCAACAAAACAACAGCAAGAAGTGGTAAGTATGAAATCGATCAAGCGTTCATTTTGGGCTGCGATTATCAGCCTAGTTTCTGTTGCTCTACTGAGCTCGGCCGCTAACGCGGCTGCACTTTACGCCAGCGTCAGTAAAAATAAGGTCGCGAAAAATGAAGTATTCCAATTACGAATTGTCGCCGATGAAAAAGTATCGACCGATGCGATCGACTTTAAGGTGTTAGAAGGCGATTTTTTCCTCGGCCGCCCAAGTTTTGGTACTTCGGTGAACATCATCAATGGCGATCGCAGCACGCGCAGTGAATGGAATGTATCGTTGGCAGCCAACAAACTCGGTATACTGACCATTCCTAGTTTTAGCGTCAATGGGGCAACGACTCAACCGATCGCAATTCAAGTTATCGCTGATGGTGAAGCGCCCAAGCAATCTGACCTTGTTGAAATACAAGCTGATCTAGAACGTAGCAAACTCTACCCGAGTGAAAGCACTTTTCTCAATGCTCGCCTAATCATCAAAGCTGATCCAAGAAGGCTGCAAAATCCACAAATTACACCACCCGCTGTACAAGGATTAGAACTGACAACTGAGGGAGAAGCTAACCAGTACCAAAGCTTATTGGATGGGGTTGAAGTCACCGTTGTAGACCAAAAATTTAGAGTCACGGCCCAAGAGGCAGGAACTTTCACGTTATCCGGCCCTGCGTTTAAAGCTGGCCTCATCTATGGTAACAACCAAACGGGCAGCACCCGCTTGCTGCAAGTCGATATTCCGGCCAAAACCTTTTCGCTCACCGTACTGCCGAAACCAGATAACTATCAAGGCACTTGGCTACCTACACCAAAACTAACACTCAACCAAACGTGGCGAGATGCCACAGGGCAGATCATCACCGCCGAGAGCTTTAAAACCAAAGTAGGTGAATCGTTGACTCGTGAATGGATTCTGACAGTGAAAGGTCTTACGCAGACGCAGTTGCCTAACCTCTCAGTGCAATATCCAGGCTCAATTCGGCTCTATGCTGAAAAGCCTCAGTTTAAAAGTTTAGAGAATGGCGATGTGCAAATGACGCTAAAACAAGTACTCATCCCCAAAACCGTCGGTAAGGTTGAGCTGGCGGATCTCACCGTCAGTTGGTGGGACACCAAAAACGAATCTCAGCAAAGCGCGCAAGCCAAAGGATTAAAGCTAGAGGTTTCGCCAGGTGAATTACTCAACCCCTCCACTTCTGTGCTGACACCATCAACAGTACCAACCGTCACTGTTAAAGATGCAGGATACTGGCCCTACTTTACCGCATTTTTTGCACTGTTATGGATGGCGACTATGGTCGTTGCTTGGTCATTTCGTAACGCACCACAGACAGCAACACAAGAAACCGACGCTCATCATCAACCGCTTGAAGGCCCCCCATATCAACAGTTAAAAGAAGCGGTAAAAAGCCAAGATGGTGCCAAAATCAGCTATTACTTCACCCTCTGGCGCGATTCAGTCGTATTAAGTGATGAAGAGAAAACCGCACTAGATGCACAAATCAACCAACAGCTTAAAACTTTGTACGCACCTCAGAAAAGTGATTGGGATGGCTCAGCGTTAATCTCTATGATTGATGCCATTCAACAAAAGCAAACTAAGCGCCAGCATAAAAAATTAGAATCTCTGGCAAAACTCTAACCGAAAATGGCTGTCGAAATCACAATCTCAAATCTAAGGTGTGTTGTTATATTCAAACGACTCACCGCTGCGACTTCAAGTCGTTTGAGGACTGTTGCCAACAAAAGGAAAACAAGGCATGCAAATAAAAAGTAGCGCTTCATTGATCATCGGCCTGAGTTTAATACTCGGGCTCGCAACCCTCGGTTACTTTGTGCAGCAAACGGCTGTGAAATATAAAGAGTATGAGCGCGTGGTAACCGTTAAAGGATTATCAGAGCGAGAATATCCCGCCGACACCGTTGTTTGGCCGATCCAATTTAGTGTGGCCGACAATGATTTACCCACCATGTTCAACACGATTGAAAAGCAGAACCAACTGGTGACCGCATTTTTAGCTCAACAAGGCATTGATGAAAAAAGTGTCTCGCTATCATCGCCAGCGGTGATCGACAAAAAGGCACAGCAGTATGGTGGAGAAAATTTAGTCGAGTTTCGTTATTTAGCGAACCAAACCATTACGGTGTACAGCAATCAAGTTGACCTAGTGCGCGAGGCCATTAATAAGCTCGGCAATTTAGGAAAACAAGGCATCGTTTTTAATCAAGATCCTTACAACAACCGCGTTGATTATTCATTTTCTGGACTCAATGAAATCAAACCCGACATGATTGAAGAAGCGACCAAACAAGCAAGAGAAGTCGCAGAGAAATTTGCCAAAGATTCGCAAAGCTCACTTGGCAAGATTAAACGCGCTTCACAGGGACAATTTAGTATTGTGGATCGTGATAACAATACTCCTTACATCAAAAAAGTACGCGTCGTTTCAACGGTTGAATATTACCTCTCAGACTGAATAATCTGCTGTTCTCATTATTCTTGCCATGACTCGCCGCGCCAACACTATAGATTTGGCGCGGCGACTTTATCACTTCGAGTATGGTGTTTTTGCTCAGAGTAACCAACCACTTGATTTCTGCCATTATCTTTTGCTTGGTAAAGTGCCTTATCCGCTTTGCTGTACATCTCCTCAAACTTAAGTTCACTGGGAAGGTACTGGGCAATAGTGTAGCCAATCGAAACACTTAAGCAGTCACCATCAGGGTTCTCACTATGTTCAATTTGCTCTCGTTCAATACTAAAGCGTATGCTTTCAGCCAACGCTTTCACTTCTGCTGCATCACGGTTGGCCACCAACAATATAAATTCTTCACCACCAATTCGGCAGAAGAGTTCATTCTCTGCCTGAGCATGTTGGTTGAGAATATGGCCAATACGAATCAAAGCAATATCCCCTTCCAAGTGACCATAGTAATTATTAAATAAACCAAAGTGATCAATATCAAGCAGAATTAAACCATAGCTTACGGTTTCCGTTTGTACTCTCGAACCGATGCGTTCCAATAAATGAGCTAACATCCGACGATTTCCAAGACGAGTTAATGGATCCATTTTGGCCATTAAATCCAGTTTGTTGTTCACTTTTTGTAACTCATAGGTACGGTTTAGCACCTCAATTTCTAAGTTCTCATTCAGTTCACTGATCGCCTGCTGAGCACTGGTGCGCATCAATACTTCGGTTAAATTCGAGGCGAACATGCGGATCACTTCTCGCAGTTGCGAGGTCAATGGTGAGCGACGAATCAAATTATCCGCCGCAATAAAAGCAATAGGCTCTTCATTACTGGTCAGCATGGTCAAGGCTGTCCAACCAAAACCAACAATGTTGCTGTCATGATAAATAGGGACTGACTCTTCAAACATCACCTCATTAGGGTTGGCTTTGGCCATATCAACAATCATATTATTGGTGGTCCGAGAACGAAAATAGGATTCATCCACGATATTGCCCTGGATATCGGTTCCCCACGTTCCTTGAATATACGAGCAGTGTTTATCGGTCAAAAATACTGCCATACGATCAATGCCCATGCGGTTAATCGCAAAACTGACCGCCGATTTGCACACTTCACTCACCGTCATACAACGTGACAATTCAACCATGCTCGCATGCAACATACGAACATTTTGCTCCTGACGCTTACGAATATAAATTTGCGCAAGCAATGAACCAAAAGATTCCAACATCTGCTTTTGGTATTCAGTAATGGGCTGGCGATTAATGTAGTTATCAATCGCGATCCAACCGATGGTTTCATTACCATCACGTAGGATCAGCATCCCATTCCATCCTTGCCCGACTACATTGCCCGCCGTGTATAGAGGGGCATCGTCGATCAGCACCAAACTTTTAGTATCATCAGAAAGACCGCTTAAATAACTTTCTTCTAGCTGGTGCAAATCGTATTGAGTATGGTGTTCATTTACCGTTTTTCCGCTTTCATCCGTACCATAAGTTCCGCTAAAACAACGTTTTTTCATATCAAGAACTAAAAAGCGGCTCGATCAAATCCTAAGCGAGTTTTCGTGACATCAACGGCCGCTCTGTGCAGCGCATCCAAATTGTCTGGGTTAGCCAGTTCAATCGCTAATTGATGAACCAGCTTCATGTTATCAATGAACATTTCGCGCTGTTTAATTTCGTCAAAATACTTTGCTTCGCGGATATCTCTATTTTTAAACTCCTTTGCCGCTTCAGATTCCGCGCGAAGACATTGCCAACGAGCCGCAATCAGTTGCAAACAATCGAGCTCTCCGGATTCTGTTTTCGCATGAATGTTGACGTTATCAATTGCCTCAAGCAGCAAATAGGTTCTTAAATCCGGGTGGTTATCTAACATAAAAAGAGAAGACTCACCGCCCATCACACTACGGTAGTCCCAATTGCAGGTGTTGATCGCTAGTGGAATTAGGCCATCTGAGGTGTCAAATTGTGCGGCCCAATTCCAAAAGGTATTTGGATACTTTTGCAGAGCAGTTGGTAAGTTATACTCAAATAATGACTCATGGCGCTTATTTAATGTTGGTGCGTGAAAGATCCGCATTGATTTGGGAGAAATGAAACTTTGAAGAAAATCAAACGTCGCTTCCGCAAGCATACGGTGGTTACGAGCAGAAGAAATCTGTTTGAGCAAAGTACGAGAGAACATATAAGCGGCCTGACATTTTAATAATTTTCATTGCAAAATTACCCAAAAGATCATGTGCAATCAAACTCTTAAAAAGGTCACTGTTAAGTACGCCGCAAATTTGCACTCAATGTTTTTACATCCTAGAGTTAACCTACATTTTTGAGATTTTGTTTCCATTTATTACATGATTAGTCCTATTATTTTTAGTATTATCTTATTTATAAGACAGCATTAGCAGCTCGCTAGGTTCATTCTTCCGCTGCATAAAGGCACGCCGATTGAGATCGAGTAGTAAAAGTGGCACTTACGCTAAGGTGTGAGCGTGTGCATTAAAATAAATCACACAAACTTTGATTAGCGTAGATTTTTGGTTTTTAATATCGGAAAAGTATTTTTAATCAATGGTTGGAATTAACATGTCGTCAGATTTTTATGGTTCAAGTGCCAATTATGCTCGTAAAGAGAGCGGTTACCGAGAAAAAGCACTTAAACTTTACCCTTGGGTGTGTGGCAATTGCGCGCGTGAATTTGTCTATTCAAATTTACGAGAATTAACTGTGCATCACAAAGATCACGATCACACCAATAACCCTGAAGATGGCAGTAACTGGGAGCTTTTATGCCTCTATTGTCACGATCATGAGCACTCTAAATATTCAGACCACGACCGATTTGGCGCTGAGCCTGTTGCGAGACTAGACGATCATCAAAGCGCGACCTATAACCCCTTTGCCGATCTCGCCAAACTGATGAAAAAATAATGCAGCTAGCCACTAGATCACATACGCTTTAGTGGCTTAACCACGCTGTCTAAGCCTTCAATTTTCAACGCTAAGCAAATTTGCAGCAAACGCCCCAGCTCCCCTTCAGGAAAGCCCTTTTTATCAAACCACAGCAAATACTCTTCTGGTAAGTCGATAAGCGCTCGTCCTTCATACCTACCAAACGGCATTGGCATACGCGCAAGTTTAATCAGGTTATCTTTTTCTAACATTTTGTGCCTTACAGCTGGCCAAACCAAGTTTAGTTTGGCCAGTTTATGTTTCTTAGCTTCCTTTCGGTACTGTTTTTATACC
>AEZC01000071.1 GCA_000257205.1 Vibrio ordalii ATCC 33509 | reverse complement strand
AGCAAGCTCAACAAACGCTGCGGACGGTAGACGAACTGCGTGTTGAATACCACGAGCAGCGTAACCCAAGTATCTGGAAGCGCTTATTTGGTTAATCAGCTTTGTGGTCCTCTCACGATAACGTTGGATTGGCTATAACGTTCTTGGATTGGCTATAACGTTCAATGGTTAGTTCAATGGTTAGTTCAATGGTTAGCGGTGTGGTCACTGCCTGAAAACTGAGCCTGTAAGAAAGGCAGCAGTAGTAAGCCGATCACAGCGGCGCAAACAGAAATGGTGACAAAAAAACCTCGCCATTCGAATTGCTCGACAATAATGGCTAACGGGTAACCGGCGAGCGCTGCGCCCATATACGCAAATAACCCGACAAACCCAGTTGCTGCGCCAGCCGAATCTTTGTGAGAACACTCCGCGGCGGCCATACCAATTAACAATTGTGGGCCAAAGACAAAAAAGCCAATCGTAAAAAAGCCAGCGGCTTGGAATACAAACCCCGTTAACGGCATCAGCCACAGCGCTGCCACCGAAAGAAAAATACCCATTGAAAAAATCAGGTTCATTGGCCCACGGTTGCCGCCAAACAGTTTGTCTGAGCCCCAGCCTGCGACTAACGATCCAATAAACCCACCAACTTCAAACAGCGAAAGCGCGCCATTAGCCGTGATCAAATCATAGCCTTGTTGCTCGGTAAGGTAGATATTTCCCCAATCATTGATGGCAGTACGCACTATGTAGACCAGCACATAGCTCAAGGCGAGCAACCAGATGTACTTATTTCCTAGCACATATTTGTGCAAGATCTGTTTGGTGCTAAGGCCGAGGCCTTCATTTTCTTGCGCCAGTTCAAGGGCGTCATTACGCCATTGACCAACGCTGGGTAAACCTTGGGTCATTGGTTTATCACGCAATCGCCAACATAAGAAAAACCCGCCAACAACGGCTAAACAGCCCGGCACAATAAAACCTTCACGCCAACTAAAATGGAAAGTGAGAAAGCCAACCAGTAATGGGATCAATGCGCCACCCACGTTATGAGCGGTATTCCATAACGCCCACCAAAAACCACGTTCAGAGCGCGAATACCAAGTCGTCAGGAGTTTAGAGCAAGAAGGCCATCCCCAACCTTGAAACCAAGCGTTAAGAATCCAGAGTAAGATGAACATACTGATTGAGCTTGAAAAGCCAAACAGAATATTGATAAAACCGGTTGCCATTAACCATAAGCCCATAAAATAGCGCGGGTTGGAGCGGTCCGACAAAATCCCGGACAGAAATTTTGAGATACCATAGGTGATGTAAAATAACGTGCCCATGATGCCAATGTCACTCTTATCTAAACCGAGGTCAGCAATCATCGCGGGCATGGCGTAATTCAAACTTTTACGCGTGAAGTAGAAAAGCGCATAACCGACATACATTGCCACCATGATGTGAAAGCGCCAATAACGGTACTGCTGGTTAACCTCTTGCACTGATGCAAGAAGCGGTTGAGGCGGTTTAGAACGTAGAAAATTTATCATAGTGCTTTATATTCCACGATCATAAGTGGGGCAGTGTGATGGTAAGCTGAGTGCCATGCTCGCTCATATCGTGGTTGGCTGTTGTAGACTGACAGTGGCTAATAATCTGAAAGTGGCCACCCAATGCCTCGACTCGCTCACGCATCCCCCGTAACCCAAAACCGTTCAGCTGCGCTTGTGCTTTGAAACCGATGCCATCGTCGCGGATGCGCAGTGTGACATCATTTGCCAGCGAAAACTCAATCATAATGTGGCTAGCTTCTGCGTATTTCAAGGCGTTATTGAGCGCCTCTTGGCACAATCGATAAAGGGTCACTTTGGTGGCATCACTCAGTTTTTGCAGTTGAGCGGTTGAATTCCCCGTCCAAACCACTTGGGTTTGAATGCCGTGCGTCTCAAATTCAAGGTCACGCAGCAGTTGATCCAGTGCTTCGACTAGGCCTAAATCATCCAAGGTTTTGGGGCGTAAACGGGTCAGCAAACTTTTAGTTGTGTCGTAAACATTTAAAGAGAGAGACTCAATGGTTTTAGCACAATGGCTGGTGACGGGCTGAGATTCGACGCGTTGAATAATGCTGGCTTGAGTACGGATAGCGGTAATGTTTTGACCGATCTCATCGTGCAGCTCGCGAGCAATATCGCGCCGAACAGATTCTTCTGTTTTGACTAATTGGCGGGACAAATTTTGGTTACGATCAAGCTGTTGGCGCAGCTTGGTATTGAGATCTCTTTGACGCTGTACACCCATTCCCAGCAAAATGCCGGTTAAACTTTGTGCTGAAAGAGAGAGCAGGAGATCCGTGACTTCCATATTAGAGACACCACTGCGCGCCGCGATCAAGGCAATGCTATTGAGCAACGTGCCGAGCAATGCACCTTGCCAGCCGTAGCGAAACGCGAGCAAAATGATCGGAATGGCTAAACAAAATGGAGCAAAACGCCGAAGTTCATCAGGTAAACCGATTTGCAGTGCAATGCTTAAAATAAATGTCAAAGAATAGAGTAAGACGTGACGCGTGCGAAATTCGATATGGCGAGAGACTAAGTTCGCCTTCAGTGGAACCCAAGTGCTTTGGAAAAGATAATTCCAGATTAAATAGCAGCTTGGCACAATCATTAAGCCAGCTGTGATGCTGACTAACATCACCATTGACGCGGCATGGCCGTGGTAGGTGGTGGCCAGCGTATTAATGATGGCACTGGCGAGGATCAACCCGCCCATCACAATAAAGCGACGCCACTGACTTCCCTGGTAGTAGCGCTGGGCGAGCAGGTTTAATGGCAGCGTTGCGATACTGGCGGCGAGTACTGTCAGCCATTGAGGTTGTTCCATTAGCATGGCGAGCGCAATCGTCAGCCCCCATTCTGCACCATAAATAGCGGGCCAGTAACGTTGTGGACTGTGCAGCGCAGTGCCTAAACGCAGAGCAAAAGGAAAGAAGAAGATCGCCAGTTCCGGATCGTTGACAAAATAGTAGGCGATAACCCACAAGCAAAACCAACTGCAAGAGAGCAGAAACCAAGCGCAGAGTGACGTAATAAAATAGCGTGGCATTAGAATGAGTCAGAAAAATATTTCGCTAAGGCCACGTTATTGCTCACACCTAACTTATCCATGGCATTAGCGCGATGGACATGAATGGTTTTGTGGCTAAGCCCAAGCTTATTGGCGACCGTTTTCACATCCAGCCCGGCGGCCAGCATTTCACTGATTTGCCGCTCACGTTTGGTCAACTGTGCTAATAGCTTTGCCTCGCGCTTGGGAGAGGTGAGTTTAAGCGCAATATCGGGTGTTAAGTAGCAACCACCGTGGGCGCTGGTTCGTACGGCTTGGATAAGTTCATCTGGGCTACAACGTTTGCTTAAGTAGCCTCTTGCTCCAGCCTCCAAGGCTTTTTCGACCATGGCCGCAGAATCGTGAACGCTCAGCATAATGCATGCTATCCCAGAGGGGAGATCTTGCAGCAGCGACAGCCCGCTTTCATCAGGCATTGAAATATCAAGAATACAGACGTTTGCCCCCGTGCCGGGAAGCCCTGCGCGCGCTTCGGCCGCCGAGCTAAATTGGCCGACCACTTGGATGTCGTCTTCAAGGTTCATGAGTTGGGCAAAGCCTGAACGTACCACGATATGGTCATCCACTAGTGCTACTTTGATCATCACAATCCCCGCTGTTTATATTGCCTGAGTAAAAAGGGAGCCTAAATTAACGCCACAGAGGCAATTAAACAAGCAATATATCCCTTTGCTATGGATGCCATTGTAGAGGAGTCTAGCGCGTCAAAAAGGAAGGGGTGACACAATAAAACGCGACACACTCATAAAAGAGAATATCGCGTTTGATTTTGCTGGGAGTTAAGCGTTGGCCGCGGCCAATTTTAGTCTTTTCTCATGGCGGATCTTACGCTCTTCAGCGATAGCGACAAAAATTAGCAGCACGATACAGATCATCGCTGAAGTATCGAGTGCAGCAAAGGTGCCCTTAACGCCATCGGCGACACTGATCGCTTTTTTCGGCACAAAGCCAACCGCAGCAACACCAATCAGTAATTGTGGGCCAAACACAAGGAAACCTAGCACAAACAGTGACGCGAGATACATAAACTCGCTGGTGGCGTGCTGATAGAATTCGAGCGCAACAATGATGAGTCCCAATGATACACAGGCGACCAAAGCTCGGCGGCCATTGGCAAGATCAGACAGATAACCCCACATTAAAGTGCCAACTAATGCGCCCACTTCAAAGAGAGTGAAGCCTGAAATGGCTGCTTCTTTTGACAAACCAAGTTCTTGATAGGCATACACAGTCGACCACTGGTCGATGCCAATACGCACGATGTAGAGGAAGATGTTGGCAAAGCAGAGTAACCAAATCACTTTGTTTTTCAAAATGTATTCAACAAAGATCTCACGTTTGGTCATTTGGTTTTCTTCCGCAGCAATATCTTCCTCGCTGACCGCTTCATCAAACAACTCTTCGACCGTACCTAAACCGTAGGCTTCTGGAGAATCACTACCGTAACGCAAACCAATGAAACCCACCACTAATGCGATGATTGACGGGAATACGAACATGCCCACCACGTGACCATTAAAGAGATAGTTGGCACCAAACAGTGCTACGCCTGCGGCACATGCACCGCCGACATTGTGCGACATATTCCATAAACCCAAGTAGGTGCCGCGTTTATTTTTGGGCGTCCATTTGGTGATGGTGGAGTAGCTTGATGGCCCACCGGTACTTTGGAAAAAACCGCTTAGCGCATAAAAAGCAACCATTAGGAAAATGCTGACGCTTGAACCGCCCATGCTCATGCTAAATCCAAGCATGGCAATACCAGAAAGGATCAGCATAAAAGGTAGGAATTGCTTCGTGTTTTTGCCATCGGCGTAGTAAGAGACCACTGTCTTACCAATCCCGTAAGTGATGGAAAAACCAAGTCCAATCAGCCCTAGTTGTGTCATCGACAAGCCGTAGGTTGATATCATATCGTTTTGTGCAACGTTGAAGTTTTTGCGCACTAAATACATCGCCATGTAGCCAATAAACACCACAAGGTACGATTGTAAAAATGGTTTGAACCACATTTTACGGCGTTCTGCTACGGGGAGATCGAGGGTCGGTAGCCTAACCTGTTGCAAAAGTTTTAGCATGTGAAATCCTTAGAAAATCACGTCAAAGAAATCTCTGCTGTCAGTCAATTCACACCAGAGTCGAATGGCTAGCAACCGTCTGGCTGCATTATGGAGTGATTGTAAAAATCGGCTTGGCGATTGACTTGAGGGCATGGCCTAACTGAGTTAGGAATATTTCCTAGTTTGGATGGATTGATAGACAAAGCGTGAATGGAGTCACATTGATATGCATCTTGAAACATCGTCATTAAGGTAACGATTTGTAGCGAACTTGATGGCATTTGTTAAGTTTTTAGCACTGCCGCACTGTTATTTTTATCATTGCGTTATAGAGTGTCGACAAGAAAAAATTGAGTGTTGGTATGATTCGCCTAAACCGTTTTAACAGAATAATGTTGCTCACCAGCGCGCTCAGTTGGGTGTTGGTGTCGCTTATGCCTGTAAATAAACGCGCATGGCAATACGGCGGGGGTTTGGGCCACTGTGCACCATTAATGGTTTTGAGCTGGTTCAAATTGAAGAGGGAAAAGTACAGGCACAGCATACGAAACCCTGTCCCTTTGCTCATTTCTCCACCTTTCATCAAGATTCACTTCCAACGACACCTTTACTGACACGACTGAACTTGTTTGTTTCAGACAGCTACACTTTTTTGGCTCTAAGTGTACGATTTGAAAAACAAGTTCCTCGTGCGCCACCATTATTTAATCTGTTGTACTGGCGTTAGAAAATAGCCTTGATTCCTTCCACTATTCACTATTCAGAATAAAGCTCTAACGGTAAACCATCTGGGTCGGCGAAAAATGTGTATTCGTGACCAGTGAACTCATCAACGCGGATGGGCTCGACGATGACGCCTTTTTCCTCTAAATACGCTTTGACTTCACTGACACTGTCCACCACAAACGCTAAATGTCGTAGCCCTTGAGCTTCAGGGAAGCTTGGTCTTGGTGGTGTATTTGGAAATGATAACAGCTCAATTTGTCCGCCATCGGGCAGAGCAAGATCCAGCTTGTATGAATCGCGAGCGGCGCGGTAATTTTCAGCAATAACAGGCAGTCCTAAGATCTGAGTATAAAACGCTTTGGAACGTGCGTAGTCTGAACAAATAATTGCCGCGTGGTGGATTCGTTTTAGCATGATTACCCTTTATTTGTTGAGTTGGCTGACCAAATGTTCAGTGACGTAATCAATGAACACCCGCAACCTTGCTGGCATGTACTTGGTTTGCGGATATTGCATGGCAATCGAGCCGTAGTAATTACTTTTGATCGTCCAATCGGCTAATAGCCGGACGACGCTGCCTTCAACGAGCGCTTGCTGAATGACAAAATCATGGAAGATGCCGATACCTAAGCCATTTTTCACGCCGTTCAAACGCATTTGTGAGTGGTTCACTGCATAACGGCCTGAGACGGCCACTGTATGGAACTCATCTTCTTTATGAAAATCCCAGAGATGGTCACGCTCGGTTTCTGCAAGGTATAAGCAGTCATGAGCCGTTAATTCGATAGGGTGGGTGGGCGTGCCTCTGGCCGCTATATATTCTGGGCTGGCGCACAACACCAGGTGGGTTTTGCCAATTTCACGCAGTACCAAGTTTTCATCTGGCTTATCAGTCAGTTTAAACGCCACATCAATATTGTGTTTGAATAAATCGATCGCACCATCTGCAGCTCTCAGCTTAAGTTGAATTTCAGGGTATTGAGTTAGAAAAGGAAGCACAAGGGGTTGCAGAACTGAGTTCAAAAATGCTTCAGGTGCCGCAACAGTGAGTGCGCCTGCAGGTTCGGTGTGGTCAGAGGTTGAAAGCTCAACC
Source organism: Vibrio ordalii ATCC 33509 (assembly GCA_000257205.1). Taxonomy (GTDB): domain Bacteria; phylum Pseudomonadota; class Gammaproteobacteria; order Enterobacterales; family Vibrionaceae; genus Vibrio; species Vibrio ordalii. The sequence goes on along the minus strand of AEZC01000071.1, from coordinate 3,050 downwards.
GCTTGCTGCGCAGCGTTGACCATCAACAGACTTTGATCATAAACGCGCTTTCCTGCCTGAGTGATTAAGAGCTGGCGCGTGGTTCGCTCAAATAACTTCACTGATAGCGCTTGTTCTAAACGGGTAATCAATTTACTTAATGCTGAAGGTGTTACCCCCAGCTTTTGAGCTGCTGCCGTAAAGCTACCTTCATTGACGACGAGAATGAAAGCCGCTAAATCAGGCAGCAGGGCGATAAGACGATGCGTGATCATAATTGTATTTGTGCCTGAAGTTCACTAATGGTTTTCCATGTCATGGGATAATAGTCGTAAATGGGATCAACTAAAATACCATTAAGCGATTTTACAGTGTAAATGAAGGGTCTATTTTCGTTTAGGCTGCCCTACACCATAGCTATTGCGCTATATAAAAATAAGGACGTAGCAATGTCTTCTGCATTTTATCAACAGATCCAAAACCAGCTTGAGGAAATCAAAGCGGAAGGTCTGTATAAATCTGAACGTGTGATTACCTCGCAACAACAAGCGGCGGTCGAAATTTCTACTGGTGAAGAAGTGTTGAACTTCTGTGCCAACAACTACCTTGGTTTGGCTAATCACCCTGCGCTGGTTGAAGCGGCAAAGCAAGGCATGGACAGTCACGGCTTTGGTATGGCTTCTGTGCGTTTCATCTGTGGTACGCAAGATATCCATAAGCAACTGGAACAGAAGCTCTCTCAATTTTTAGGGAAAGAAGATACGATTCTTTACACCTCATGTTTTGATGCAAACACCGGTTTATTTGAAACTATTTTAGATAAAGAAGACGCGATTATCTCTGACGCGTTGAACCATGCCTCAATCATTGATGGTGTGCGTTTATGTAAAGCAATGCGTTTTCGTTACTCCAACAACAACATGGAAGAGTTAGAACAGCAGTTGATCGCAGCCGATGCGGCGGGCGCTCGTAATAAGCTCATCGTAACGGATGGTGTATTCTCAATGGACGGTGTAGTGGCTAACTTGCCTGCCATCTGTGACTTGGCGGATAAATACAACGCCTTAGTGATGGTGGATGATTCTCACGCGGTGGGCTTCATGGGCGCGAATGGTCGCGGCACACACGAATACCACGATGTGATTGATCGCATCGACATCATCACCGGTACCCTTGGTAAAGCCATGGGCGGCGCATCCGGCGGTTACACTTCAGGCAAGAAAGAAGTTATTGATTGGCTTCGTCAACGTTCACGTCCTTATTTGTTCTCTAATTCGGTTGCGCCAGCGATTGTTGCAGCATCGATTCGCGTGCTGGATTTACTGGCAGAAAGCGCTGCGCTTCGCGACCAACTTTGGGATAACGCCGCGCACTTCCGTACTCGTATGGAAGGCGCGGGGTTCACTATGGGTGGCGCGGATCACGCCATCATCCCGATTATGCTCGGCGATGCTATCGTTGCAGCAGAGTTTGCTGAACGAGCATTAGCTAAGGGCATTTATGTTGTTGGTTTCTCGTTCCCTGTTGTGCCCAAAGGCCAAGCTCGTATTCGTACACAAATGTCAGCCGCGCATAGCCGCGAGCAACTCGACCACGCCATTGATGCGTTTATTGCTGTTGGCCAAGAAATGGGGCTCATTAAATGAAAATTAAAGCATTATCCAAACTCAAACCAGAGCAAGGTATTTGGATGACCGAAGTGCCAATGCCAGAGCTTGGTCACAACGATCTGCTGATTAAAATTAAGAAAACCGCGATTTGTGGCACCGATGTTCACATCTATAACTGGGATGAGTGGTCACAAAAAACCATCCCAGTGCCAATGGTGGTTGGCCATGAATACGTCGGTGAAGTGGTTGGCATTGGTCAAGAAGTTCGCGGTTTTGAATTAGGTGATCGCGTATCTGGCGAAGGTCACATTACTTGCGGCCATTGTCGAAATTGCCGTGGTGGTCGTACGCACTTGTGCCGCAACACCATTGGTGTGGGCGTAAACCGCACCGGTTGTTTCTCTGAATACTTGGTGATCCCAGCGTTTAACGCATTCAAAATTCCAGAAGGGATTTCCGATGATCTGGCGTCTATTTTCGACCCGTTTGGCAACGCTGTACACACTGCGCTTTCATTCGACTTAGTGGGTGAAGATGTGCTGATCACCGGTGCTGGCCCAATCGGTATTATGGCTGCTGCGGTTGCAAAACACGTAGGTGCACGCCATGTAGTGATCACCGATGTGAACGAATACCGCCTCGATTTAGCCCGCCAAATGGGCGTAACGCGCGCAGTGAACGTTGCGGAACAAAACCTAGAAGATGTGATGAAAGAGCTCGGTATGACCGAAGGTTTTGATGTGGGCTTAGAGATGTCTGGCGTACCAAGTGCGTTCAGTGCCATGCTCAAAACCATGAACCACGGTGGCCGCATCGCTCTGTTAGGTATTCCACCGTCATCCATGGCGATTGATTGGAACCAAGTGATCTTCAAAGGCCTTGTTATTAAAGGGATTTATGGAAGGGAAATGTTTGAAACTTGGTATAAGATGGCGAGCCTGATCCAATCGGGTCTCGATATCAGCCCAATCATCACTCACCACTTCAAAGTGAATGACTTCCAAAAAGGCTTCGACATCATGCGCAGCGGGGCTTCCGGCAAAGTTATCCTCGATTGGCAGTAACTCGCTAATCCAATAAATAATAGTCGAAGGTTTTTTTGTCCCTTCGGCTATTATTTGCATTACCATTTGTTACAACATTAAACGTCTTCATTTTTTGTTTACCCCATAAATCTGGCTAGCTAAAAATATATTAAGTGTATGTATTATAATTTAATAAATGAAATATTAGATTATTAGGATATGTTAATATTATTTAAAATCCAACTGTCTATTGATTCTCCAGTTAAAATGGTAGCACCACCATACTTCTTCTTAGCATAGCTAGATAAATGATCATTTATTTTACTTTCAACTTGCTTGTTAATCTGATTAGTCACACTCATCCTCAAGTTAACATTTAATTGTCCTTGATCTAGTTTCATTTTATCTACTTCACTTCTTAGCGGGTCGTGACTCC
>AEZC01000070.1 GCA_000257205.1 Vibrio ordalii ATCC 33509 | reverse complement strand
ATTAGTCGGGGTTTTTTGTTGCTGGACCCTGATGATTGAGAATCTAAATTCTCAATTGCAGTGAGGTTGACACTGCACAAACTTGCATCCAAAACCCAAAAAGAATTGGTTGCGGGGGCCGGATTTGAACCGACGACCTTCGGGTTATGAGCCCGACGAGCTACCAAGCTGCTCCACCCCGCGTCCGACTTGCGAGCATTATACGCTCTATCAAGTGATTTACAAGTTTGTAAATAATGGTGCCGAGAGAGGGACTCGAACCCTCACACCTAAGGCGCTAGCACCTCATGCTAGTGTGTCTACCAATTTCACCATCTCGGCAATTATTTGTACTTATCTAAGATAAGTTATTGCGGGATTTCGTCACCAGATTTTACTGGCACGTCACTCGCTGTATCCGTAGTTTGCTCAATCACTTGACCTTTAGTTGGGTCAATCCATTGTGATTCAGTTTTATGCGTAGACAAATTGCCCAATGCCAAACTAAGAATAAAGAATACGGTTGCAAAAATTGCAGTCATTCGGGTTAGGAAATTTCCTGAGCCACTAGCACCAAACACAGTGTTTGACGCGCCAGCACCGAAAGAGGCTCCCATATCTGCGCCTTTACCTTGTTGAATTAACACTAGGCCAATGATACCAAGCGCTGCCAACAGGTAAATCACAAGTAGAACTGTAAACATTACTTCCACCTATGTTCCAAATAGTTGAGCCAGCGCCGTTCTTATCAACTGACTTGAACAAGGCTAGCGACCTCCTCAACGAAGGCGGACGCAATACTAACGAATGCATCCCATGCTGACAAGGAGTATTTTATAAAAAAATGGAGTTTATGCTTCAAGCGGTTAAAAAAAGGGCAACAACACCCTATATGTATAGCTAACCATAAGATTTCAAGCCGAATTACGGTCATGAAATCCTAGGTTAACTCATATTATTTTTCTGGTTAGCAATTATCTTTAACCGCTTGCGCTATCTTTAATGCTGAATTTTTTACTAGCTCAGCATCTTCCCCTTCCACCATCACGCGCAATAAAGGTTCAGTACCTGATTTACGCAAGAGCACTCGACCTTGGTTACCAAGTTCCGCTTCTACGGCAGCTACAGCCGCTTTTACCGCTTCAGCTTCTAATGGGTTGGAATAACCACTAAAACGTACGTTTTCTAAAACCTGCGGGTAAAGCGTCATGCCTTTAGCCAGTTCATTGAGCGACATTTCACTGCCCACAACGGAAGCAAGAACTTGCAACGCCGCAACAATCGCATCACCCGTAGTCACTTTGTCTAGCAGTATGATGTGCCCTGAATTTTCCGCGCCAATTTTCCAACCTTTTGCCAGCAATTTTTCCATCACATAACGGTCGCCAACCGCCGCGCGCACAAAAGGGATACCTAACTGCTTTAAGCCGTTTTCCATACCAAGGTTTGTCATTAGCGTTCCAACAACACCACCTTTTAATTCTCCGCGTCGCAGGGCATCACGGGCGATGATATAGGCAATTTGATCTCCATCCACTTTATTGCCAAGCTCATCAACCATAATTAAGCGATCGCCATCACCATCAAATGCCAGTCCTAAATCTGCTTTTTCTGCCACAACGCGCTGTTGCAACGCACGGACATCCGTTGCTCCAACTTCGTCATTAATATTCAGACCATCTGGCTCAACCCCCATTGCTATCACTTCAGCGCCAAGTTCCTTAAACACATTAGGCGCGATGTGATAGGTGGCACCATGAGCACAGTCAACGACGATTTTCAGCTTTGATAAATTCCATTGCGATGGAAAGGTACTTTTACAAAACTCAATATATCGCCCTGCAGCATCGACCATTCGTGAAGCCTTACCAAGTTCGGCAGACTCGACACACTCAATCGGTTTATCCAATTCAGCTTCGATCTCCAATTCAATTTCATCAGGTAATTTAGTCCCTTCGGATGAGAAGAATTTGATGCCGTTATCGTAATAAGGATTATGCGACGCTGAGATAACGATCCCCGCTTCCGCACGAAAGGTTTGAGTCAGGTAAGCAACCGCTGGCGTCGGCATAGGTCCGGTAAAAATTGCTTTTAATCCTGCGGCGGCTAAGCCCGCCTCTAAAGCCGACTCAAGCATATAGCCTGAAATACGCGTATCTTTACCAATAATGACTTTTTTCGTGCCTTTTTTTGCCAATACACGACCGGCCGCCCAGCCAAGCTTTAATACGAAATCGGGAGTGATAGGATACTGTCCAACCTTACCGCGGACACCATCTGTACCAAAGTAACGTCTTTTGTCAGACATGGTTTTTCCTTAATTATTATTGTTAACTATTTTGAATAATGGTTTGTACTATTTTCATTGCTTCAATGGTTTCGTTCACATCATGAACCCGAATAATGTGTGCACCTTTCATTGCAGCAACAGCTGCGCAGGTAACGCTCGCCACCATACATTCAGCTGGTTTTTTATTGAGTAGTTTAAAAATCATTGACTTACGAGACATTCCAGCCAATATCGGCAAACCAAATTGATGAAAGGCATCTAAATGAGCAAGCAGATGATAATTATTCTCAACGGTTTTGCCAAATCCAAAACCAGGATCGAGAATAATATTTTCGCGCGCGATCCCCGCGCGCGTGCACGCTGCGACTCGATCTTCTAGAAAGAGCTTAACATCAGCTAACACATCTTGATAATGTGGGCTAGTTTGCATCGTTCGTGGCTGGCCTTGCATATGCATGATACAGACAGGCACTTGTGCTTTAGCCGCAACCTCTAATGCCCCCGGCTCTTGCAGTGCACGAACATCATTAATCAAGTCAGCACCAGCCTCAACCGCCTGACGCATCACCTCAGCTTTACTGGTGTCAATTGAAATCCAGACGTCATGCTTTGCACGAATAGCTTTAATAATAGGAATAACACGAGATAATTCGTCATCGAGAGTCACTTCTGGAGCGCCCGGCCGAGTTGACTCCCCTCCAATGTCAATAATACTGACACCTGCGGCAATCATTTTATCGGCATGCTCTAGTGCCAGATCTAGCGCGTTAAATTTACCACCATCGGAAAATGAATCCGGTGTCATGTTCAAGATACCCATGACATGAGGACGATCGAGGATAAGTGTCTTTGTTGGGGTTTGAATCTTCATTTTGCTCTAAAACAGAAAAACCCCGAGAAAGCTCGGGGTTTAATTTGAATATTAACGATTACTCAGCATCTTTCTTTTCTGAAGACTCAGTGGTTACTTCGTCTTCTGCTGCTGGCTCTACTTTTGGCTCTTGAGCTTTTTCCGCTTCCGCTTTTTCTGCTTGAGCTTTGGCTTGATCAGCCCATCCTGCAGGTTCACGAATCTCGGTTTTACGCTCCATTAAGTCATCAATTTGGCCTGCATCAATCGTTTCGTATTTCATCAACGCATCTTTCATTGTGTGCATAATGTCCATGTTATCTTCAAGGATTTTACGCGCACGATCATAGTTGCGATCAATAATTTTACGCACTTCGTCATCAATCAACTTAGCCGTATCTTCAGACACATGCTTAGTTTGAGTCACGCTGCGCCCTAAAAACACTTCACCTTCATCTTCTGCGTACAACAATGGGCCAAGTTTTTCCGAAAAGCCCCATTGCGTAACCATCTTACGAGCAATAGCTGTCGCGCGTTCGATATCGTTTGATGCACCAGTTGAAACGTTTTCTGGGCCGTAAATTAACTCTTCAGCTAAACGACCGCCATACAAGCTTGAAATCATAGACTCAAGATGCAGCTTAGACATGCTGACTCGGTCTTGTTCAGGCAAGTACATCGTCACACCTAAAGCTCGACCACGTGGAATAATCGATACTTTATAAACAGGGTCATGTTCAGGTACCAAACGACCAACAATGGCGTGTCCTGCTTCATGATAAGCTGTCGATGCTTTCGTTTCTTCAGACATCACCATCGAACGACGTTCAGCACCCATCATGATTTTGTCTTTTGCTAACTCAAACTCAACCATTGAAACATTGCGTTTGTTACCGCGAGCAGAGAATAACGCCGCCTCGTTCACTAAGTTTGCCAAATCGGCACCAGAGAAACCCGGTGTTCCGCGAGCAATCAATGAAGGTTCAACATCACCAGCTAAAGGGACTTTGCGCATATGAACTTTCAAAATTTGTTCACGACCGCGAACATCAGGTAAACCGACCACCACTTGACGGTCAAAACGCCCCGGACGCAGCAATGCTGGGTCTAAAACGTCTGGACGGTTGGTTGCTGCAATGACGATAACGCCTTCATTGCCTTCAAAACCATCCATTTCAACCAACATTTGGTTTAACGTCTGCTCACGCTCATCGTGACCACCGCCGACACCAGCACCACGTTGGCGACCTACCGCATCAATCTCATCAATAAAGATGATACAAGGTGAAGCCTTTTTCGCTTGCTCGAACATGTCACGTACACGAGATGCACCGACACCAACAAACATTTCAACGAAATCAGAACCAGATATAGTGAAGAACGGTACTTTCGCCTCACCAGCAATTGCTTTTGCCAGTAATGTTTTACCTGTACCTGGAGGGCCAACCATCAATACACCCGTTGGGATTTTCCCACCCAGTTTTTGGAATCGGCTTGGGTCACGCAAGTAATCCACAAGCTCTTTCACATCTTCTTTAGCTTCGTCACAACCCGCTACATCACCAAACGTGGTTTTGATCTGCTCTTCACCCATCATACGAGCTTTGCTCTTACCAAATGACATGGCACCTTTGCCACCGCCACCTTGCATTTGACGCATGAAGAATATCCAAACACCGATCAGTAGGATCATCGGGAACCAAGAGATAAAAATGGTTCCGAGCAAACTTTGTTCTTCTGGTGGTGTGCCTTGTACTTTAACGTTTTGATTAATCAAATCATCAAGCAGTTTTTGATCATACACAGGCATGTAAGTTACATAGCGAGTACCGCCTCCTCTACGAGTAAAGGCAATTTCACTATTGTTAAATTGAGCTTCTTGAATCTGGCCTTGGCCAACTTCCTGTACGAACGTGGTGTAATCCACTGCTTTGCCGCTACTATCACCAGGGCCAAAGCTCTGGAATACCGACATTAAAACGACAGCTATAACTAGCCACAGAATTAAATTTTTTGCCATATCACTCAAGGTGTAAGCCTCGCGATAACTAATTGTAATTAAAGGTAGGGTACTACAGTTTGTAACCTGTAGCCATATGTTAACTTATGCCTTGTACAGCAAAAACGTTAACCTTTGTAACCAGTGGCTACAACAAAGACTTCTCTTGAGCGAGCTCGCGAAGAGTCTGGTTTTCTTATTTTCACGACTTTAAACAGGTTTCGAACTTCTTTGACATAGTCATCAAAGCCTTCTCCCTGAAAAACCTTGACCACAAAACTACCATTTGGAGTAAGAACTTGTCGACACATATCTAGAGCTAGTTCGACCAAATACATTGCCCTTGGCTGATCAACCGAATTATTTCCGGCGATGTTAGGTGCCATGTCTGACATCACTACATCAACCATATCAGGCTGTATACGATCTAATAGTGCTTCCAGCACGGCCTCTTCACGAAAATCGCCCTGTAAAAAAGCAACACCGACAATAGGATCCATAGGTAAAATATCACACGCGATCACTCGACCTTTATCACCGACGATACCCGCTGAATATTGAGACCAACCGCCGGGAGCCGCCCCTAAATCCACAACCGTCATTCCAGGTCTAAGCAGTTTATCTTTATTTTGAATCTCTTCTATTTTGAAAATAGCACGCGAACGATAACCTCTCTTTTTGGCTTCATTCACGTATTTATCATCAAAATGTTCTTTCAACCAGCGGCTGGAGCTGGCCGAATGCTTCTGTTTACTCATTCGATTCCTAACTGAAATGTTTCCATCCAAGAAAGTATGGTAGAAAATATAGTCTTCAGGGATAGATGGCGTTAAAATAGCTTTTTTCAACCCTTATATTAAATAAAATTGGCCGCATAATGAACCTAAGCACCAAACAAAAGCAGCACCTTAAAGGCCTAGCACACAGTTTGAAACCTGTTGTACTGATGGGCGCGAATGGACTCACTGAGGCTGTTCTAGCGGAAATCGAGATTGCCCTCAACCACCACGAACTGATCAAAGTGAAAGTCGCATCCGAAGATCGCGAAACTAAGCAGTTGATTATCGATGCTATCGTGCGTGAGACTGGTGCAGAAAAAGTACAAACCATTGGTAAGATTCTCGTACTATTTCGTCAAACAGAGCAACGTAAAATCGAGATCCCTCGTAAGTAATCAGTCGCGTCATTGACGCTCTGACTCTGATGGATACAGACAAAAAAAGGTCGCACACTGCGACCTTTTTGATTGTTGTTGAAATGAATTAGAGGTATTCAACTTTATCGATTTCGAAATCTTTATCACCACCAGGGGTGGCGATAATCACCTCATCACCTTCCATTTTACCGATCAAACCGCGGGCAATCGGTGAGCTGACAGAAATGCGCCCAGATTTAATCTCAGCTTCATCTTCACCCACAATCTGGTAGCGTTTCACTTCATCAGTATTACTATCAATCAATGTCACTGTTGAACCAAAAATCACTTTACCTGTATTTTCCATTTTAGTGATATCAATCACCTGAGCCACAGATAGCTTATATTCGATATCACGGATTTGAGCCTCACAAATACCTTGCTCTTCTCGAGCTGCGTGATATTCCGCATTTTCTTTTAAATCGCCAAGTTCACGTGCGGTTGCAATTGCTTGGGTAATTTGAGGACGTAATTTTAACAGCCGATCTAACTCTTCACGCAGCAACTGTTCACCACGAACTGTCATTGGAACTTTTTCCATTGTATACCTCTAGTGCCAAAATTCGTATTTGGGCAAAACAAAACTACCCAACCACAAAGGTTAGGTAGTACATGGATTAACATAGTTGCTAAATAGTGTAATCAAACTTCGTGACTAAATCATCTTAAATCACAACTCATCAGTGTCAGATGTTCGTCAACGTGCCCGTAAGAATATGATAATAAATAGACGCAAACCTCATTTAAGCCAATGTTTTTGTTTAAAAAAACGACCCACCTCGCTAAAAAAAAATAAAAATTAGAACTATTCAGACCAGTTAATAAAAACAAAAAAAACACTTTAAAAACAAAATCTTGATATTTATTTACATGAAATAAAACGGTGTTCATAAACCTGTTTTATATCATTTTACTAACTAATTTCGGAACTTAAGAGTAAAAAGTAGAATACGAAATGCTAGTAACGTTTGGTTGTTCGTTAGTGAAGGTTTACAAAACCCAACCTATGCAACTCAATGTTCAAAAGCACTCGAAGGACGATATAGACGTCGCAAATAAAAATATTTATGGACAGTAAATTAGGACTAATAAGATGAACAAAACTCTGATTGCTTTAGCAGTATCAGCTGCTGCAGCTGCTGCAGTAGTAACTGGTGTAAATGCTGGTGAGCTATACAACCAAGACGGTACATCTCTAGAAATGGGTGGCCGCGCAGAAGCACGTCTTTCTCTTAAAGATGGCAAAGCGGAAGATGTATCACGCGTGCGTCTAAACTTCCTAGGTAAAGTAGCGATCAACGATAGCCTATACGGTGTTGGTTTCTACGAAGGTGAGTTTACAACAGCAGACACTGATGCTAGCGGTAATGACGTAAGAGGTTCAAACACTGTTGATAACCGTTACACTTATGCTGGTATCGGCGGTAACTTCGGTGAAGTGACTTACGGTAAAAACGACGGCGCGCTAGGTGTTATCACTGACTTTACCGATATCATGTCATACCACGGCAACTCAGCAGCGTATCAAATCGCCGTAGCAGACCGCGTAGACAACATGGTGGCTTATAAAGGTCAATTCGATAACCTAGGCGTTAAAGCAAGCTACCGTTTTTCTGATGCTTCAGTTGATACTACCAACGATAAATATGTAGATAACGGTCAAGACGGCTACTCTCTATCGGCTATTTATGCAATCGGCGACACTGGCGTTAAGCTAGGTGCGGGTTATGCTGACCAAGATACTCAAAACGAGTACATGCTTGCTGCATCTTACGCTATCTCTGATTTCTACTTCGCTGGTGCTTTTGTTGATGGTCAAGACAAAGCAGCAAGCAAAACAGATAAAACTGGTTATGAGCTAGCAGCAAAATACACTATGGGTCAAGCTGTATTCACTTCTACATACAACTACCTAGAGTCTAAAACTTCTGGCGCTAAAAAAGATGAAGCGGATAGCTTTGCAGTTGATGCAACTTACTTCTTCAAACCTAACTTCCGTTCGTACATCTCTTACAACTTCAACCTACTTGATTCAGACAAAGTAGGCAAAGCTGCATCTGAAGACGAACTAGCACTAGGTCTACGTTACGACTTCTAATTCTTGGCTTAATGTCATAGATTTAAAACGCCTGCTTGCTAGCAGGCGTTTTTTTATCTCGCTATACTGTATGCACACTCCGCCCTGAAATGCCGTGTTATGCTCTTATTAAACCGCAGTGCTTTTTTATTCATCCTCTCCTTCTTCTTTCCTTTATCGACTTTGGCGTATACGCCTTTGCAAACACTGCCACAAGGTACTCGGGTGGGTTTATTCGTTCACTCTTTAGCCACTGAACAGGTTTTTCAAGATACTAATAACATACAAGCGCTTTTCCCTCCTGCCAGCACTTTAAAAATACTCACCGCGCTTGCCGCCACGCTAGAGCTTGGCGAACAATTTCGCTTCACGACTCAGCTAACTCAACATGGCGATGACATTGTTATTCACTTCTCTGGCGACCCTACGTTAACCAGCCAAGATATGAAGCAGCTACTCAGCGAGCTAAAAAAACAGGGAATCTCACAAATAAAAGGCAACCTTTGGTTAGATAATTCAGCCTTTTCAGGTTACGACCGCGCGGTTGGATCACCTTGGGATATTCTGGGGGTATGCTATAGCGCCCCATCAAGTGCAATCACACTGGATGGTAATTGTGTGCAAGCCTCTATTTATACGCAACCGAACGGGAAAACTCGGGTTTATGTGCCTGAGCACTATCTCATTCACGTGACCAGCTACGCAAGAAGTGTCACTAAGACTGAACAAGAGAGTGCTCGCTGTGATTTAGAACTGCGCACTTCAGAGCAGAACCATTACCAGCTCGACGGCTGTTTGGCCGAGCGAACACAACCTCTACCACTAAAGTTTGCCGTGCAAGACCCAAACTTATACGCCACACGTATGATTTATAAGCAACTCAAACAAGTGGGCATTGAATTGCTAGGCGAGGTTAAGCTGGGTGTAAAGCAAGATGAGCTGAGCATAGAAAAGGGTTCATTGATAGCAACACATCAATCTATGCCACTGTACCCGTTGTTAGATATGATGCTTAAAGAGTCTGACAATTTGATTGCTGACAGTTTAACCAAAACACTTGGCCAGCATTTTTTTATTCAACCCGGCAGTTTTAGTAATGGCACCGAGGCGATCAAGCAGATCCTTTTTTCTCGAACAGGCATCAACTTGGCACAAGCTCAGTTGGCTGATGGTTCGGGTTTATCACGTAACAACCGCCTTTCAGTACAAAACATGGTGGATGTGCTGAATTACATTTGGATTAATAATCAAACCCTTAAGCTTATTGATATCATGCCTAAAGCAGGTGAATCCGGTACCTTACAGTACCGACGTAGTATGCGTGGACAAGCTATACAAGGGCAGCTGATTGCCAAAAGTGGTTCGCTTTATGGAACGCATAACATGGCGGGCTTCGGTTTAGATAAACAAGGAAAACCGAGTACATTATTTGTTCAATTCATCACTGATTATTATCCGCAAGATCAAGGCAATAACACTAGTGTTACCGCCCCAATTGCTCAATTTGAGACGCTCTTCTTTGAAGATGTCGTTAAGTTCAGCCAGCTCAGTTCTAATGAATAGTTCACCACGTTAAAGTATATCCACATAGCCGAAATATCGACGATAGAAGGCAGTACTGGGCTAACTAATACCGCTGGTTCTAATTTAAAAAAGCGCCCTTGGGCGCTTTGATGAGCTTTGATGAATAACGGTTCACTTTATTGTGATTGTTACTTTACAGTAACTCGTGCGAACTTACGCTTGCCGACTTGGTAAACATAAGTCCCCGTGGCTGGTACATTTTTGCTGTCGTCGATTTTTTCGCCATCTTGTTTGGCACCGCCTTGCTTGATCATTCGCATCGCATCAGACGTTGAAGCCACTAAACCCGCCTCTTTGAGCAGGTTAGTGATAGCAATACCCGCTGCAAATTCAAATTCTGCCATCTCTTCTGGCATCGCACCTTTTTGGAAGCGGTTGATGAACTCTTGCTCAGCCGCATCCGCCTCTTCTTTAGAGTGAAAACGTGCAATGATCTCTTTCGCCAACAAGATTTTGAGATCGCGTGGGTTGGTGCCATTTTCAACATCAGCTTTGAACTGTGTGACTTCTTCCAATGGACGGAAAGAAAGCAGCTCGTAGTAGCTCCACATTAATGTGTCAGAAATCGACATGATTTTGCCAAACATTTCACTTGGCGATTCACTGACACCAATGTAGTTGTGCGCAGATTTGGACATTTTTTTCTCGCCATCCAAACCAACAAGCAGTGGCATCATCAAGACAACTTGTGGTTTTTGACCATGTGCTTTTTGCAGTTCACGGCCCATCAATAGGTTGAATTTTTGGTCAGTACCGCCAAGCTCAACATCTGTCTCCATCGCGACTGAATCATAACCCTGTAGGAGTGGATACATGAATTCATGAATGGCAATAGGCTGACCATTAGCGTAGCGCTTTTTGAAATCATCGCGCTCTAGCATGCGTGCCACCGTTTGGTTCGATGCAAGACGGATCATGCCTTCCGCGCCAAATAAAGACAACCATTCAGAGTTAAACTGAATTTTCGTTTTAGCCGGATCAAGAATCTTAAACACTTGTGTCTTATAGGTTTCAGCATTACGCAAAACATCGTCACGAGTGATCGGTGGACGCGTGGTATTTTTACCGCTTGGGTCACCAACCATACCCGTGAAATCACCAATCAAAAAGGTGACTTCATGGCCCAAATCTTGAAATGCACGCAATTTATTGAGGATCACCGTATGTCCAAGATGGATATCAGGAGCCGTTGGATCAGCACCTAATTTAATACGCAGTGGACGGTTTTCTTTCAGTTTCGAAATCAATTCATCTTCTGGGATTAGCTCTTCAACGCCGCGTTTAATTTCAGCTAAAGCCGCTTCAATACTCGCCATTCTTGTTCACTCCTACAGATTTGGCAAAATTTAATAGTTGAACATCTTACTTGAATAGCGATGCTTTTTGAAACCAGTTAGACTAATGAACTGGCTAATTTCTTTATAATTGACTAAACGAACCTAGATATGCTTTCAATTTTTGCTCGTCTCCCTTTGGTGCATCGAACCCTCATCGCCTTTTTAAGCGCTCTCATGGTTTTCGCGCTGGTATTTCTGCCAAATCCAGAAGAGCTTGCTAAAGATCCGAATCGTCTAGAAATCGGTCGTCACTATCCATTAACCATTAATGCTGAAGCCCTCTCCACCGGGGTGCCCATATCTCCGTCGGCGATGTTACGTTGGGAAACTTATCGAGTTAAACCTGGCGAAAGTGCTGCGGTATTATTTCAGCGAATTGGGCTTTCTGCTCTCTTACTCTATCAACTCACGGCTACAAATCGTGATATTGACAGCCAGCTGTCACGACTTAAGCCAGGAGATGAGCTGCAATTTGGCTTTGATGAAAATAATGAACTTGTTCAACTCAATCGCATTATTAGCGCTTTTGAAAGCTTTCGCATCACTAAATCGGGCGATGGCTTTACTTCTGAGTTTGATAAAAAAGAGCTGATGTTCCAGTACAACTATGCTGAAGCGAGTATTACTTCAAATTTTTGGAACGCGGGGATAAGCGCGGGTTTAACTGCAAATCAAATTATGGAGCTGGCGGGGATATTTGGTTGGGATGTCGATTTTGCGTTAGATATTCGTGAAGGTGACCAATTTAAGCTGCTATTCCAAGAAAAAGTGGTGGAAGGTGAAGTGATTGGCCGCGGAAATATTATTGCCGCCGCTTTTACCAACCAAGGAACGACGTTCACAGCAATATTGGACGATGCTACGGGTAATTACTATGACGAAAATGGCCGAGCCATGAAAAAGGCTTTTTTGCGCTCGCCGATCGATTTTCGTCGCGTAACATCGAATTTTAATCCTGTGCGTCGCCATCCCGTCACAGGAAAAGTCACTGCACACAGAGGAACCGATTACGCCGCGCCCGTTGGTACCCCGATTTGGGCTGCTGGCGATGGTGTGGTTGAAAAATCAAGTTACAACCAATTTAATGGTAATTATGTGTTTATACGTCACAGTAATACCTACATTACCAAATATTTGCACTTACAACGACGCATGGTTAAAACAGGTCAGCGAGTCAAACAAGGACAAACGATTGGTACATTAGGCGGGACGGGCAGAGTCACCGGCCCTCATCTTCACTATGAATTTTTGGTCAACGGTGTACACAAAAACCCTAGAACGGTCTCTTTACCGCAATCTAAATCCTTAACGGGCCAAGCAAAAACCACCTTTATCGCCAATGCTCAAATTAGGCTTGGGAAGCTAGAACGCTATAGCCAATTACTCTATGCCAATAAAGAATAAGAAAAGGCCCACCAATCATGTGGGCCTCATTGTGTAATGATTGAGCCGATTACTCTTCGAGAGTCCGTGTTGGTTCCTTACGCCCCAACATCAACAAGCAAGGCGTAAGTACTAACGTTAAGACAGTAGCAAAAGCAAGGCCTCCCGCAACGGCCGTGGCGAGTTGTGACCACCATTGCGTACTGGGAGCGCCAAACTCAATTTTCTGGTTAATCAAATCGATGTTCATCTCCAGCACCATTGGCAATAACCCTAAAATAGTCGTCACTGTGGTCAATAAAACGGGCCTTAAACGCTGAACACCAGTGCGTAAAATCGCCTCTTGTTTTGACAAGCCTCTGCGTATCAGTTGATTATAAGTATCTATTAATACGATATTGTTATTTACCACGATGCCGGCCAAGGCGATGACCCCAATACCTGACATAATAATGCCGAAAGGTTTTTGGAAAATCAGCAGACCAGCAAATACTCCGACCGTTGAAAACAGTACTGCACTTAAAATGAGGAATGCTTGGTAAAAACTATTAAATTGCGTAACCAGAATTAACCCCATAACCACCAGCGCAATCAAAAAGGCATTTTTTAGAAATTCTGAAGAATGTTCCTGCTCTTCATTTTGCCCTCGTAATTTAAACTCCACCCCATTAGGTAAATTCAGTTCCGACAATGCTTGAGTAACTTTCGGCAATTCAAGGGCCAGATTATACCTTTCCTTTAGATCCGCCATAATATCGATAACCCGTCGACCATCAATCCGTTTGATCGTATCTTGTTTGTGATCCGGTTTTATCTGCGCAAAATTGGTTATCGGCACCAGACCTGCGGGTGTGTTGACCCGTAACTGATCAAATCGACCAATATCCCGCTTATCCTCTGGATAACGCACCAAAATATCGACCTCTTCGTTTGCATCATCAGGCAAGTAGTCACCAATTTTTAGTCCATTAGTCACAAATTGCACTGTGTTACCTACCAATGTCGCATCGGCTGAAAATCGAGAAGCATCATCACGTCGAATATCAATTCGCCAGTCAATTCCTTCTTTATTTGAGGTGTCACTGATATTAGTCAACGCGGGATTGTTATCAGCCCACTTTCTGACCATTTTAGCGGCCGTATCAAGGTTTTCAGGAGTACGCGCCGACATTTCAACCACCAGATCATGTTCAACGGGTGGCCCTGCATCTGGAAACTTATACTCAATTTCTACCCCTGAAAATTGATCCGTGGTGCTTTTAAGCTCTTCAATAATCGCTTTGACGGTGCGGCGATATTGCCAATCAACAGGGGTAATTTGAATCTGGCCAATTTCATCATCTCCCCCCGTTCGAGTATAGACGCTCTCAAATTCCTCATGACCAAGCATCACCTGCTCAATTTCTCGCATTAAGGTGTCTTTTTCTTGGATGGAAAGATCGCCATAAGAACGAACTTTAACGGTGAAATAAGGCGGATCCACCTCTGGGAAGAATTCGGCACCGAGCCCTGCTTTGGCATAAGCAAAGCCAATCACAATCGCGAGCACTATCGCACTGAACAGTATTTTAAGTGGGTGACGAATCGCAATGGCCAACGTGTGATAATAGAGCTTGGTGATGCCCGTCGCTTGGGAAAAATCACCTTCATGTAAAGCAATCATCCGTGCTTGACTGGCAGCCGAAGCATGTTGCGGTCGGCCAATTAAACCTCCCAACACTGGTACAAAAAGCAATGCCATGATCAACGATGCGGCCAGAGTAGCGATAAGCGTGAGGGGCAAGTACTTCATAAACTCACCCGTGATGTCCGGCCAAAAAAGCAGAGGGGCAAAAGCAGCTAAAGTGGTAGCGGTTGATGCGGTAATTGGCCATGCCATCCGTTTTGCAGCATCACGGTACGCCTCTTTGCGAGGCATACCTTCTTGCATACGCCGATCGGCAAATTCAGTCACAACTATAGCACCGTCAACTAACATGCCAACCGCCATAATCAGAGCAAATAACACGATAATATTGACGGTCAAACCAAATACAGACAACACTAACAGCCCAGTTAGAAATGAACCCGGAATCGAAATTCCAACCAGCAAGGCGGTCCTCATTCCCAAAATAGCAATAATCACAATTACAACTAAGATGATTGCCGATAGGATATTGTTCTGCAGATCGTTGAGCATGATCTCAACGTCTTTCGACTCATCCCACGTGTATTTGACCAATAGATTACTTGGCCAATCTTCCCGTTTTTGCGCCTCTGTCATCACCGTTTTTACCAGCTCAACGGTTTCGATAATGTTTTCACCTGCACGCTTTTTAACATCTAACACCACCGCCGATTTACCATCTAAACGAGCAAAGCTTTCAGGGTCTCGAAATGCCCGTCTGACGGTCGCGATATCACCAAAAGTGATTACTTGCTTACCATCAACCTTCACCGGAAGCTCTAATACATCTTTCAAGGATTCAAAGACAGAAGGAACCTTTACGGAAAAACGTCCGTAGCCCGTATCGACAAAACCAGCCGCAACGACTTTATTATTCAGCGCGATTAAATTATAGATATCGCCTTGATCGAGCCCGTAACTTTCCATCAATAGGGGATCGACGATGATCTCAACAATATCTTCGCGATCGCCAGCAATATCAACTTCTAATACTTGTCGGTAGCTTTCTAATTTGTCTCTCAACTGCCTTGCAATTTGTACAATAGCTCGTTCTGGTAAAGTGCCATAAAGCACCACTGATAATATCGGTTGCTCTGATGCGAATGTCACTTCGTTCACAGTCGGCTCATCGCTGTCTGCTGGTAATTTTGGTTCAGCCAAATCAACCGCATCTCGGACATCTGCCATCGCTTTATCAAGATTGACGCCAACATTAAATTCCAAGACAACAGAAGCATGACCTTCAGAGGCATTTGACGTCATCTCTTTTACCCCTTCAATAGAGCGCATTTCTTGCTCTAGCGGGCGTACGATAAGGCGTTCAGCGTCACTCGGTGATATACCTTGATGGCTGACAGAGACATAAATGATAGGAATGGTAATGTCGGGGCTCGATTCTTTAGGGATCGACAAGTAAGTCGCCACACCAGCAAACAAGATAAAAATCAGCAGCGATAACATGGTGCGCGAACGAGATAGCGCCGCATCAATAATGGAAAACATAAAGCCCCCTACTGCGCTGAGTGGTTAGGTTTCTTGACCGCAATCACCTGATCACCATCTCGAACAAAACCTTGCCCAACGGTGATAATATCCACCGTCTCCCCTAGCCCAGTTAGCCACACGCCATCCTGTTCGGCTTTTACCAATGTTATCGGTATAAAACGAACACGATCTTGCTGCAGAGTTTTAACGCCTAAATTTCCTTGATCATCAAGCGCGAGCATGGCGGGCGTGATTTTCACCGCCAGTTGCGTTTCCAAACTCATCTCAACTTCAGCGCTCACACCCGCAGGGATAGACTGATTGGGATTGTCAAACTCGACTTCAATCGCAAACGTATTGGTGGCAGGCGATGAAACACGAGAGATATAGCGGACTTTACCATCGATGATAGTGCCATCAATAAAACGTATGCGAGCGGTTTGGTTTTGTTTGATTTTTTGGATGTGCCGTTCGCTGACATCCGCTTCTATCACTAATTTACTGAGATCAATAAATGTGACCATCGGGTCACCCACTCCGACAAAATCGCCTTTTTCTATCAAGATGTCTTGAACAATGCCATCGAAAGGAGCCACAACTGACGTATTACGCAAAGCCAATTGAGCGCGGCTCTGTACAGCGCTGGCTTCCGCCAAAGCGGCTTGCGCCGAAGCAAAGGCCACTTCGCCTTGCAAACCTCGATTTTTTAACGACTCAGCGGCACTGAATTCTTTTTGTTTGAGTTTAAACAAAGCTTGCGCACTCTCTAATTGAGCCGCTAGATCAGCTTGATCAATTAAGACGATCTGTTGTCCTTTATTAACAGGCTGCCCTTTTGCTATCGATATCTGAGTAATTTTTCCTGCGATTTCAGCACCAATTTTAGCTTG
>AEZC01000069.1 GCA_000257205.1 Vibrio ordalii ATCC 33509 | reverse complement strand
TTTATGATGCGCTTACAGTTTAACTCTCCTATTGTGTGGGCTGATGCGGTGGACGAGTGAGAAAGACACTATTGAGTCTTTTTCGTTCATTTACTGGCAAGTCTGGCAGTGAGCGAGTTTGATTAAGTTCATTTCTCTCCACGTCATTGAAAGAGCGTCCAACATCAAAATTTTGCCTTGTTTTACCTGCCCATATTGGGCGATCACTTTGATCGCTTCCGTTGCTTGTACCGCGCCAATAATCCCGACGACAGGAGCCATTACGCCCGCTTCGACGCAAGTGAGTACGTTACTACCAAAAAGAGTGCTTAAACATTGGTAACAGGGCTCGTCTGGGTGTTGATACATAAACACGCTGACTTGCCCTTCCATACGAATCGCAGCACCAGATACCAGTGGTGTTTTAGTTTGAAAGCAGAGTTTATTCAATTGGTTACGAGTATCAAGGTTATCTGATGCATCCAGCACCAAAGAATGCTGTTCAATTAATGCTTTCAATTGTGCATCTTCAAGGCGTTGATCAACGGTATTTACCGTTAAATACGGGTTAAGCATACGCAGTGACTCTGCCGCTGAGTCCACTTTTTTACGTCCAATATCGGCATCGCTGTGCAGCACTTGGCGCTGTAAATTAGAGAGCTCAACCACATCATCATCGATGAGCGTGAGTGAACCAACACCTGCCGTGGCAAGGTATTGGCTTGCAGCGCAGCCCAATCCCCCTGCACCAAGAATTAAAATAGAGCTTTGTTTAAGTGCTTCTTGTCCTTCAAAATCAAACTGTTTGAGAATGATTTGTCGGTTGTAGCGCAGGAGCTCTTGATCAGATAGGATCTCCATAGTGATCCTTAGTACAAGCTGGGATTAAAAAGTTGGATATTGACGGTTTCGCCCACTTCCACTCGGCCACGATCTTGCTCTAACACCACAAAACAGTTGGCGAGACTCATCGAACGAAATGCCCCCGAACTTTGGTTTCCGGTAGTTTCAACAACAAACTGGCCATTTTCAATTGTGTAAATACCGCGTTGGTAGTCAGTACGACCCGGTGATTTTTTAAAGGCATTTTTAGTGATGGCTGGAATGGACTCCGGTGCTTTCCACTGAGTGTGTCCAGCCAATTTAGCCAGCATAGGTTGCACCAAAACGTATAGGGTTAATACGGCTGAAACGGGGTTGCCAGGTAAGCCACAGAACCAAGCATGATCTAATGTTCCAAATGCAAACGGTTTGCCCGGTTTTATTGCCAGTTTCCAAAAACCGATTTCTCCGAGTTCTTGCAAAATATCTTTGGTATAGTCAGCTTCGCCTACACTTACGCCGCCAGAAGTAATAACCACATCGGCCAAATGTTGAGCTTTATCAAAGGTAGCTTTTAAAGTGGCAGGGCAATCAGCAATGATCCCAAGATCAATCGCTTCACAACCAAAATTCTCAATTAATGGTTTAATGCCATAACGATTGCTGTCATAGATTTGCCCCTCAGCAAGAGGTTCACCGAGTGGTTTTAGCTCATCTCCAGTTGAGAAAAAGGCCACTTTGGGTTTACGAAAAACGGTCACATGGCTGATGCCGAGTGTGGCAATCATTGGGATATCACGCGAAGTCAAGCGAGCCCCTTTATGTAGCACTACATCGCCTTGTTTGATGTCATCACCTGTGGGGCGAATATTTTGCTGAGGCTTCGCATTCGGCTGTAGAAAGCAGATACCATTTTCGTTTTCGGTCGTTTGCTCTTGCATGATCACCGCGTCGCAACCAGCTGGAATTTTCGCGCCAGTCATAATTCGCACGCAACTGTTGGCTGGCCACGGCCCTTCAAATGGAAGACCGGCAAAAGATTTGCCAGCCAGCGGCAGGGTGGTTGACTGTTGCAGGTCAGCTAATCGAATAGCGTATCCATCCATCGCTGAGTTATCGAAAGGCGGCACAAAAATGGGTGAGAGTAACTCTTCGGCCAACACATAGCCTAATGCGTCGGCTAGCGGTAGTTTGAGCGTCGCTTGGATGGGTTTGATATTCGCTAGCATTGTCTGTAACGCTTGTTCGATAGGCATTAAGCCCGGTGAATCACAACAGCCCATGATCGGTTCCTATAGCTTTTTTCTTTGCGAGGACTTTATCATACATTGCTTGCGGGCAATAATGACCATCCTTAAAATATGGATGTAATTATTCAAAATTCCGAGTATCCTTGTCTGCCATCCGAAAGGGGTAAAAAGTAAGAGGAATCGGAATGCTAGGTCTTAGCGAATCAGCAAAGTTGGTCAAAGATGCGCTAGAGAGCCGAGGTTTGGAAACGCCTATGCGTCCAAATGAGGTTACTCGTGAAGAAAAGAAAGAAAAAATCGAACATCATATGCGTGAGATCCTCACACTACTCGGTCTTGACCTGACCGACGACAGTTTAGAAGAGACGCCCCATCGAATTGCGAAAATGTATGTGGATGAAGTGTTTTCTGGCCTTGATTATCAAAACTTCCCCAAAATTACTGTGATCGAAAACAAGATGAACGTCAGTGAAATGGTGCGCGTAAAAGAGATTACCGTGACCAGTACCTGTGAGCATCATCTAGTGACTATCGATGGTAAAGCCGCGGTGGGGTATATCCCAAGAGGCAAGATAATTGGTCTTTCTAAGATTAACCGTATTGTACGTTTTTTTGCTCAGCGCCCCCAAGTTCAAGAGCGAATGACACAGCAGATTCTAGTGGCTTTGCAAACCTTACTCGGTTCGGCTGATGTCGCGGTCACCATTGATGCCACTCATTACTGTGTTAAGTCACGTGGTGTTATGGATGCGACCAGTGAAACGACCACCACAGCATTAGGCGGTATTTTTAAATCTAACCCTGCCACCCGCGCCGAATTTTTCCATGGTTTACATTAATCGAATCTCAGTTGAGCCCACCGATTAACGTTGATCAATTAAAAAAGCCCTCGCAAGTGAAGCCGAGGGCTTTTTCGTTTTAACACGCACGCCTTATTGAAACAGAGCCAAATTTTATTTAAACAGAACCAAGTACTCGCCATAGCCTTCAGCTTGCATCGCCTCTTTTGGTACAAATCGCATCGCGGCAGAG
This sequence comes from Vibrio ordalii ATCC 33509, assembly GCA_000257205.1. Taxonomy (GTDB): domain Bacteria; phylum Pseudomonadota; class Gammaproteobacteria; order Enterobacterales; family Vibrionaceae; genus Vibrio; species Vibrio ordalii. The sequence continues at coordinate 20,437 of AEZC01000069.1, read as the reverse complement.
TTCATGCAGTAGCGTAAGCCGGTTGGTGCTGGTCCATCCTCAAAGACATGGCCTAGGTGAGAATCTGCAAAACGGCTGCGCACTTCGGTTCTAGTATAAAAAAGCCGAGAATCGCTTTTGGTCGCAATATACGCTTGATTAATTGGCCGAGTAAAACTGGGCCAGCCCGTACCAGAACGGTATTTGTCGGTAGAAGAGAATAATGGCTCTCCGCTGACCACATCGACATAAATACCATCGGCTTTGTTATCCCAATACTCATTGTTAAATGCGCGTTCAGTACCTTCTTCTTGCGTCACGTAATATTGCAAATCAGTCAATTTGGCGCGTATTTCTTCATTCGAAGGTTTGGTGTATACCTTAACGGTATTTTGCATTTTTTGAACTTCGATCAATTGACGTAAGGTTTTTGGATGCTCATTACGATCTTTACCGAAGATGGTATCAAGATATTGGTCGCGTCCAGAAGCATGAAGATAGTAGGTGTAACGTACTTTGCTCTTTTTATAAAAATCTTGGTGGTACTCTTCAGCAGGCCAAAATTGGCTGTATTGAATCAGCTCTGTTTTGAGCGGCTTTTTGAAGATCCCTAGCGCATCGATTTCTTGCATAAAACGCTGCGCGGTCTGCTTCTGTTCACTGTTGTGATAAAAAATGGCAGGCCGATACTGTGGGCCTCTATCAACAAACGAGCCTTGATCATCCGTCGGATCAATGTGGCGGAAAAAATGATCCAATACATTTTCGTAGCTGACCACTTGCGGATCAAAGGTCACTTGAATCACTTCAATGTGGCCCGATTTTCCTGATGAAACTTGTTTATAGGATGGATTTTCAAGGCTACCCCCCGCATAACCCGAGACAACACTAATGACACCGTTGAGTTTTTCAAGATCAGATTCTGTACACCAAAAACAGCCCCCAGCTAATGTCGCGATTTGCTGATTACCAATGCTGGGCATGGTTTTAGGCTGAGTTTCTGCTTGGCTAAATAGCGAAAACAGAATAGGCACAATAAGCGCTATTGAGAATATAAAGGGAGTAAAACGTTTCATAACCGACCTTACTTATTTTTTATAGATACTGGTAAAGAACGGTGAAAAGTGCAAAAAATTACAGAGAAAGAAAACAAATAGCGTGAAGAAAACCTTTCTGAGCCCGAAGATTTGCGCTCAGAAAGGTTAATTTCGAACAATAATATTAGGTTAGGCCGATAATATTTCCTTTAGAATCAATGTCTAAATACATGAAGGCGGGTTTTTCAGGAAGACCCGGCATGGTCATCACGTTGCCGCATAGCGCATAGATAAAGCCAGCACCCGCACAGAGCTTTAATTCGCGAATCGGTACATCAAAACCTTTTGGTGCGCCTTTAATCGCAGCGTTGGTTGAAATCGAAAGCGGCGTTTTTGCCAAACAAACAGCAAGCTTCCCGTAGCCTTGCTCTTGCATGTTGTGTATTTGACGTCGTGCTTTATCACTAAAAGTGACGCTTGCCGCGCCATAGCCCTTTTTCGCCACAGCGTTGATCTTATCTTCGATCGTCTGCTGTGCTTGGTATAACGGTGTGAACGTACTCACTTTTTGACACTGCTTAATGACTTTGGAAGCAAGCTCAGTCGTCCCTTCGCCTCCAAGAGCAAAACCGTCACTCAGTGCAACCTCCACCTGATAGGGTAGTGCGTGAATCATTATTGCGAGCTGCTCAAGCTCTTCTTGGCTGTCTTGTGGAAAGCGGTTAATGGCAACCACGGCGGGTATTCCATACTTACTCACATTTTCAATATGCCATTTGAGATTTTCAAAACCGGACACCAGCGCGGCATGGTCTGGCTGAAATAGCGTGTCGGGAACTGGCTGGCCGGGACGCAATTCATACAGACCAGAGTTCGCTTTTAAGCCGCGAAGTGTGGTGACGATAACGGCGCAATCAGGCGCTTTCCCAGATGTCGCGGCTTTAATATTGCACGCCTTTTCAAATCCCATATCAGAGCCAAAGCCGCCCTCTGTTACAGTAAATTCGGCTAACCTTGTGGCGATGTCATCGGCGATAATAGAAGAGTTACCGTGCGCGATATTGGCAAAAGGTCCGGCGTGAATCAGTGTCGGTACGCCTTCTAACGTTTGCATTAATGTAGGTTCAATCGCCTCTTTCATACTAACGGCCATTGCCCCAGCGACTTGCAAATCTTCGGTGGTAATCGGTGCACCATGGTGGCTATAGGCGACGACAATCCGCCCAATCCGTTCACGCAGATCGTTTAAGTTTTTGGCTAAGGCAAGAATCGCCATTAGCTCAGAAGCCGCTGAAATATCAAAACCGTCTTCACGTTCAAAGCCATTGATTGATTTATCCGTTTCATTTCGGCCAACGGTGACCATGCGCAGTGCGCGATCGTTGTGATCCATCACTCGCTTCCAAACCACATTATTCGAGTCGATACGCAGTGCTTTCATTGCGGTGCGTTGCTCGAAATCGTCATAACCAAGGCGCTGTTCGTGATAGATCCGGGCATCTATCGCCGCTGCCGCTAGGTTATGCGCGGCTGTGACGGCGTGGATATCGCCAGTGAGATGCAAATTGAGCTCTTCCATTGGTGCCACTTGTGAATAACCGCCGCCAGCGGCTCCGCCCTTAACACCAAAGATTGGTCCCATTGAGGGTTGACGAATACATGCCATCACCGAATGACCCAATTTCGCCATTCCTTGTGATAGGCCTATAGTGGTGACGGTTTTTCCTTCCCCTAATGGCGTTGGGGTAATGGCAGTCACAAGGATTAACTTTCCAACCGTTTGTGTTTGCAAACGTTCAAGGCAACTTAATGAAATTTTGGCCTTAAAGCGGCCTTGGCTGTGGAATTCGCTGGCGGTGAATCCTGCTTTGTTAGCGATAGCCTCTATGGAGGTTAATGAAGTGGCGCGGCAAATTTCAATATCAGGCAGCATAAAACCCTCATTATTTAGTATTGTACGGGTTGGGGAAACGTTTGCGTCGCGATAATAACGTCAAAAAATGGGTTGTAAAGTTATTTAATGAGTGGATTATAAACTAATGTCTGAGCTTTTAGCTCGATTCTTCGTTCTCTTTTGTGGCATTGTCGCTGGGTTCTTTATGATGCTCATCTTCAAGTTGCTCACTATCTTGTTGATCATAATGCTTGACGACAAAGGGGATTAACATAACGGAAGAGGGAAGAAAACGTTTCATATGGATTTCCTTGTTTGTTAGTAACTGAACCTACGGTATTGAAACTCGACTTACACTGCTTTAGCTCTGGCGGCCTTTACTCTATAATGCGGCGTTTTTACTAGGCCAACCTTACCTCACTGCGGATATTTTATGATTTCAAAAAACCAACTGAAACTACTTCGTGCTTTAGGCCAAAAGAAACAGCGCAAGGCTCATGGCCTGTTTTTAGTGCAAGGCGAAAAGAACGTGTTGGAATTGATTAACAGCCAACTGACGGTGAAGCAGGTTTTTGCCACTGCGGAGTTTATCGCACAAAACCGCGTTGAGCTTAGTGTTTTTGAATGCATTGAGGCCACATTAGATGACTTGACCAAAGCCAGCACTTTGGTGAGCAATAATGCGGCAATCGCAGTCGTTGAGATCCCCGAAGTGACGGTGCCTGAAGCGAAAGGATTGATGATCGCTCTCGATGGTGTTTCTGACCCCGGTAATTTAGGGACGATTATCCGTGTTGCTGATTGGTATGGCATTAAACAGATTGTCGCTAGCCACGATTGCGCCGATCCATACAATCCAAAGACCATCAGTGCCACCATGGGTAGCTTTGGGCGTGTTACGGTGAGCCAAGTGGATTTGGGTGCTTATTTACAGAGTTCAAATCTACCTGTTTATGGGGCTTTTTTAGAAGGTGAGAACGTTCATCATGCGAAATTTGCTGCTGAAGGGATTTTATTGATGGGCTGTGAATCGCATGGTATTCGTGCCGAAGCGGCTCAATATGTCACCGACAAAATCACCATTCCCGCCTTCGGGGGAGCAGAGTCACTTAACGTAGCAATGGCTACGGGTATTATTTTGGATAACCTGCGCCGCCAACATCACTAGATCAAACCAAGATCACTCGATCAATAAGTAAAGCTTAAAAGTTGTTGCTTTGGATTGTCGTCAAAAAGCGTGATAACGGATGCCGTGTTTGCGCTTTTTTTATAACGCTAGTTATAAGAAGAAAAGACTACTTCTCTAACATCCCCAGTTTGTTTGGCACGCCATTCCATTTTTCAGCATCATCCATGGCTGGTTTGACTTCAGTTTGCACCGGCCATATGTCGGCAAGCTCGGCATTGAGTTCGATGTAAATTTTCTGATCTTCTGGGAGTTCATCTTCTTGAAAGATAGCTTGAGCTGCACATTCAGGAACACATAAACCGCAATCAATGCATTCAATAGGGTTGATCACCATAAAATTGGGGCCTTCGTGAAAGGCATCTGCAGGGCATACCGCGACACAGTCAGTAAATTTACATTGGATGCAATTATCCGTTACGACAAACGCCATGATGATCAGCTCTTAGTTAGTCAAAAATGAAGAATGGGGATAATACGCATCCCAAGTTAAATTTCAACATCCAACGCTATCAATATCTAGCGTAACGTGTGATGAATTCGGGATTTAGTATGACAGATAACGCCATTTCCCGTAAAATGCGCGCCATTGTGAGCGGGCCGCTTGCGGCTTTGGCTAAGACACCGACTAAAACGAGACACCGACATGATACGTTTAACCGAAATTAAACTTCCTTTGGACCACGAGGAAGGGGCAATTTTTGCTGCTATTACTGAAAAACTTGGTATTGCTGATGAACAAGTTCTTTCATTCAATATGTTTAAACGTGGCTACGATGCTCGTAAGAAAACGAAAATCATGCTGATTTACACGCTAGATGTGAGCGTGGAGAATGAAACGGAGTTGCTTGCTCAGTTTGCTGATGATCCGCATGTGAAAGTGACGCCGGATATGGAGTACAAATTCGTTGCTCAAGCGCCAGCGAATCTTACTGAGCGCCCAGTGGTGATAGGCTTTGGCCCTTGTGGCCTATTCGCAGGACTGATTCTTGCCCAAATGGGGTTTAACCCAATCATTGTCGAGCGTGGTAAAGAAGTGCGCGAACGCACCAAAGATACCTTTGGTTTTTGGCGTAAACGTACATTGAATACTGAATCTAACGTGCAGTTTGGTGAAGGTGGAGCGGGGACTTTTTCTGATGGAAAACTCTATAGCCAAGTGAAAGATCCTAACTTCTATGGTCGTAAGGTCACTACAGAATTTGTCGCTGCGGGCGCACCTGCTGAAATCATGTACGTGAGCAAACCGCACATTGGTACGTTCAAATTGGTGACCATGATTGAAAAAATGCGAGCCAAAATCATCGAATTAGGCGGTGAAATTCGTTTTAGTACTCGTGTTGATGACATTCACATCGAAGAAGGGCAAATTACCGGGCTTACGCTGTCAAATGGTGAAGAAATTAAAACGCGTCATGTTGTCCTTGCGGTCGGTCATAGCGCACGTGATACCTTTGAAATGCTGCATGAACGTGGCGTTTATATGGAAGCCAAACCCTTTTCAGTAGGGTTCCGTATTGAGCATAAACAATCAATGATTGATGAAGCGCGTTTTGGTTCGAATGCGGGTAACCCCATTCTTGGCGCGGCGGACTACAAATTGGTTCACCACTGTAAGAATGGCCGTACTGTTTATAGCTTCTGCATGTGCCCCGGTGGCACGGTAGTGGCGGCTACTTCTGAAGAGGGGCGCGTTGTGACCAATGGCATGAGTCAATATTCTCGCGCAGAACGTAATGCTAACAGTGCGATTGTGGTGGGTATTGATCCTGAACGTGATTATCCCGGTGATCCGCTGGCGGGCGTGCGCTTCCAACGTGAACTTGAATCACGAGCTTATCAACTTGGCGGCGAAAACTACGATGCGCCAGCACAAAAAATTGGTGACTTTTTACAAGGTCGTGATCCGAGTGCGTTAGGTGATGTCGAACCCTCTTTTACACCCGGCATCAAGTTGACGGATATTTCAAAAGCGTTGCCTGATTTTGCCATTGAAGCCATTCGTGAAGCGATCCCAGCGTTTGATAAGCAGATCAAAGGATTTGCCTCTGATGATGGTTTGTTAACTGGAGTAGAAACTCGCACGTCATCACCCATTTGCATTAAACGGGGTAAAGATTTCCAAAGCATCAACCTGAAAGGCTTTTATCCGGCAGGTGAAGGTGCAGGTTATGCGGGCGGGATTTTATCAGCAGGCATTGATGGTATTAAAGCGGCTGAAGCATTGGCGCTTTCTATGGTTAACGAAGCTGAAAAAGCATCATAATTTGCAATATTAAGCATAAGAAAAGGCTCATTGGAGCCTTTTTTATTATAGGCACGATTAGATTCGTTATCACATTGAATTTTAAAAGTTTCTTCTGATAGAGATTATCATTTAACTAAAAACAATCTAAACTAGCCCGAACATTATGAGGAGAGATCATGAAGTACGACTGGATTTTATTTGACGCTGACGAGACCTTGTTTCATTTTGATGCTTTCAAAGGTATGCAGCTAATGTTTGAGCGCAAAGGAGTGTTGTTTACTGAACAAGATTTTGCGCACTACCAAGAAGTTAATAAACCACTGTGGGTCGATTACCAAAATGGTGATATCACGGCGGCGCAGTTGAAGCATACTCGTTTTACAGAGTGGGCAGAAAAGCTCGCGACAACAACCACGGAATTAAACAGCGCATTTCTTGAAGCCATGGCTGATATTTGTACGCCACTACCAGGAGCAAAAGAGTTACTGGATGCCCTTACAGGTCGGGCGAAACTTGGCATCATTACTAATGGTTTTACCGAACTTCAAGCGATTCGTTTGCAAAGAACGGGGATGAGCGTGAGTGAATACTTTGACCACGTGATTATTTCAGAAGAGGTTGGTGTAGCGAAACCCGATCACGGGATTTTTGCCTACGCGTTAGACAAAATGGGTAACCCTGCAAAAAATCGTGTATTGATGGTAGGAGATAACCCGCATTCCGATATTCTAGGTGGCTTAAATTTTGGTATTGAAACCTGTTGGCTAAACTCTACTGGTGCAAGTGCTGTTGATGGCATTGAGCCACACTACCATGTGCGTTCATTGTACGAGCTTAAAGATATTTTGGTCGCATAATCATTTACAATGATGTGGCTTGGGGTGTGGAGTGATGAGATCGACTACTCCACACCGACAAATCGCTTCGTTAGCGGTTGAATTCACCGTCACGCTCAGGTTGATAAACCACTTCAAGAATCTCAATCACTCTTTCTCTGCCACCAGGCATTGGCCAGCTGAGCTGTTGACCTACCGATAATCCTAAAAGTGCACTACCAACGGGCGCAAAAATAGAAATGTCTTCGTTACTTTTTACTTCATGCGGGTACACGAGATTTTTTTCGATCACTTCATCGCTGTCAATAAATTTGAAACGAACGGTCGAGTTCATGCTCACTACATCATTTGGCATCTCTTGTGGGGTTACAATGCTGGCTCTATCTAACTCAGCCTCGAGCTTTTCTAACTCTGGCGTTAGTTTAGGCATGCCATCCAATAATGCGGATATTCTGTCCATATCAAGGCTTGAAACTAAGACAGGTGCTAAGTTTGACATTTTTAATACTCCAAAAAGAAATACCGCCCAAAAGCTAGGCGGTATAAAAATTAACGTCAATGTTATTGCGATTCAGGCTATGACATTAATCTTGTTCGACATAGAATGCAAATAATACGGTATCAGTTTGTTATGAATTTGGCATGCACGTATTTAGGCTGGGAGTGGGTGTTGTGCAGTACATAAAAATTAAAGATGTGATTGTTGAACAAATCGATGCTGGCATGCTTGCCCCTCGTCAAAAATTACCTTCTGAACGAAAACTTGCAGAGTCGTTTAATACCACGCGCGTTACTCTGCGCGAGGCGTTGTCTCTGTTGGAAGCGGATGGCAAGATCTACCGAGAAGATCGGCGAGGTTGGTTTATTTCTCCCGAGCCGATACGTTACGACCCAACCCAAACGCTGAATTTTACCAACATGGCTTTAGCACAAAGCCGAGTACCAAACACGGAACTGCTGATGGCAAAAGCGGTATTAGCCAATAAACAAGCATCGCTCTTATTGGGATTAAAGCCATTTTCGGATGTTTACCAAATTGGTCGTGTGCGTTATTTAGAAGATCGCCCCGTGGTCTATGTGACGAATTACGTGCGCCCTGAATGGTTTCCCAATTTGCTGACTTTTGACTTGTCTCAATCACTGACGGATATTTATCGCGACCATTTTGCCGTGGAGTATCAAACAGTCCGTTATCGAATTACTACTAGCTCTTTGCTTGGTCATATGGCTCAGGCGTTACGCGCTACATCAGGCACTCCGGCGATGGTCGTTGAGCGCATTAATTATAATCAACAGGGTGAACTGATCGATTGTGGCATCGAATACTGGCGACATGACGCGATTTGTATTGAGTCGTTAGCCAAGCTAACCGTGGCCCGCTGAGGCTTGGTCCATTAAAGCTAGAACCGTTGAATATTGAGCGTATTGAATGAAAAGGCGACCTCTATTAAGTCACCTTTTTACTGTGTTATTGCTGTTTATGACAGGGTTTGTGCATCCGTTTGTTTGAGCTGTTTATGCCCATCTTCACTGACGCCACGTTTCCAGTAGCTGCTGATATAAATATAGTCTTTCGCTATCTCTTTTTCATTGCGAAAATACTCTCTTAGCGCGCGCATGGTATCAAATTCACACGCACACCATACCGAGCCATTCTCACCCAGCCAATTTTTCTCGATAACCGAAGTCGCCAAATTGGTACTGCTGTCTTTCACTGCCCAAGAGATCTCTATGTTCTCCGGAGCCTGTAGTGCCTGTTTGTCATCCACATGCTCAATTTCAATTACTGCATAACCTTTTGCATCACGCGGTAAGCGTTTTAATTGAGCTGCAAGAGCGGGGAGTGCCGTCATATCTGCCGCTAAGAAAAACCATGAACCACTGAGATTTAAGCCCTGCGCTTTACCGGGGCCGGCAATTGAAATCGTATCGCCAATGGCCGTATGCATCGCCCATCTGACTGCAAATCCGCACTGCTTATCTTCCGCCTCATGCCGTACAAAATCGATTTCAATGCGGTTGTTGGTCCCATCAAAGCTTCGAATGGTATAAGTGCGCATTATTGGGCGCTGATCAGGTGATAAGCGAGATAAATCAGTAGTACCACTCTGATTAAACAACAGCTTAATATAATCACCCTCACTTTCCGCACCAAAGTGCGCAATTGAGTTACCCTGTAATGTTATGCGCTGCATAGAAGGGGAAATCTGTTGAGTTGCTACTACTGTGAGCGGATAGAAAGCTCTTTTAGGTTCTGTTTCTTTTTTCATGTTGTCTACAACGGCCATTTTTCTTTTGTTAGCGTAACCTTAAACTGACTACTTAAACGAATCAATGATAATAACTATCATTTACATTATTTTACGCTATATGGTTTTATCGACAAACCACTTAGGTGCTCTTTCGATGGGATATTTCGAACAATCGTCTACATCAACCATAGCTCGAACATTTTGGTGTGGCTATTGAGTGTGTGTGGCCTTGTATGACATTATTCCCCCGCTGGAATAGAGAGTGAGAAATAACGATGGTAGCCGAGCATCTTTATATCGTATTAGGTAAACGACTTGTTGATCAGCAATTAACATTAGAAGGGCGTAGCCGTGTTGATGGCCTCGTTAAGGCGTTACAACGTCATGACATCGTTCATAGTGTCATTGCTTTATGCGGTGGGCTCACGCTAGGGCAACAGATTTCTGAAGCGAAGGCTATGTATCATTACCTTCAATCGGAGCTTGCTCGGCTCAATGTGTCACTTTTGAATAACCGCATTTTGCTGGAAGAACACTCGACCAGCACAGTGGAAAATATCGAAAACGTCGCGTTAGAGCTGCATAAAAACGGTGGTATTGACACGCAAAAAATATTACCTGTCACTTTCATTTCTAACGACTATCACTTGCAGCGTATTTTTGAAATTCAGCAATTAATGGATGAACAAGGGTTACTGCGAGTGCTTAAACAACGCTGTGAAATGATAGGGATCACGCTGGCGATTTCATCGGATCTGTGCGATCACCTCGCGGTGAAATACCCTTATACGCATTTAGCCGCGGAGCTGTTTCTATTGGCCGATCAATTAACGACTTACCGCGTCTACCTTGAAGGTGTTGTGGCGGGCTCATTTTTGCGCGATCTCACGCAAGTGAGAGCCATTCCTTACCAAATAGCATGTGAGGCTATTTTAGCGATCAACCATAAAATCGCAGGCAACCCAAAGTGGGCTTTTGTTCGCTATCTTACGGATTTATTGATGCAGTGTATAAATGCCACAAAGGGGGCGTTAAGTGTCAGTGAGATTCAACCTTATCTCATTTTGTTCGACAGCAACTTAACGTTATTGAATCGATATCTTGATCCTGAAAACCCGTGCGTCGGACGCTGGTGGCGTCAGGGATAGTAACAAGCGAAATAGATGAATCAAAGAGACCCCGCAATGCGGGGTCTTTGCTTTTTAGCCAAGCGACTTATTTCCTGACCAAAAATCGTTTTGAACAAAACAACGTATTAAGCCGTTTCTAACGTACGCTCTTTGACCACGCTTAGACGCTCGCCATAAATTGGGCGTAGTGCTGCCAGCACATGGTTACGAGTTAACATACCGACAAACTTGCCATCTTCAAGGACCGGGAGATTTTGTGGTTTGTTCACTTTCATGCTTTTTGCGCGCTCTTCTAAAGAGAGTGAGCTAAAACGAGTAGCAATACCCATGCTAGAGGTAGGGTATAGCTGTTCTTTATCGATACATAAAAATTCGGCGATATCAATCATACGGTCAGATGCATCGATGGAGATAACATCGCGGCTCATAAGATCCACCACTTTTTGCCCTTCAGTAGGGATGTAGTCTTGGCACCATAAATCCACCATGACATCGTGAGCTGAGAAAAATCCGACTAGGCGGCCAGCCACATCAACCACAGGAGCACTATCGAGCTGGTTATCCAGCAACATATCAATGGCAATTGCGGTTGGCATTTCAACGCCTAGAGTTACAGGTTGGGTGTTCATAATGTCTTTAACGGTAATTGTTTTATTCATTTTCGTTTCCTTCACTGACGTAATTGTTGCTGTTTCCGTAATAGTGCTAATGTTTGCGGCTTTAAGTTGTGGACGGCGAAAAATAGACCAGTTGGCGAGCCCAACCAACACAGCACCGCCGACAATATTGCCCAAGGTCACTGGGATAAGGTTTGCCGTCACAAATTGATGAATGTTCAAATCTGCGTAATGAGTGGCACTGATACCGACCTGTTGCCAGAAGCTCTCTGGTGCAAAGTTTTGAATCACAATGCCTAAAGGGACCATAAACATGTTGGCTACGCAGTGCTCGAAGCCGCTAGAGACGAACATCGCCACAGGCAAAATTGTCATTGCGGCTTTGGTCATTGCATTGGCAGAGCTGAACGTTAACCAAATAGCAAGACAAACCAGTAAGTTACATAGCACCCCAAGAGAGAATGCTTGAACAGGTGTATGGTGCAGTTTGTGCTGCGCAATGTTCAGCGCATTCAAACCCCATTGACCATCATCCAACTGATAGAGACCAGCCCCAGTAACCAAAAGCAGTAAGAACATGGCGCCAATGAAGTTACCGATATAAACCTTGCCCCAAATGGATAACATTTTGCTAAAGCTGATTTGTTTATTGGCCCAAGAAATGCTCGACAATACGGAACTGGTGAACAGTTCACCGCCACAAATCACGATTAAAATCAGCCCCATGCTAAAGGCTAAACCACCCGCTAACCGACTGAGCCCCCAACCTGCGTTAGCACTGCCTGTGGTGACCGTGATGTAGAACAAAAATGCTAAGCCAATAAAAGCACCCGCCATAATGGCAAGGCTTAGCGTCATACCGCTACTTTTCTTGGCTTTGCTTAAGGCGAATTTCTCGGCTTCTGCCATCATCTCAATCGGTGAGAATAGCTGTTTATTTTCAGAGTAGGCTGTTGACATACAGGCTCCCAAAGCTCAATTTCATAATTACCTCCCAGTTCAAGCAAAGCGTCATGCCTTGCTTCCGATACAGACTAACGAACGGATCATGAAGTAGTAAAATTGATAATTTTTAGATTACCCATCAAATGAATTGATATGAATAAATGAAAGAGTAGAATGAAACCGTTTGCGCATATTAACTCCCTTGAAATTAAAGGTGTGGCACGCAGTAGATGAAAGCGAAATAGGAAAAGCAGTGCGGTATTCACTCAAACAATTAGCAGTTTTCGATGCTGTTGCCGATAGTGGCAGCGTCAGTCAAGCTGCGGATAAATTAGCGTTAACTCAATCCGCGACCAGTATGTCGCTGGCACAATTGGAAAAAATGTTAGGTCGCCCTTTGTTTGAAAGACAAGGAAAGCAGATGGCATTGACTCATTGGGGAATGTGGCTTAGGCCGAAAGCGAAGCGTTTATTGCAAGATGCTCAGCAGATCGAAATGGGCTTTTATGATCAGCACTTGCTTAGCGGTGAAATCAGTATGGGGGCGAGCCAGACCCCTGCTGAGCACCTCGTTCCAGACCTTATCAGCATTCTTGATAACGATTTCCCAGAGATGCGTATTGAGCTTGGTGTGAAAAGCACCAAAGGGGTGATCGATGGCATCCTCGACTACAAATATGACCTTGGTATCATTGAAGGTCGATGCGATGATAACCGTATTTCCCAAGAAGTGTGGTGTCGAGATCACCTAACGGTGATAGCTTCGGCTCATCATCCTTTTGCCAAATGTAAAACAGTGAGCCTTGCACAGCTTGAACAGGCCAAATGGGTGTTAAGAGAACACGGTTCTGGCACTCGCAATATTTTTGATAGCTCGATTCACCATCTTATTTCCGATTTAGATGTGTGGCGAGAGTACGAACATGTCCCTGTGCTACGCAGTATGGTTGCGAATGGTCCGTACTTAACTTGTTTACCTTATCTCGATGTAGAACGCTTTATTGAGAATGGTCAACTGGTAGCGCTCAATGTGCCTGATCTGAATATGGAAAGAACCTTGTCGTTTATTTGGCGAGCAGAAATGGCTGAAAACCCGTTGGTTGAGTGCATTAAACGTGAAGGACTGCGCATGATGAAAGGACGACCAAGCGTACTTTAACCTTGTTAATTTTGGTTATGGTTTACTTTGTTACTTCTCAATATGGGGTGTGATAAGTGAAGCTATTGAGTGTTCGCATTTAGCATCATGTCACACACCCTCATCACCCAATCTAACGCTCATGCCCGATTAAAAAGCACTTTAAATGTGTTGATTTATCGTTTGCGTCAACATTTCAATGAAATAGGTATAGTCATTGCATTTATTTCATGACTTGGGTCACTAGTCATCCGTGGTTGAAGCTTTTAATATCGGCACTTGATTTATTGATGTCGCTATAACAACGGCTTGTTAAATGACAGGCAGATAGTGGCTAAATGAGGGCGCTATGAGCACACTATTTGCGATTTCACTAACGACAGGCATTCTTTCTGGTGTTTGGGGCTGGATAGCCGTTTCGTTAGGCTTACTATCATGGGCTGGCTTTTTAGGATGTACGAGTTATTTTGCCTCTCCAACCGAAGGTATTAGAGGTCTTGCAGAAAGTTTGATAACGAATATCAGTGGCGTTTTTTGGGCAATGGTCATTATTCATTCATCCAGTTTGGTGAGCTTGGATATCTTGGGTTACGCTGTCACCGCTGTGGTGGCGTTTTTAATGTGCATTCAAGCGTCGAAAGCATGGCTTGGTTATATTCCTGGAACCTTTATTGGCGCTTGTGCCACTTTTGCTGCGGGTGGTGATTGGCAACTGGTTATTCCATCACTTTTATTCGGTGGCATTTTTGGCTTTGCGATGAAAACAAGTGGTATGTGGTTGCATCAACGATCTAACCAGCCAACGTTGAGCGATAGCGCAACTGTTAAAACGCGCTCTAAATCCTCAACTTGTTAATTTATGTTTAAGGCTAAGGCTGGTGAAATCCGCATTGGTAAACGTTACCCCCAATTGATCCGTATCGATTCATCAAAATTGTTGATATACCCATTCAGTATAAGATCAGTCACATATAGCGAAATGGAAATGATACGAGGCACACCGTTATGTGTGCCTTTTTTTATGTGTGGCCATTGGCCATCGTAATCACGCGTTTTAGTGTCCAGCGTAGCAGTACAGGAATAGACTCCACACCTTGTTGTTCACAATGGGAAACGATGGCAAGCGCCAAATCAGGTTTCGCGTGTTTTTTCAGCACACGTGTGACCACTTTTTTCGCAGGGATTGGATGATCGTAAGGTATTTTAATCAAATCTTTGAAGAAGTGTTCAAAGCCATGAGAGTACAGAAAATGTTCGATATCTCGATCGGGAAGTTCGGTCAGGCGATGCCGTTCTTGATCACCTGTCAACATGCCGCGTACTGTTGACGAATATTTTTTGCCAGCAGGATCGCCATCAGTCACGACATGCCAGTCAATGCCAAATGCTTTCGCCACTTTAATTAAGGACTTCAGACCAGACTGAGCAAATTCGACAATTTGTACTCCTTCGGCGGCTAGGTTATAGCCACACTGGCGAGCCAGTTCACTAAACAGCCACACCTCAGTTTCTCCTTCAACTAACAGCCAGCAGCGAGCAAAAAGCACCCCTGAGCGATGAAAACGAATATGAAAACCGATACGTCGCAGTTCGTCTTTACTTAATCCACGAGAGATCATCGAAGTTGCAATGGTGCGGTCAGAAGTACGCACTAAACGCCGAATAGAATGAAGAGGAACAGAACCAAGCAGATCACCACTGTTCGTCGTGAGGATTTTTTGCATAGGCAATAGTTGAAGTAAACTCCAAGCGCGCGCCAGATGAGTAGGGTGCAATCGACCTTCGGGATCTTCGATAATCAGTAGCGGCCTAGCGCAACGGCGTAGGTCAGTTGGGCCTTTGGCTTGCAGATAAGCATTGAGTAAACCCATCAACAGCAAACGAGTTTGCTTATTTTTAGTCTCTTCAACAAATTGGCTTATGTTTTTATCGGCGGCTGGGTTGGAATAGACTAAGCTGTCACGTTGCTGTCTTGGGTTTTTACGTGTCTGACTTTTGAATGAAAAATAGTGCTCAACTAATACATTCATTGAGTTAAGGCTACTTCTCATCTCGCCTTTGTTAACATGCCCAGGAATGGCCAGTAAACGACGACAGGTATTATCAATGCGTTTTTCGGCGCGAGAATTTTTACCGTTACCATTGACGAAAGGTCGCTCGAAACGCCGTGAATCTTTCAAACGGATCACCGGGTGTAAGCTCATCAGCTCTTGCGCCAATTTTTCAGAATGATGCAGCGGCAGAGGGTTGCCTTCGAGATCTAAAAACAGGTAGCGAGTGGTAATATCATATTGCTCGCGAGTGGCACTGATGCGATAGAATATTCGTTTCGTACCCGTTTCATCTTCAACCCAAATCGGTCTCAGTTTACGATAACGACCAGATTGAGATTCATTCTTGTCTGTAGAAACAAAGCTTAAGACGATTTGTAAATGCTGAGTTTGAGGATGAGCGATAGAGTAATCGACGTGGAAATCTTGCATTTCAAATTGATAAGGTACGCCGTTCGCTGGTAGCACCACTGATAAGGCGTCCAACAATGAGGACTTACCCCAAGTATTTTCACCGATAAATGTGGTGAGTTCATCAAAAGCGAGCGATAAACGTTTGATTCCTCTGAATCCGGAAATTTCAATTCGCTCTAGATGCATAGGCAGACTCCTTTTATAACTCAACCAGTTAGCTTCTCGCTGAGTCTGTTTTTCTTTAAGCATAATGGAAATTATGCAGATAAGTAGGCTACTGGCTCACATATCAAGTGTTTATGTAGGGACAGCGGAATGAGACAAAGGCCACAAAGTGTGATGAGATTGACTTAGCGTATTTATATTTTCAAACACGTTTCATAAAAGTCACGATTCTGTCATGATTCTTCAGCTAGGATAGAGTGGAAAAAGAAGAGAAAGATAAATGATGCATAAAAAGAATAGACCAGCATCAATTATGCTGGCACACATTAATGACACTCACTCATATTTTGAACCGACATCGCTGCAATTGACTCTCCACATCCAACAGCAGACTTTAACACCCTATGTAAGCGCAGGCGGCTTTGCACGAATTGCAACCCGAGTTCAGCAATTGAAAGAAGATGCGGCGCGTATGAAGCGAGGCTTTGTATTTTTACACGCTGGGGATTGTTTCCAAGGCACGCTCTATTTCTCGCTATTTAAAGGTAAAGCCAATGCGGACATGCTCAACGCATTGAATCTTGATGCGATGGCATTAGGCAATCACGAACTGGATATGGGTAATGAACCCGTTGCCCATTTTGTTAAACGTATTCAATTCCCATTGCTAGCTGGGAATTGGGATCTTTCCAATCAAAGATCGAATAAGCCTTTTCCAATAGCCGGTAGCTCGCAAGTGATAAGTTATCAACCTCAAGGTAAATACGCTCGCTGGATAGAAAAACAGGCTGGTGATGAAACGATTGCAATTTTCGGCTTATCACTCGATAAAATGGCTGATATTGCCAACCCAGATCTCGATACTCCATTTATTAACGCTATCCAAACGGCGAAAAATACGGTTGCTGAAATACGCGCTAAAGGGATCAACAAAATTATTCTACTCAGCCATTTAGGTTATGAAGCGGACATTGAGCTCGCACAGCAAGTGGAAGGTATTAGTGTTGTCGTCGGCGGGCATAGCCATCGATTACAAGGTGACTTTAGTGCACTAGGGCTAATGAAAGATGATGAATATGGTTTAAGAATTAACGACACTTATGTCGTCCAATCCGGTTATCATTCTTTGAGCTTAGGTCATTGTTATATCGACTTTTCAGCCGATGGCAAAGTGGACAAATTTCAGGGTCGTAATGAACTGTTACTTGGCCGTCGACTGTTTCTTGATGCCAGCATGAGCGAAGCGGGCACTGATAACACCCATTTAGCGGCGTGCGAATTTTTAAGCCAACACCCTAATGTGGTGGTGTGTAAGAAAGATCCGCAGGTCCAAGGAATATTGATCGATAAATACATGCCGCGAGTACGTCAGCTGCAACAAAATATTATCGCACATGCTGATCGTTTCTTAAGACACGTCAGAATTCCTGATGAAACTGGGCCGAGTGAGTTGGCTCCTTTGGTGGCTCAATCATTCGTCTATGCCATGCGGCAAAGAGCGCACCCCGTGCAGTTTGCAATACATAACGCTGGTGGAGTCAGAAACTCGCTCAACGCCGGACAAGTTTCGGTGGCAGACATTGCCGGAAATTTATTGCCTTTTGCCGTTCCAATTGGTGTCTACCGAGTGCAGGGAGAAACCTTAATTGAAATACTTGAAGGGGCGATTAATAATGCGCTGGGCAATGGGGTCGACGGCACAGGTTCAGGCAGTTATCCTTACACCCATAATCTCTCGTTTGCTTATGCCGCCGATCGGCCAGTAGGAAAACGCATCACGAATGTGTTGCTATTTGATGAGCAAAAAGGTTGGCAACCAATTGATCTTAATGGTTATTATTGTGGAACCTCGTCGGCCTATACCATGAAAGGCAAAGAGGGATATGATGCGATACTGAAAATGAAGGGAGAAGGTTTTGTTTCGAATGTATCAATGGCCGATGCGTTTATTGAACTGCTGACGGAAAAACCTGAAATACTTAACCACGTAGGAACTCAACCCCAACATCATTATCCGTAACTCGGTTTGACATAAATTTACTGGCATAGACTTTGCTTTTTAACTTTCAGTCTTATCGCATCTTCAACCCGAAGAAGGTGCATGAAGATGTGAAAGGGGAAAGTATCATGTGGATGAAAGATTGGTTAGATGCCGCTGTCGTCGTTGCTTGGATCAGTGCATGGTCTGTATTGGTGTATTTACTACCACTGGCAGGCGTATAAAAATCTAAGCTAAAAGGAGCATAAATGGCTCCTTTTTTTGATCACGGCTATGGACCTTTGCATCCAATAGGCATAAACTCCGCGCTGATTGGGGAGTAGTCGCCTTTGTTTACTTATCGTCAGCTCGTTAAGCGCATGCTTATCCGGTAAGTATAAATAGCCTTCTGTTAAAAAATGGAATGCTTATTTCGACGAGACCAACGCATTCAGCTCTGTTCATTAGGAACAGCGGTTTTTGTTTGCGGAAGGTTTCGATCGGTTAATCCCATCTTATCCTTCCGCCTTTGGAGGATATATGACCCCGACAACCTATCTCAGCTTTACAATCCTGACTCTATTTCTTGTTGTTATCGATATTTGGCAAACCCGTGGCGGTAAAGTCACGATCACTAAAGCTGCCGTTTGGAGCATGATTTGGTTTATGCTGGCGTTTGCATTCGCCGCGAGTATCTATTTCTTTTGGGATAGTTACGCACCAACCAGTTCATACAGTGCCGAAAAGGCGACGATCTCATTTATTACTGGTTACTTATTAGAAAAATCGTTAAGTGTTGATAACTTATTCGTCTTTGCGATTATTTTTCATCAATACACAGTCCCAGAGCATTTACGCCCGCGGGCTCTATTGTGGGGAGTGATCGGCGCTTTGTTTTTACGAGCGGTGATGATTGTAATTGGCGCGCAGCTGCTTGAACAATATCATTGGTTACTTTATGTGTTTGCATTATTTCTTATGTGGACCGGTATTCAACTTGCGCGTGAGAAAGGCGATGAACAGCTAAACCCAATGCCGGAGAAACTGATTCGACGCTGGTTCAATGTGACGGATCATTACGAAGGGAATGCTTTGGTTGTGAGCCGCAATAAGCAATGGTTTGTGACTCCAATGATGATTGTGATTGGCGTGATTGCTTTTATGGATGTGATGTTCGCATTAGATTCAATACCGGCTATTTTTGCCGTGACCCGCGAACCATTTTTAGTGTTAGCAGCGAACGTGTTTGCGTTACTTGGTTTGCGATCTTTGTACTTTGTGTTGCAAGGGATGATGGATAAGTTTATTTACCTAAAACCAGCGCTTTCCTTCATCATGATTTTCATTGGTATTAAGATGATGCTAGTCGGTTCTGCGTGGAAAATTCCGACACCAGTATCACTGGGTGTACTGTTAGTCACTATGATTATTGCGGTGTTGGCTTCTGTCTATAAGCAGAGAAGTCCATTACCTGCTATTCATAAGTCATAATATAAGTAAACGGAGGTAAGTGTTTGACAATACTTACCTCTATCTTTTATTTATTCTTTATCTAACCGACGACAAAAATATTAATGTAAAATTTTGTAAATAACCGGTGTTTTTGTTTTTTATTGAGATTTAAATTCACCAAATCAAACTTAATGTGAATAAGTAGTCGATTGTCGGGTTATTCTAGTGGCTGCTTAAACCTAAGTGTTTGAAGTTTAAGCATAACAAACGGTTCAAGAGGGACAGCCAACGCGTGGCATTTTTATTATGCGTTGGTTTTTGTGGTTACGGTGTTATGCGGAAGCGTGGTAGTGGCGTTGTCTGCCCCTTAACCGGGCGTTAGCTGCTTACAAGTTCGCATGTTCCATTAGCTGTACAAGTTGGTTTTTTAGTCATATACTTGTCTCATTAAACGTACATGTGGAGGTTTTATGAGAATTGTATCTTTTACCGAAGCTAGAAATAGCTTGAAGACCGTTTTGGATGCTGTTGTTAATGACGCAGATACAACCGTGATCACGCGTCGTGATTCTGAAGATGCCGTTGTTATGTCACTGGATTATTACAATAGCTTAATGGAAACGGTTCATTTGCTTCGTTCTCCGGCAAATGCTGAGCACTTACATCGTTCAATTGCTCAGTTTAAAGCGGGTAAGGTGAGCCAAAGAGATTTAATCGATGAGTAGTCGTTTATTATCTTGGACCGATGAATCTTGGAATGATTATGTTTATTGGCAGACGCAAGACAAGAAAACACTTAAACGTATAAATAAACTCATCACGGATGTTAAGCGTTCTCCTTTCGAGGGCATAGGTAAACCTGAACCACTAAAAGAAAATTTATCTGGTTTTTGGTCGCGACGAATAGATGATACGAATAGGCTAGTTTATGCGGTTGATGATAGTGCTATCACAATCATTTCTTGCCGTTATCACTATTAATTTAGGCTTTATCGTCAGGCAGCTAACAAACAATTCAAGCAGACCCTCAACGCGTGGCATTTTCGTTTTGCGTTGAGTTTGGTGATTACGGTGTTGTGCGGAAAGTTGGTAGTCGCGTTTCGGGCTACTTAATT
>AEZC01000068.1 GCA_000257205.1 Vibrio ordalii ATCC 33509 | reverse complement strand
CTTCCATTAAATCAGGAAGAAGATTATTCATGAAATTCAATACATTAAATGATGAGTTTTCTCCCATTCTTAACGGTAGGCTCAACGAGATCGGAAAGGATGAATGATATGCTAACCATTGTTCAGAATATGAAAATGACAAGTTGTTCTTCGACCGTTGAACAAACTGCCCCACGAGCATGTTGTTATTTGTGGAATGTACGTAAAGTATAGGATTGTGCAAATTAGCTCCCACTTTCTTCTAGTTGGGCTGTGTTCTTGTAGAGGTTAATTGCATTTTCTACTGCCAGCATTTCGGCTTTGATATCCAATCTACGATTGTCATGTTCTGAGATGTATTGTTCTATGCATGGCCTAAGCTCGGAGTATTGCGCACACAACCGATTGAAATGCTTCCATGCCCTTTGATGAAGAGAATTGGACTCTGACAGCTCTGACAGCTCTGACTGTTTATCTTGCAAAATCGTCAAGAGACTTTCTTTTTTGAGGGAAAGGTAATTGGAATCCTCACTGTAATTATCGTAATCAACAACCTCCCAATCGGTATGGTTGAACATAAACCCTTTGGAAAACTTCTCATCGCCGCGTTTATCGAAGCCGCATGAGAGGATTGCGCCGATAAGCGACATTTCCTTCAATTTTTTTTCGACGTATTCATCTGATAAGTATTCTTTCTCATCACAGTCTATTGGAAAGGACTTTAAGTCATTGGCAGAGAAATGTTCATTGTAATAAATGGCGAGAAATAACTCTTTTCTGATCTTTACCTTCATGTGTTCAAAAAACGGCCTTTATTGATGGTTTTGAGGATTATAATCCGTGGAGTTATATGCCGCAACTGTGCAATTGTTCAACAAATTAATTTCATAAATAAAAAACATGAACAAGAAGCTTGCAGCACTTGTGGGAAAACGCATTGCAAAAATGAGGAAATCCAAAGGGTTAACTCAAGATAAACTCGCGTTGTTCGCAGAGATAGATAGAAGTTATGTAGGACGCATTGAGCGCGGTGAAGTCAATATCACGGTTGAGAAGCTGTATCAGATTGCGGACACTTTGGGCTGTGATGTGAAGGAACTTCTGCCTTAATGAGTTAGGTTTGTATGTGGTTTGTACTGAATCGATTGGAGTGTATTTTAGAGATAGGGCTGTTTTTCACAGCTATGTTGCGGAGAGTTCAATGACCACGAAAGATCATGGGGCAATCTCTTCTCTACTCTCTGCTTTTTGGCTACAGCGTATTAGCTAATAGAGTCAGCGAAGGAATCACTCAATCATGATAAAATCTCATGTTCAACTTTATCAAAATTCAATATCTTAAATTGGTAATCATATGAGTTATCTATTACTCTAAGTTTTGGCAGGTATTAGCCGTCTATACATCCGATGCATACTAGTTTTAAGAATGTCAGTTTGCCATTTCTTAAATGGTCTAAAGGAATAAAAAATTAGATAGACCGAAAGTAAATGTGAAAAATTTAGACGCTTAATTGAGTTATTGGTGTCTTCATGCTGTTCTAAGTGTAATTGCTTGTTAATTAAGCCTTTTGTCCTCACTTGTCTAGTTTTTTTACGTTTTATTTCCCAACTGTATGGTTATGACGCGCAGCGGTAAGAGAGAACGAACACCCAATATGACACTGCAGGAACAAATACTGTGGGAAGTCGGGTTAGTAGGTTAATCGCTCTCAAGTCCGAATACCTGCCAGCAACTGAGTGATGCAGTGGTGTTCCACTCAGTAGGATTCACGCGATTTAGGACAACATAATGCAAAAATCAGCACTGGCGATCGCTCTAGCATCGCTGCTTACCCCTATCTCTTATTTACACGCAAATGAAGCTCAACGTACAGAAACAGTCGTTGTGACGGCGAATCGTTTTGAGCAAAAGGCCAGTTCAACCTTGGCGGATGTGGAAATTATTACCCGTCAAGATATCGAACAAACACAAGCAAAAACATTGCCTGATTTGTTGCGTAGATTAACGGGTGTTCAGGTCACGCAAAATGGCGGACGTGGTCAGTTAGCCTCTTTATTTGTACGTGGCACAAGTTCAGATCAAGTATTGGTATTAGTGGATGGAATTCGTTTTGCTCGTGCTGCAAAAGGGGCGGTCGATTTCAACCAAATTCCACTAACTTATGTTGAGCGTATTGAATATGTTCGTGGCGCTCGAGCTTCGTTATATGGATCTGAAGCGATTGGTGGTGTGATTAACATCATTACTAAAGCTCGTTCACAACAACAAGGCACAACCGTAAGTGCTGGACTGGGTTCATTGGATTACCAAGAACTTAGTATTGCTTCTGGGGTTGCGATTGGTGAAAAAGGCCAGATGAATGTGGCTTTGGGCACAGAGAGTGATAAAGGTTACAACGTCCGTCCAGTTCCTGGAGTGAATGATGGTGATCGTCACGGTTTCAGGTCAGATAATGCGTTGTTGGGTTACGTGCACCAATTTGATGAGTCTTGGTCTTTGTTTGCCAACGCCCGCGCTTATGAAAATATTTATCAGTACGACAACAGCTATGGTGTTCGTGACTATAAAGAGGCAGAAAAGGATGACCTTTCTTTTACAATTGGCACTCAGTATCAAAGTGAACGTTGGTTATCTGAATTGCAGCTAACTACCCAGAAGCAAAAATCATGGGATTACACCCAATCTAAAGGAAAATACTCGGACACATCGGATAATCTTGAACAACGAAATATCCAGTGGATTAACCGCTATTTGGTCAATGATGTGTGGACGTTGGCTGGTGGTGTGGACTGGCGAGACGAGTCGTATCTTGATAAAACGGAGGATAAAGAGTTTGACCGCAGCAACACTGCTGCATTTGCTGTGGTTGCTGCTGAGTGGCAACAATGGCTGTTGGAGGCAAGTCTACGCTTTGATGATAACCAAGAGTATGGTTCGCAAACTACCCACAACATTGCTCTAGGGTATCAGTTTATCCCTGAGTTCGGGGTTAAAGCATCTTATGGCTCAGCATTTAAGGCTCCCAATTTATATCAACAGTACGCTCCATCTTCTGGCAATGCTAATTTACAACCAGAAGACGCAGATTCAGCAGAGTTGAGCTTCTACGGCTTATTTTCAGGTATTAAATGGTCTATCACTGGCTATGATTACAAAATCAATAACCTGATCGATTACAACTCAACAACGAAGAAGTACCAAAACGTAATAGGTGAAAGCCATATAAAAGGCGTTGAATTAACGGCCGAGTTTTCTACTGGAATTGTGCAGCACCAGTTAAGTACAGACCTCAAAGATGCTGATGACAGCAAAGGGCAAACACTACAACGCCGTGCAGAACAAATGTATAAGTGGAATGCGCTAGTGGCTTTCGAACAACTCGATTGGTCAATCGGATATCAATATGTAGGTAAACGTCCAGACAAAATTTATCCTTCTCAATATATAACGCTTGATGCTTATTCTCTCGTTGATACCTCAGTTAGCTACTATGTCACAGACTCGACGACTATTAGCGCTCGAATTGATAATTTATTAGATAAAGAGTACGAAACCGCCAATGGCTATCCTGCTGCCGAGCGTTCCTACTATCTCAATGTCTCTTATCAGTTTTAAACGCAGGCATTGTCTTTAATCAAAAGCCAGTCAGAACATCTGACTGGCTTTTATTGTTTAATGCGTCATGTTAGTAGCGAGCCACCAAACTGACATTGTTAAACTCAGTGGTGCCATAGAGTGTAATGAAGTGGCGACCTTCTCGGGTATTTGGGAAGGAACAAACTTCATTATTGCCGTTACGGTAAGATGCGCAATCCCAAGCAGAAGGTTCTGGTTCTCTACCCAAACGAACGTAGAGATCAAGATTCCCCGTACCTCCGTTGGTCTCGATACTCAAGCGACGACCTGCAGGCACATCAATATAGAATTTTTTCAATTCACCTTGCTTGCCGCTGATGCCTGTAACCACTTTACCATTAGTCAGTTGACTATCCGGTTGCGGTTGCGGCTCTGGTTGCGGATTTGGCTCAGGATCCGGAGTGGTATTGTTATCGGTCAAACTATACAGCAGCTTATTTGGTGTTCCTTGAGTGTCGCTGACTTTGCCTTTGGTCGAACGGTCGCTAAGCAGCGTTTTGATTTGATTCGGAGAGAGGTTCTTATTCTCTTGTAAGTACAAGGCTACGACCCCAGCTACATGCGGTGCCGCCATTGATGTGCCTCCCATAGTGGTGGTGCCTGTGTCTTTATGTGAAGCTGAGGTGACATCAGAGCCGGGAGCAAAAATATCAACACAGTTGCCCCAGTTAGAAGCCCACCAAAAGCTGCCATCTTGGCGTAAGTGATAAGAACGACGATCATTGCTATCGGTGGCGCCTACAGTGATGCCACTTGGCTCACGTGCAGGCGATGCTTGGCAGGCATCTATATCACTGTTACCAGCGGCAATGACTGCCGTGACTCCTCTTTGGACGAGCCGAGCCACTGCTTGATCCGTCGCCTGAGATATCCCTCCCCCTAAACTCAAATTGGCAACAGAAGGGCCTGACGCGTTTTGAGCCACCCAGTCAATACCACGGACGATCGCTTCTGTTGAACCTTTACTATCACATCCCAGTACTCGTACCCCAACTAAGTTAACGTTTTTAGCTACGCCGTACTGAGCGCCACCGATAGTGCCTGCCACGTGTGTTCCGTGACCTTGGCAGTCACTTGCATCATTATCGTTATCGATAAAGTCATAGCCGGATTTTGCTCGTCCACCAAATTCAGGATGGTTGAAAGCAATACCGGTATCGATCACATAAGCGGTAACGCCACTACCATCATAGTTGTAGTTATAACTACGATTGAGCGGTAGATCGCGCTGATCGATGCGGTCGATTCCCCAGGTTACGTTATCTTGAGCCGCATTCGCTGATGCAGAGATGATCGGATTAACCGTAATAATTTGGTTTTGCTCGATATAGTCGACGTTAGGATCAGCACGGAGAGTTTGTAATTGCTCAGCCGTTAGCTCTGCAGAAAAACCGCTTAACGCACTATCAAAAACATGTTTGATTTCGAGTGCATGCTTATTGGCTAATGCATTGACAGAGCGTTGAGTAAATTGTTGAAAAGCTTGCAAGTCATTACTCATGATTGTCGCTGGTTGTTTGAGTACAACAATATATTGATTTTTAATGCCTTTCCCTGAAGCGGCTTTCATCAATGGTGCTAATTGTTGAGGAGATGGTTTGCCAACAAACTCATTGGGCTGGGCTAATGCTGATGTTGCTGCGACGGAAAACGTCGAGACAATACATAAGCTTAAAAACTTTTTAAACATGATAGGTTTCCTTGAAAAGTGAATAAAAATGTTTGGATCGTGGCTCTCAACATAACGTTGGGCGCACAAGCAACGCTCTTTTGGTTCCAAAGCGGCTGCGCGTGAAAACTGTTTATAGCTTTCACATCTACACATTAAACTCACGCTGTTTGTTTTTTGTTCTATTTTTGTAAGGTGAACGTCAGGTCGTATATGCGTCTTCTTATTGATACAAATAGATTTTTTGCTCTAATCGATATGTATGTTTTTACAATATTGAGAGTAATATTTGTACTGAGTGTTGAGCCGGCAACGTATGTTTAAAATACAAAATGGAGTGCTTTTATTCACTAGAACAAGCTCATTGACACAGTAATTACTGAATGTGAGATCATCTACCAGCTTGATCGAGTCTAGAAATGACAATTCAAACTAACATCTCTTTTAACAAAAGGTATCTGGCATAGATTGCCTAATCGAAAAGAGCGAGTATGATCAGAACGTTTTTCTTAGTAAGGTGCTCAGAGTGTCGCAACCGTCTCAGCTTAATGTGCTTATCTTTGACTCTGGTGTTGGTGGGTTATCGGTTTATAAAGAGGTCCAAGCCAAACTACCACAATTGAACTACATCTACCTGTTTGACAATGAAGCTTATCCTTATGGTGAGCTCAATCAAGAGGTGTTAATTAAGCGTGTGGTTAGGTTGGTAAGCGATGTCGTGGTGAAAGAGCGCATTGATTTGGTCGTTATTGCTTGTAATACCGCAAGCACTATCGTCTTACCCAAGCTGCGTTCTTGTCTTGCTGTACCGGTTGTGGGGGTTGTCCCTGCGATTAAACCAGCCTCATCACTGGCCAATAAAGCCGTGGGACTCATTGCTACCCCAGCGACTATCACTCGTCAATACACTCACGATTTGATTCGAGATTTCTCATCTGACAAGAATGTTGAATTGCTAGGGTCAACGCGCTTAGTGGATATGGCAGAAGAAAAATTGAGGGGCAAAGCTGTCGATCTTGCAGAATTAAAAGAGATTCTTAGCCCTTTGGTGAACCGTATTGATGTGGCGGTCCTTGGCTGTACACACTTCCCATTAATAAAAGAAGAGATCCAAGCCGTATTAGGGAAGAGTGTCGTGCTAGTTGATTCCGGAGAAGCTATTGCTCGTCGTGTGCAAGAGCTATTGGGCGTGAAAAGCGAGCCACAATGCAAAATCAAACAACACAAGATATTATCAAGCGCACCTCCTTGGCAAGAAAGCGCGCTCAATAGTCGATTAGCTCACTTAGGGTTTACTCCTGTTCAAACATATCGTCATCA
>AEZC01000067.1 GCA_000257205.1 Vibrio ordalii ATCC 33509 | reverse complement strand
CTCCTAGCAAACCCACTTACTGGTATTCGTGCCGCTTTCAAAAAGCCTAAAAAAGAGAATATGGCCGCATTAGCACCACATGAATTGCCAGAGCTAATGGGGGCAATAGCTAATGCAAGTATTAAACGCACAACTCGTTGCTTATTAGAATGGCAATTACACACCATGACGCGCCCTTCTGAAGCCGCTGGCGCTAGATGGGATGAAATTGAATGGGAAGAGAAAGTCTGGACCATTCCAGCCGAGAGAATGAAAAAAAGAAGAGAGCACCGCATCCCGATCACAGAGCAGATGCTAGCGCTATTGGAAGTGATGAAGCCGATAAGCGGCCATCGAGATTTTGTTTTTCCGTCGGATAGAGACCCAAAGAAACCCTGCAACAGCCAAACGGCAAACATGGCACTCAAACGTATGGGGTTTGCTGGTCGGCTTGTTAGCCACGGTTTACGTTCTCTCGCGAGTACCACTCTCAATGAACAAGGCTTTGATCCCGATTTAGTTGAAGCTGCCCTAACCCACGTTGATGATAACCAAGTTCGAAGTGCCTATAACCGCACGGATCATCTCGAACGTAGAAAGCCAATGATGTGCTGGTGGAGCCAGCATATAGAAGAGGCCGCCAAAGGCAGCCTCTCTGTTACTGGAACCAAGCAACTCAAAACCATTGAAAAGTTTGCCTAGCCTTTAGAACACAAGTAGATCTCAACTATTGCAATAGATAGAAAGCAATAAGGCAAGGAGCTTTAGCCCCTTCGCTATTAATGAATGATTACTTACTTGGGCTCAATCCAACAGCAACATCTTTAAACGCTGCTAGAGCAGCCTCTAGATGATCGATGATCTCTTGCTGGAGTATCTCTGGAGAAGGAAGATTATCGAGATTGTCCAAGCTGTCATCTTTAAGCCAAAACACATCAAGGCTAGCTTTGTCGCGATTAATAAGTTCATCGTAGCTATAATACTTGAAGCGTTCTGTCTCTACGCGTTGATGACGATTTTCAGGGTTATAACACTGAATAAACTCTTTCAAATCGCTTAGCATCATAGGACGTTGCTTAAGGGTAAAGTGCTTGTTGGTTCTTAAATCGTAAAACCAGATCCCTTTGGTGTGCACTTTTTCATCACGTGGAGCGTTATCAAAGAACACTACGTTCGCTTTCACACCATTGGCATAAAATATCCCTGTCGGTAGACGTAAAATGGTGTGCACATCGCAATTACTTAACCATTTACGGCGAATACGCTCCCCTGCTCCCCCTTCAAATAAAACATTATCAGGTAATACGACGGCTGCCTTACCAGTGTCTTTTAAACTCGCAACAATATGCTGTAAAAAGTTAAGCTGTTTGTTGGTTGTGGTCGCCCAAAAATCTTGGCGTTCATAGGTCAAGGCTTCTTTGTCTTCACCACCCTCAGCATTGGTAATCGTCATGCTGCTTTTTTTACCAAAAGGTGGATTCGCTAATACATAATCCACTTTGTCTTCACCTTTGAGAGGTGTCAATAAAGCATCTGCACGCTCCACCTTCGGCTCACCATCAATACTGCCAATATTGTGCAAAAACAAATTCATTAAACACATGCGGCGAGTTGAAGGCACAATCTCATTACCAAAGAAAGTGTTATCACGTAAAAACTTGACTTGGTCTTTGTTGAGCTTGGATTTAGCAATCGTACTACTGTTGTCTTTTGCTGGGTTCCAGTGGCTCATACCTTTTTCAATCCACTGTGTATCACCATAAGTGATCCAATCACAGGCACTCAAAAAGAAGCCACCCGTACCACAGGCAGGATCTAAAATCGTTTTTTTAGGCTCAGGGCGCACACACGCAAGCATGGCATCAATGAGTGGGCGCGGCGTAAAGTACTGGCCAGCACCACTTTTAGTATCTTCGGCGTTCTTTTGTAGTAAGCCTTCGTATAAATCACCTTTGGCATCGGCATCAAGGCTGATCCAGCTCTCTTCGTCAATCATTTTGACAATGCGAGACAGTTTAGCGGGATCAGGAATTTTGTTTTCTGCCTTGTAAAAAATCGCACCAAGCATACCCGGTGCATCACCGAGCTTTTTTAAAATCCGACGGTACTGATTTTCTAATGCTTCTCCGGTTGGGCCCACCAGAGACTCCCAATCATAACCGCTAGGCACTTGGGTTTTGCGTGAGTATGGCGGCAATGAGTACTCATGAGCCATTTTGAGAAACAGTAAGAAAGTTAACTGCTCTAAGTAATCACCATAGCCAACACCATCATCACGTAAGGTATGACAATAGTTCCAAACTTTTTGTACTAATGCGGGGGCGTTCATTTCTACTATCCAAAGCGACTAACGGACAGCACTGGGGATTACTGCTGTCTAAAGGGGAAAGATTATACCGATTTTTGGCAGAATTGATTGTCTCTTTTACGCTGTTCAATTGCACAAAAGAGTTTTTATTAAATTTCAAACACATCCGAGGCAAAAACACTTACCATGCTCTGCTTGGCCACTTAACCACTCTTGATTAATACGTTAAACCAACCCAAAGTGCATCAAGATGAATAAGAAATTAAGCACATTCCAATAAAACTTCTATCCATTCCCGATCTTGATAACCTTTAACCATTTTCTTCGCAAAAACAGAAAATGGTGCATCTGCAGAAATTGCTTTCGCAATATTGCTAACATAACCTTTGAATGCTTTTTCAGTTTTAGGATCGCCCTGATCATTCGTATCATAAATTGCATCCTCACTTTCAACCCAATCTCTTATATCTAGAGCTAGCAACCTTCTTGCTTCGACCAAATCAGGATGATCTAAATGGTAATATTTGATGGAATCTATTGCTCGTCGATTACGGTTGGTTTGTGAAGGATACTTTGCACAGGGTAAGCCGTCTTCTTTAAAATCAAGCAGGCCGACATCAGCTGGCTCACAAGGATCAATCAATATGTAGTCTTCAGTGTTACGTTGGAGTCTATTGCTTGCTTTGGTCCCAGACAATAAAGGAAAATGATCACCTTTGCCTCCACTTTCCCCCGTTTCAGGGTTCTTTCTAATGCTGTTGCAATAAGTGCAAGCGAAGCGAAAATTTTCATAATCAAGCGTAAACAAAGGGTAGAGGCTTTTAGGGCGAAAGTGATCTACCGCGTTGTCTGATCTATCTTCCCTTGACTCACAGTACCAACACTTACCATTAGACAAATCTTTTAGCTGCGGCTTCAACTCAGACCAAATAGAAGAAGCTGCTTTTGCCTCGATAAGCCCATTATCGATTTCAGATTGTTTACTTTGAGCACGAGCTCGCCAATCTGGAGAAGGATTAAGTTTGCGCAAATCAATTCTTCTCATCTTCTTCTCCACTTTCTTGTTTAAGCTTTGCTAAAACCTGTTGGATTAACTTTTTACTCGCCGCACGTTTTTCATCTGAAGGTAATTGGTCGATTTTTTGCTTACTTTCAGCTCGTGAATCGAATTCATAACGTGCACGCAGATATTCTTCAAACACTCTATCGCGGTTTGAGAATCTAAATCCAAGATTCTCAAACTCTACGTTGATGGCTTGCAGATCTGCCTTTTCGGTTATCGATAAGGTTTCGTCCTTAGCGGTAATTTGCCTTTTGCGCTCTAATAGAGCTTCGGTATAGCTATCGACGGATGTCGCCAAACCAAACATATCGCTGGTAATAATACCCGCGTAGCCCATGCCTCTAGGGTCAAAATTCGGCTTATGCGACTCAATAGTACGAGTCTTATCATCACGACTCAATATTTGTACTTGATCGCGAGTTAATTCGGCGATGGCAATTGGGTTATGGGTGGTTAACACGATATGGCTATTGTTTTCACCTTTAGAGCCAGAGGTAACAAACTTATTGAGATAATCGATGTAATCAACGCTCCACTTGGGGTTTAAGTGAGTGTCGGGCTCATCCAGTAGAAACAGACTTTCTTCTTCGGCGGTAAATCGCAGTAGACCTAACACAGTCAATAGCTGCTGCTCTCCTTCGCTTAACTCACGAAAAGTTACGCTGCCATCGTTCTTTTTAAGCTTAACCCGTATACGCACTTCGCTGATTAGCTCAGAAACATAGGTACTTTCAAGGTCGCGGAAAAACTCCCTAGGCTCTTGGTCACCAACTAGCTCAGTGAGTCGCGTAACGTCCTTGATAAACATATACAAGTATTCACGATCTTTTTTATTCCATAAGGTCGCATCATCTTTACGGCTAATTTTAATTGGTGCAGTAGCCACTTTATGAACCCGATTTAAAAAATCGCGTACCACGCCTTCCGCCCCCCAAAAAATATCAGGCTTATCTTTGCAGGCACCATAAGTACCTTTGGGGGCTTTACCCTTATTTAAATTCCATGAGGGCTCATTGAGTTCTAGTAGTACAGAGTCGATACTTTCAGCATTTTCATCCGTTTCTAGGCCGAGCTGAGTATCTAAAAAATGCCTGACTAAATCATCTTGGTTAAGCACAAAGGCTAACAGCACAAATTGGCTATGCACAGGCAAGGCATAAAACAAGCGTCTTAAGCCAGGATCTTCCGACTTTGAGTTACGTAGCTTTTTATCATATTGCTGAAGATAGGGGCGAAAGACCGACTGCAACCGGTCACTATGACCTGAATAGTAACCAAACACATATTTGGGTAAAAACTGATCTTGGCGCTTTTTGAACTCATTAAATTTAAGTCCCACAAGTGTTGCGTCATCAGTTAATTCACTGAACAAATCTACCTGTAGCGTCGTGTTTTCTATCTTTTCTCCCAAATCTCGATAGCTCACCAAATAGGCATCTTTAGCGCGATCAGGGTCGGCGCTGATTTCTATTTCTTTATGATGACAAAAATACCTCAAGGTATAGGCAAAAGAGGGTTTATCTTTTTCCCCGTTGTCATTTTTCCCCATGATCAAATCACGAAACAGTACCGCCAATGCCTCAAGTACGTTTGACTTACCAGTGCCATTCCAACCTATGACTAAGGTGATCCATTCTTGTTCTTCAAAGTCGATGGTGACATTTTTAAGGTTTTTAAATCGTTGGCGTTCACCTTCACGATCTGAACCGATAGTAAATGAAGCTAAGCGCATTAGTCTTCCTTAACGTTTTGCTTGATCAATTTCAACTGGTCGTAGTCACCTTGGCGTTGAATTTCGATTTTTCCTGCTTTTTCTAATTTACGCAGTTCGGTGTAAATTTCTTCGATACGATCGGTTGAGCTGCCATCTGCAATGCCACATTTTCTAAAGGCGTCTTGGGCATCAATCCAGTCTTTTTCATCTGTTAACACTTCGAGTAAGGTATTCATCTGCTCACCTTTTTTTTTAGGTTTGCTCGGCTGGTCATGACTACAAT